>CAZING010000109.1:0-9661 GCA_964540505.1 uncultured Cellvibrionaceae bacterium | reverse complement strand
TCTTCGGGTGTTTTGTCTAAGCGCGGGCACGCCGCAATAACAACAGCCACCGTAGAATTTGTGGGCTACTTCGTCCATTGTTTGCCAATTTCGTTGCGCCAGCGCTTCGGTCAACTTCGAGCGGGTAGGTTCTATGGCGTCGGCCAACATCTGAAGCATATCCCGCGCAAGTTTCGGCTTGTGCCGGGCGCGCTCCATGGATTCATGCCAGTCAAATACTTTGGGTGAATCTTGCTCTGTGGAGGCGTCTGGGCTGGCGGTGTCGCAAGTGTGGTTGTCGTGGCCTTGCTGAGGCGCATTTACTTTGGCCGACCAGCGATTGAGCATGACTCGTAAATCCGCTTCGTTGACCGGTTTGCTCAGAAAGTCGTCCATTCCGGCCAACAATAGACGGGTTTTTTGCTCGTCTATCGCATGCGCGGTGAGGGCGATAATTGGCGTGCGCAAAGTGCCTTCAATGGCGCGCAACTGCCGAGTGGTTTCCAGGCCATCAATTCCCGGCATTTGAACATCCATAAAAATTAAGTCGAAATTTCTTTCGCCGCACAATTCGATGGCGCTGTAGCCATTCTCGGCAGTGGAGACCTGTACACCGAACCCTTTTAAAAATTCGCACACGAGTTTCAGGTTCGCGGGGTTGTCTTCTACCACCAGTACCTCGGTGTTGCGCAAACCGCAGGATAATGACGATGTCTCCTGTGGCTCACTTTCGGGCGTGCCGAGTGGCTGAACTATATCCAGCTGATTGCAAATTGCTTGGTGTAAAAGTGCGTGTTGCAACGGGCGTTGAACTATGACTGTGTTTAACCCGATTATGTCGTCATGCATTAAGCGTTGAATGCTGCTGGGCGCCAGGATAATCACGGGTATCTGGTAGCGGGCGCTGATGCTGTGCACTATGCGCAAGAGCTTATCGCGGTCAAAGCTGTTGAGGTCGGTGTAAGCATCAAGTATGACCAGGTCAATTTCAGCTTTGTGTTTACTTTCGGATAACGGCTGATCGATATTGACGAGGTTGTTTTCTTCCAGGTAGAACACACCCCATTCCGTGAGGCGCTGGGTAATTTCCATACGGCTGTCGTCATTGGCGTCGTAGACTAAAGCGTTGATGCCGTAAAGAGAGTTGACCAGCGGGGATACACCCGGTTTGGTTTTATCAACGCCTAATCGCAAGGTAAACCAAAAGCAAGAGCCCGTGGCGGTATTGGATTCGACGCCTATCTCGCCCTGCATCCGGTTGATCAAGCCTTTGGCGATCGCCAGGCCAAGCCCCGCGCCGCCCTGAAGGCGGCTGTCACTACTGTCGACTTTTGAGAAGGCGGTAAACAGCTGGGTTTGCTGCTCTTTTGTTAGACCAATACCGTTATCGGTGATCGAGATTTTTATTTCTGTGCGGTTGTCGGTTTCGCTGAGGCTTGCGGCGCGCACGACTATATGGCCTCGGTTTGAGAATTTGATCGCATTGGTGACCAAATTGGTAATCACCTGTTTGATTCGATGCGGATCACCCAAAAGGTTGATGGGTATGTTGCGGTGGATCATCGACAGCAGTCGAAGATTTTTTTCGTGCGCAGAAGGCGCGTAAATGGCGAGGATTTCTTCAATAATTTCGCGAAGCGAAATAGGCTTGTATTCGAGTGTAAGTTGGCCGGTTTCGAGTTTGGAGAAATCCAAAATGTCATTGATGACGGTGAGCAACCCTTGCGAGGATTGCTCTATGGTGGCCAAGTAATCGCGTTGCTGGTTCGAAAGCTCGGTCTTTAACAGCAGGCTGCTAAACCCCAAAATTACATTGAGAGGGGTTCTAAGTTCGTGGCTTGTGTTCGCCAGAAACTCGGATTTAGCCTTGCTCGCCTGAAGCGCATTTTTTCGGGCGATATCGAGCTCAATATTTTGAATTTCGACTGTCTCAAGCGTCTCGCGAAGCTCTCTGGTGGACTGTTCGCCAAAGGTGCGCATTTCTTCGTGGATGGCGCTTTGGAATTTGACAATCTCATTGATGATGTTAACAAGATCTTGAAAGATGTTCGGGTTTTTGACGCTTATGAGGTCTTTAACCTCGTAAGTCAAAAGCTTTCGGGTTTGCAGTATGATCGATTGCAGCGGGTCGGTGATACTTTGGTGAAGCTTGGTGGTGAAATATGCGACGAAGCCCAACACCATTATGCCAACCAATACGATGAAGAAAATGCTTTTGTATTCGTTGATAACCAGGTCGTGGTTGCTGATGCCCGCAATCAACCACTCGTTTGAATCCAGCCCAAACGCCTTATAGGCAACATTACGCCTATGCCAATGCGGCTGTGCATCGTGGAGTTGAGCGCTTGAGGGCGGCTTCATCGGCAAGCCGAAATGGTCGATCTTGGTTGTTTGCGTGTTGTAAAGGCTTAAGTACTGGACAGGCCCAAGCTCGAGCAGTTGTTCGATAACAAATGCGCGGTGGTCATTACCTTGAGCGTGGGATTTACTTATGCTTTGTTCTATAAAATCGAAGAGTTGCTGTTCGAAGAAATGGGTTTGGCTTTTTTGTACCAAAACAAAGCACGAGGCGATAAAAATCAGCGCAAGCGCAATAGGCGTAACGACATAAAAAAGCAGCTGACGGAGGAAGGATTGATTGTTTGTCATTGCGCGAGTTTATAAGCATCCGTATTCGACAAAGAACAGTTCCTTTTGGGGCCGGGCTGTCGCGCCCTGTGGCAGCCACTTATTTGTGCGTTTTAAGATACCACAAATACAGATAGAATAGACCGCTTGCCGCAGCGGATCTTGGGCTTCTTGGGCCGCTAAGGCGGGCTTTGTCTGCTTTTTATAGCCGTTTCATTTATAGGTCAGTGAATGATTGAATTCCCCACAATCGAGCAATGTATTGGAAACACGCCCTTGGTGCGCTTGCAACGGCTCGGTGAAGGTACCAGTAACCGGATATTGCTGAAATTGGAAGGCAATAACCCTGCCGGGTCCGTCAAGGATAGAGCGGCCTTGGCGATGATTCAACAAGCCGAGCAGCGTGGCGATATCCACCCTGGCGAACCACTGGTCGAGGCGACCAGCGGCAATACCGGAATTGCGCTGGCCATGGCCGCGGCGATAAAAGGCTACCCGCTTACCTTAATCATGCCCGAGAACGCCACACAAGAACGCAAAGCGGCTATGACCGCGTACGGCGCACGGTTGATCCTGGTAAGTCAGCAAGCCGGCATGGAGGGCGCTCGAGACCTTGCCAAACAGCTCGAGCGCGAGGGCCGAGGCAAGGTGCTGGATCAATTCGCCAATCAAGACAACCCCAATGCGCATTATCGAACGACGGGCCCCGAAATTTGGCAGCAAACCGAGGGCACTGTTACGCATTTTGTCAGCTCTATGGGTACCACAGGAACTATAGTTGGGACCTCTCGATACTTGAAAGAGCGCAACCCCGAGGTAAAAGTTATAGGCTTACAGCCAGCTGAAGGCGCCAGTATTCCGGGCATTAGACGCTGGTCTGAGGCCTATCTGCCCGAAATCTTTGCGCCCGACAATATCGACGAAATTCGAAATGTCACCGAGGAAGATGCCTTGCAAACCATGCGTCAACTCGCCGCGCGCGAAGGCATTTTCTGTGGTGTGTCCTCGGGCGGGGCAGTCAGTGCCGCGCTAGCGCTCGGTCGCGAGGTGGCCAACGCGGTCATTGTGGCTATCATCTGCGACCGAGGCGATCGATACCTGAGTTCGGGCGTGTTCGCCGCTGACTTTGCTTGCGACGGCGAAAGGGCCGGTTAACACTCATTCGATCGCTCCCGCCGGAAGCCATTTTCCGCCGGCAAGATTTTAAAATGGACAGTGTGAAATGGTAAAAGTCAGAGAGGATCGACCCACGCTTCTTGATGGGCAGCTGGATACAGATTCTTGGATTAAAAAATTATGCGAGGCGGCCGAGCTACATGAAAGCTGCAATGGCGAACTCGTCAAAGCTTGTGAGCTGAGTCACAAGGTGGAACCTTTGCCGGGCGATAAGCTTACCGGCTGGGGCGAAGGCTATTCCTCTTACTCGGCAGGGCTCGAAATGGCCGAGATACTCGCCGAGCTCAAGCTGGATAAAGACACCTTGATCGCTGCCATTCTCTATCGCAGCGTACGCGAGGCCAAAGTGCCCATAGAGACAGTCGAGCGCGAGTTCGGCGAGCCGGTCGCAAAGCTGATTCAAGGCGTTATTCGAATGGCGGCCATCAGCAAGCTCTCTAACCACAGCAATGATGCGGTGATGGGCCTGGAGAGCAAAGAGCAGGCGGATAACGTCCGCAAAATGCTAGTGGCGATGGTCGACGATGTGCGGGTTGCCTTGCTCAAACTCGCCGAGCGGACCTGTGCGATACGCGCGGTCAAGACCGCGCCGATCGAGAAGCGCCAGAAGGTCGCTCGCGAGGTTTCCGACATTTACGCGCCTTTGGCGCACCGTTTAGGTATCGGCCACATAAAATGGGAACTGGAAGACCTCTCTTTTCGATACCTTCATCCTTACGACTATAAATATATTGCCAAGTTGCTCGACGAAAAGCGCATCGATCGCCAGACCTATATCGAGCGGGTTATCGATTTATTGCAAGTGTCGCTTGCCAAGGAAGGGATAGACGCGGAGATCTTCGGTCGGGCAAAACATATTTACAGCATCTGGCGCAAAATGCGCAGTAAATCGATCAGTTTCTCCGAGGTCTACGATATTCGCGCGGTCCGTATCCTTGTAGATTCAGAGCAGGATTGTTATCGGGTTCTGGGTACGGTGCACTCGCTCTGGCGCAATATTCCAAATGAGTTCGATGACTATGTCGCCAACCCGAAAGAAAACGGCTACCGGTCGTTGCATACGGCGGTAAAAGGCCCCGACAACCGTGTTCTGGAAGTCCAAATTCGCACTCGAAACATGCACGACGAAGCCGAATACGGCGTCTGTGCTCATTGGCGTTACAAAAAAAGCGACAAAGGCGGCTCTTCGTCCAGCTACGAGCAGAAAATCGAATGGTTGCGTCAAGTATTGGAGTGGCACGATGAAATAGGGGGGACCCGGTGGGAAGATCACCTGCCGCGCGGAATCGAGCAAGACCGCATTTATCTGTTCACTCCGGACGGCCATGTAGTGGACCTGCCCGAGAACGCGACCCCTGTCGATTTCGCGTTTCGCATTCATTCCGATATTGGCTTGCGCTGTAAAGGTGCCAAGGTCAACGGTCGCATAGTGCCGCTCAATCATTCGCTGAAAACCGCCGACCAGGTGGAGATTCTCACTGGCAACCGCGAGGCGCCAAGCCGCGATTGGCTAGTGCCGTCGCTTGGCTATATAACCACATCGAAGGCGCGCAGCCGCCTACAAGTATGGTTTAAAAAGCAGGACCGCGAACAAAACGTTGCCGATGGCCGAGCGATCCTTGACCGCGAGTTTATGCGCTTGGCGGTGGAAGACTTGGACTTTGAGCAACTGGCCCATAAATTTAATGTGAAATCGCTTGAAGACCTATACGCGGGCGTAGGCACCGGAGACATTACGGTGGATCGCGTGATTAACGCGGCGCAGCGTCTGTTTAAGGTGGACAAACAGTCCGAACCCGTTATCTCTCTGGTGGGCCGAGCAGAGACGAACGACGCCGGCAGTGACGTGTATATTGACGGCGTGGGTAATTTGCTTTCGAGCATCGCCCAGTGCTGTAAGCCCATTCCTGGCGACAGCATTGTCGGCTATATCACGCTTGGCAGGGGAGTCTCAATTCACCGCCAGGACTGCACAAACGCGCTGCAGCTTGCGAGCGATGAGCCCGAGCGAATGATTACCGTCGATTGGGCCGAGAAGCCCGAGCAGTTTTACTCGGTGGATGTGCTGGTGGAAGCGTTCGACCGCCACGGGTTGCTTCGCGACATCACGGCCTTGCTCGATCGCGAGAGGATGAACGTCAGCGCGCTGCAAACGCTGTCCAATAAACACAGAAATACCGTGGATATGACCATGACGCTCGAGATTTTATCTTTTAGTGACCTTAGTCGCGTACTTGGGCGTTTAAGCCGTCTGCCCAATGTTTCCTCTGTTCGCCGGAAGAATTAACCTATGTCTCCAACAAAGTACTCGCTGTCCGACCTGTTGTATTTAATCGAGCGGCTGAGGGACCCTGAAACGGGCTGTCCGTGGGATCTGAAGCAAACGTTCGCGAGCATCGCTCCCTACACGCTTGAAGAGTCCTACGAGGTGGTGGATGCGATAGAGCGAGAGGATTTTGTGCATCTGCGTGAAGAACTCGGCGATTTGTTGTTGCAAATTGCGTTATATGGGCAGCTGGCACGCGAACTTGATTTGTTCGATTTCAATGACGTGGTAGACGGGTTGACCGCAAAGCTGATTCGTCGCCACCCGCATGTGTTCCCCGATGGCACATTGCAAAGCCGCATTTCGGATCAACACTTGCAGTCGGCGCAAGTTAAGCAAAACTGGGAACAACAAAAGCAGTTAGAGCGCGACCAGAAAGGCCAAACGGGCGCTCTGGCCGATGTACCCAAGGCACTTCCGGCGCTTCAACGCGCCCAAAAATTGCAAAAACGCGCCTCCAAATCCGGCTTCGACTGGGATCACTCCGACGGCGTCTGGCAAAAGGTGGACGAAGAACTTCACGAATTCAAAGAGCAATGCCGTACCAATGGCGATGGCCTGAAAGAAGAGTTCGGAGATTTACTGTTTAGCCTGGTTAACCTGGGCAGACATCTGGGCATCGATGCAGAAGAGGCGGTGCGCGGCGCCAACGGCAAATTCGTGCGCAGGTTTGAATATGTGGAAGATCAAATGCAAAGCGCCTCGCGGGCAATGACCAAAAACAATAGAAACGCTATGGAAACCTTCTGGCAGGACGCCAAAGCCAAAGGCTATTGAACGCTTCATAAATCACGGGCGCCTGAGACGCAAACCAAAAAGCACAAAAAAGTGGGGCAGTGCATGAACAGTGTGGGTGGTTTACATACCGCGGCTTCGCGCAACTGTCACAACGCAGCTACAAGAAATGCGTGCGGGATAATAACCGGTGGGCAGAGACCCGTTCAGAACCGCTAGCGCGCTGTGCGTTTATGCGTATCTTGCAGGCAATCCTCTTTATCTTTGAAAGTGTCATGCGGCATCGAACGCTACGCCTCGCATCGCCATTTGGGGCAACTGGCGTTCGAATGGCGCGAGCGTCCTTGGCGCGCTCGCTGAGACCTTGTCTATCAGACAGCCGGTGGTCGGGTGACCGTCAGTGTTGTTGGTTTAGATTAAAGTGTTTGCGCGTGAGTTGCGCAAATGTGCCGGTAGGCCCCACATCTTCGTAAATTGGATCGCCGAGTTCGTCCAGATTGGTGACGTTCTCGCCTTCTATATAAGGCAGCGTGTACTCCAGTTCACTTAATGCCGCGGATAACAATTCTGTGATGATTTGCTCTTGCGTCCGCGCCGGGTACATTTCTGCGAGAGCAGCGATCTTTGCGGCATCATGAGTGGTCAAGCGCACTTCGTATTGGGCGTCTGTGAGAGCGTTGCTGGCGTTTTTCTCCCAGTTTTGAATCAATTCACGCAGTGTCATAAACAAGCACCTTTTATTTCGGGTATTTCGAGTAGTGAGTTTGTATCTGTCGAGTCTTCGCGGCCCCAAAAAGTGATGGACAGCGCGCTTGGGCCGCGCCTAAAACCGTATTCGGCTCAATCAACTCCGGCACCTATTAAAGTCTAGACACAGAATTGTGACTGAATACTGAAAGTTATGTTGAAATGAGTGTCATCTGTCGCCCTTAAAGCCCGCTGTGTAGAAGGTTCGGCAACTTCGGGTAAGGGGTCGGGCGATTGTGGCGCCGCCAAAGCACGGGGCGCTGGCCGCCACCGCAGGCCCTAGACGCCCCGAGGCCGGAACAAGACTAACGGCCCCGGGGGCGGCGGTTCGAGCGGCTTGCGACCACGCGAGCGCTCCGCGAATCCGCCTCTTCGCTACAGGCGCAGGCCGAGAGCGGGCGCCTTGAGGGCGGCCCATGCCAGAGGGCCGCTTGAGAATGGCGTGCTTCATGTGTATCTTTAGCGTCCTTTTTTTATGATATGCGCAGATTTCGGGAGAGTTTCCATAATGCAAATTATATTGTTAGGTGCCCCAGGTGCCGGTAAAGGCACTCAGGCTAAATTCATTATGGAGTCCTTCGCTATCCCTCAAATATCCACCGGTGACATGCTGCGTGCCGCAGTCAAAGCCGAGTCGCCGCTGGGTGTGCAAGTGAAGGACATAATGGCGTCTGGCGGCTTGGTGCCGGATGACCTTATTGTAAGTCTGGTGAAGGAACGCATAACCCACGAAGACTGTAAAAACGGGTTCCTATTCGATGGCTTTCCGCGCACCATCCCGCAAGCAGAAGCGCTGAAAGCGGCCGACGTGAGGATCGATCACGTTTTAGAGATAGACGTAGACGACGAGGAAATTGTTAAAAGGTTGAGCGGTAGGCGCGTGCACCCCGATTCCGGCCGAATTTATCACAACATCTATAACCCACCGAAAGAGCCCGGCAAAGATGACATCACGGGCGAACCTTTGATTCAGCGCGACGACGATAAAGAAGATACCGTACGCAAGCGCCTTGCGGTCTATCATGAGCAAACCAAACCTCTCGTCGACTACTACATGAAGGCGGCAGAGAGCGGCGCCGAGTGTCGCTACGCCAGAATCCCAGGCATAGGCTCAATGGAGCAAATTAAGCAGGCAATCTTTGCGCAATTGAGCTGACTATAAGCGCTGCCGGCGCGGTTGTGATTCAAACCGGCAGCGTATACAACATGTACCAAACCCACCGCGTATCCCTGCGTTACACCCCTCGCAATTTAGCCTTTCCGTCCGCGTTATGGCCCGCCAACGACTTTTATAAGCACAAACACAAGCACATGCGGGCAACGAGCGCCTTAAGGCCTGTAAACTTTCGAGCCGGTAAAACGGCGCTCGGAGCCACCGCCGAATCCTTAATAGGGTCAGTCGTATTTGTATCACGGTGAAGTAGCCGCGAATGCGTTTGATCTTATGCGACGCGCGGCTGTTGGCGAACGCCCATATCCTCGCGCTCTCGGTCCCGCCGTGCCGGGCGAGGTTCCAGTAGGTTCCGTTTGATTGGTATCAAAAGCTTTCATTAATGCCGCACTGTGATATCGATTTCGGCTGTGTTGGTTTGTCCGAATTCGAAAATGGCGGGGCTGGCGCTTGCGAATGCATTGATGAGTTGCGAGTTTCTATGGTTAGGCAGGTTGTCCGCTGGGCGTATAAGAAGATCATCCGCGGACTCTTGGTCGCGGCGTTACCAAAAACAGGCTTGTATCGACAGCCTCCCCGCATCGAATAGGGCGTTTGATAGAATCCCTGCGCGCACGCGTCGCGTTAACTTTAGAGTTTTGTCGTACGCGCCTATCAAAGCCGGGGGCGCGCAGCGCGAGCCGGTGGCGGCAATTTCGATGCGTCGAATGGGTCGTTACTCAGGCGTGTGCGTTTGGCTGCTGGACCAACCACCAATCAGCGCCAGGAAAAGATCTATTGGCGCATTCAGTTGCCGACAAGGGCGTGTAGGGTCGTCATTCTAAAGGACGTGCGAGATGAAGCTCGAGTGGTTTCTGCGCGGTGGGCGTTATGGTCGAGGCTTGGGTGCGGTTGCCGAG
>CAZING010000108.1:1804-9696 GCA_964540505.1 uncultured Cellvibrionaceae bacterium | reverse complement strand
CTACAAGGGTTACAGGCTGTTTGTGTAACATTTGGCGGGATCTTCCCGGTACCCCGGTTGGCGAATCCAAAGCATCAGCGCAAACGCCTTCATTGGGATTCGGGGGTCTTCAGTTTACCGGTCGGGATTTGCCACTTAAGGCACGGACCCGGTTCTCGGTCTGCACGTAGATGGTATCGGTGGTGGCCATGCTCGAGTGGCCCAAGTCTTCCGATAAATCTTTTAGGGCGCGGCCCCGCTCTATCTCCATGCTTGCGCCTGTGTGCCTGAGCCAATGCGTGGACGCTTCTTTGAGTTTTCGAGCGCTATCTTCGCCTTCAAGGTCGCGCATACTTTCGTAGGCTTTATCAAAGATATCTTGAACGATTCTGGTCAACTGTCTGGACGTCATGCCGCCCTGCCCTCGAATTTTTTCAACTATAGGTTGGTTTTCACCCACAGACGGAAGCGGACTTAAGCCTCGAAAATCGCGGTATCTTTTAAGGTATTTTATAAAACTTTCGGGAACGGTGATGTCGCGGAGCTTACGACCTTTGCCATAAACTTTTAACCACCAGTTGCCCTCGGTATCCTGCCAAAAATGGCTCATTGTTGGCGACCAGTGTGCGCGGTCAGAAAGCTCTGATACGCGTAAAAACAAGGTTTTTAACGCGGTGATCACAAAAAGACTGCGTTCATAAAGGCGGTCTTTCTCGGCTAATTCAAGCGCGATATTAAAAACGTACTGCCATTGCGATTCGCTTAGGCGCCTGACTTCCTTGACCTGGGCATCCTTTATGAAATACCGGCAGTCCGCTTTGGCAAGTTGGGCTGGGTTTCCATACAAATATTCTTCGCTCATTAAGTATTTGTAAAACGCCACAATCGCGGTAAACATCGCCGCCAAGGTTTGTTGCGATGGTCTGTATTTTTTTTTGTCCTGAGGC
The DNA here is from genome assembly GCA_964540505.1 of uncultured Cellvibrionaceae bacterium. Lineage (GTDB taxonomy): Bacteria > Pseudomonadota > Gammaproteobacteria > Pseudomonadales > Cellvibrionaceae > CAYZQH01. Next base: position 8,770 of record CAZING010000108.1, on the reverse strand, counting down.
TGGTCTTTGTGAGGTCGTTTCGGCCGTTGCAGTTTAAATGGTGCCCAGAGCGGGTTCTGATGATACCGGCCGTTTCGAAAAATAAACTTGTCGTGGTTGGCATAGCTAACCCAGGATGCCGGTGGCTGCCAGCAAAAATCAGCATATTCCAGAATATCCGATTTGCGCAGTTGCTCCATCGGCTTACTTTTAAACAGGAAAATCCAAAGCAAAAACCGCTCGGTTTCATTGCGGAATCGCGCGAAGGTATGTTCCGATTTATTCCGACCTACAAACTCAAGAAACTGATATCCCCAGCGCCAATGCTGTTGCCACCAGGTTTCTCCGTCTGTCAAAAAGTCCTGAAGCTCCTTATATTCGCCCTTATCAATATTTTGAAATTCGGCAAATGTAGGAAACAGCGCAACGGGCTTCGGCGCGTGGTTGGTCATGTTCTTGTTTACCGATACTAGATTGAACACCGCTAATTTACAGCCTTCGAGTTGCTATGTCGAATATCAATTGCAAGGCCGGCACCCTTTTGCTACGCGTGCTGGACAACGAACAGAGGCCGACCACCCCCGCGCGAGTGCCTGTCGTTTAAAGTAGGCTATGCTTGCCACGTGCGCCGTTTTAGCCGCAAGAACCAGGCAGCAAACGACACAGGCCTACAAAGCGCAATAGACTTGGGCTGTCCCTTTTATATCAATTTCTTGCCCTTGCAGTTGCAATCTTCGTTTATACTTCGCGACGCGGCCTCGGTCGCGCCCCACTCAGTTTAATAAGGAGATTTAAGATGTACGGCAAGAAGTTTTTCCCCATTTTAGGTTTATCGTTTCTGGCTTTCAGCGCGTCGGTCTCGGCAGACAATTATGTCGGCGGCAATTTTGCTATCGTTGAGTATTCCGATCAATCCATAGATAGCGACCTCTCGCTATCGGTGCTGTTCGCGCGAGCCGGAACGTTTTTCAACGAGAATTTTGCCGGGGAAGTGCGAGTCGGGTTTGGCGTGGGCGATGATTCTTTCGACATCGAGGGTATCGATGTCGACTTTGAGGTCGACAATGTGTTGGGCGTGTACCTGCGAGGCGGCGCGCAAGTCGGTGATGGCTTTTTTCCATATGCGGTTGTCGGCTTTACACGCGGCGAAGTTACCGTTTCAATCCCAGCCGGCAGCTACTCGGACGACGAGTCGGATTTATCCTACGGTGTGGGCCTTGACGTCAATCTCACCGAAACGCTAACGGTCAACGGCGAATATATGAGCTATATTGATAAAGATGGCGGCGAGTTAAGCGGGTTCTCGGCGGGCGTTGCTTGGCGCTTCTAATCCGGTCGTTGTCTATAGCCGTTTAAGCTAAACCAGCTTTAAAGGCGCCAGGGTGACAAGCTCCGGCGCCTTCAACTGAGACCGGGTCCGCTTCCCTACCCCTCCAAATTGGCGTCCCCCGCTTGATCGCATACGAAAAACTCAGCCCCCAGACAAACGCCCGCTTTCGGAAGTTTCGAACCGAGCGGCCGAAAACTCCTCCGGCAAAAGCCCTAACTCTTGCAGCAGGCCGGCGAACCCGTGCAGGGGTGTTTTTAGCCAATCCGGTCGGTTAGCTGCTTCGTAGCAAATTTCATATGCGGCTTTCTCTAGAGTGAACAGTCGTAAGACGTTGACGTGGGCCTGCGCCTGTTGCCCTTTTGGCGCGAGGTCTCCCGCCGCACTTTTATACGATTCTAGAAATGTGCGCTCACAGGTTGCCCGGATATCTCGTAAGTGTCCGCCAAAGATATCATTCGCCCGCTGATTGCTGGCAGCATTGTTGGCTGCGGTGTCGACAACATACTGAAATGATCTCAACACACCGGCCAGGTCGCGATAAGGGCTCGCCTTCTCGGTTCTTTCGCTCACCGTGCGCGTCGGTTCGCCTTCGAAATCGATAAAATAGGCGTCGTCTTGCGAAACGAGAATTTGCCCGAGATGCAAATCCCCGTGAATCCTAAAGACCATCGTGCCTTTGCCGTACTGGGCAAGCGCTTCAATGCGCGCCTCTATCGCGTCGCTTACTTCGATAATGGCCCGAGCGAGTTCACGATCAAGGTGTGTTTCTAGCGTGGTAGTCGCCCTGTTTAAATGATTGCAAGCCATTCTAACTTGTGATTGAGCAGCCGCAATCCAGCTTGCTATCATCGCCTCATCGACGACTTCTGGTTTGAATTCCTCGCTCGTAGTCGGGGCGCAAAGTACGCGATGCATCTCGCCTAAGCGGGTGCCGATCGCGCCGGTGAATCGCTCGAATTCTCGAGTTGCTGCATCTTGCAAGCTGCGAATATCCGTTTCGAATTCCGCGCCGGCGAGCTCGTTAGTGCAAAGCTCTGCGATCTCTAAATGCAAGCGCGCGAGATGCTCAAGCGCCCACTCCCAACCGTTACCTTGATTTGGAATGTAGCCCTGCAACACGGCCAGTGTGACGGTCTCGCCCTGGTCGTCTTTACGGTAGACGTGACCGAGAAGCGGTGCGGTGTTTGCGAACCCTCGTTCGGTCAAAGCGCCACTCATTGTCGCTTCGGGGTGCGGCCCGCTAAAGAGCCGTCGCAGTACTTTCAATACCGCTCTCTCTCCTAAAATAATGGAAGTGTTACTTTGCTCGCCGCACAGCGTTCGAATCTCGAGTTCATCATTGTCGAGCTCGGCCTCAGCCAACGCTCGGGTGGCCGTGAAATAGATGTTGCCCTCGAAATTGGCATCATAAGCGCGCGAGGTTACAGGTTGCGCTTGGGCGGAACTCAACTGCAGCAACTCCAACATAATGCAGGCAAAGGCATCGGAGGATACCCCGTCGGTGAGCGTACCTACCTGGTGTGTGCGACGCACACGAGCCAGCGCGAGCTGATGGGCCAAGGCGTTGCTTTGATGGTCTTCGTCGAACACCGTAAGAGGAATTTGGTAGTGTTGAGTTTCATCACCCACGTCCACAGAAAATTCGGTCAGAATAATTTGATCCGTCTCGTGCGCGGTGCGTTTAGACCGCGGCAGCAGTTCGCTGTGTACAAGGCTCACTTTACCTAGCGAATTGCCTTTGCCGCTGAACCACCTGCGTTTGTTTAGATAGGCGGGTAGAATTTCTTGCTCCAAAGTGCTTTTTAACGGCAAGCGCGTTACGTCGCTGACGTCTTTGCGCAAGACCAAGGTTAGATAATCGGGCAATGGTTCTGGCGGCGGTGCATACCAATCTGGGTAGTGGGTTTCATTCGCCAGCAGGAACCAATTAAAACCGAAAGGCGGCAAGGTTAACAAATAGTTCAACTCCCCCACCGGGGGAAACAAGCTGCCGCCACTTAGCTCAAGCGGCACATACCCGGCGTAGGCGGAAAGGTCCAGCTCCACAGCCTGGGCGGCGCGCGAGACATTCGCCAAGCACAGTATGGTTTCTGCTTTACCGTCCTCGGCATGGGGGAATTCACGAATGTAGGCAAGCACCCGACGGTTGGCTGGGTACAACATTTTAAAAGTGCCACGGCCAAACGCTTGATATTTTTTTCGGACTTCAAGCATCGAGCGAGTCCAATTGAGCATGGAATACGGGTCCCGGCTCTGGGCCTCGACATTTATCGCGCTGAAGCCGTACAAAGGGTCCATTATCGGCGGCAGCATCAACCGCGATGGGTCAGCCTTAGAGAACCCGCCGTTGCGGTCCGGCGACCACTGCATGGGCGTGCGCACGCCATCTCGGTCGCCCAGGTAAATGTTGTCGCCCATGCCGATCTCGTCGCCGTAATAAATCACCGGCGTTCCGGGCATGGTCAACAACAGCGAGTTCAAAAGTTCAACTCTTCGACGGTCGCGTTGCATCAGTGGCGCGAGTCGTCGGCGAATGCCAAGGTTAATGCGCGCCCGGCTTTCTGCCGCGTATTGATTCCACAGGTAGTCGCGCTCTTTGTCGGTTACCATCTCCAAGGTCAGTTCATCATGGTTTCTAAGAAATATGGCCCATTGACAATTGTCGGGGATGGTTGGCGTTTGCCTTAAAATATCCGTGATCGGAAAGCGGTCTTCTTGTGCAAGCGCCATGTACATCCGGGGCATCAGCGGAAAATGAAACGCCATATGGCATTCATCGCCCGCACCGAAGTATTCTTGGGTATCCTCAGGCCATTGGTTGGCTTCAGCCAAAAGTAAACACCCGGGGTGGGTAGCATCGACCTCTGCGCGAATACGCTTTAGTATCTCATGGGTCTCTGGCAGGTTTTCATTGTTGGTGCCTTCGCGCTCCACCAGGTAAGGCACTGCGTCCAGGCGAAGACCGTCGACACCCATATCCAACCAATAGTTCATGACTTTTAAAACTGCTTCCAGCACCGCCGGATTGTCAAAATTTAAGTCCGGTTGGTGCGAATAGAATCTGTGCCAAAAGTAGGCCTTGGCTTCAGGATCCCATGTCCAGTTCGATTTTTCGGTATCCAAAAATATAATGCGGGTGCCCGTGTACTTGTCTTCGGTGTCCGACCAAACATAATAATCCCGTTCGGCGGAACCGGCGGGCGCCTTTCGCGCCTGTTGAAACCAACGGTGCTGGTCCGAGGTATGGTTAATGACAAGTTCTGTGATAACGCGTAAGCCCTTCGCGTGCGCTTGTGCGATAAGCTGTCGCAGGTCGTCGATTGTGCCGTAATCTGGGTGGACGCCGTAGTAGTCGGCTATATCGTAGCCGTCGTCGCGCAATGGGCTTGGGTAGAACGGCAGTAACCAAATAGTGTTAACCCCTAGCGCAGCAATGTAATCGAGCTTTTCAATTAAGCCTTTAAAATCGCCTATGCCGTCGTTGTTAGAATCAAAAAATGACTTAACATGGACTTGGTAAATAATCGCATCTTTATACCAAGTGGGCTCTTCGGCGTTTAGAATCCGCGTTTCATTCTTGGATTTCGGTTGGGTACCGCTTCGCGCATCATCGGCTGATGTCGAAGACACAACTTCCCCACGTGCCAGGACGGCTCCGACATTCGCTTCTAATGTTTCGGTTGGCATAGTGTTTCCCCTAAATGTTTTCGCAGGATCGTCAGGTTGTTTTAAATCTCATGCGCCATTGTCTATTTTGCGTCAATGCGCCAGATTGCGAAGGGCAAGTCATTGGGGTTGAAATACCAATGCTGGTGGCGCCCACGCCAGCGAAGCCGCGTGCCCCGCATAAGCTCGGTCACTTCCAGATCATCGCTTAGCTCCGCACCTAGCTCTTGCAATGGTAAAGTGAGTGTGGCCTCTTGCGGGTTTTTTGGATCCAAGCTAATGCCGACCAATACGATATTTTTGTTGTCCTGGGTAAACTTGCCAAAAAACAGAATGTTTTGATTATCAGCTTGAAGGAACCTAATGCCCAAGTGGGTTTGCAATGCCGGGTTTTCTTTGCGTATCTTGTTTAGCTGAGTTATTTCACCAATAATATTGCCCGGCGCGGCGAAGTCTCTCGGTCGGATTTCGTATTTCTCGGAATTAAGATATTCCTCTTTACCTTGTAGGGGCTCGGCCTCGCAAAGCTCAAAACCACTGTACATTCCCCATAAGCCCGACAGTGTAGTTGCTAGCGCCGCACGAATTAAAAAACCTGGCCGTCCAGAACCTTGCAGAAAAAAGGGATTTATGTCGGGCGTGTTCACAAAGAAGTTCGGCCTGTAGAAGTTTCTTACCGGCGCCTCGTTAAGCTCTTTCAGATAGTCGGTTAACTCGTTTTTATCGTTTCGCCAAATAAAGTAGGTGTAGCTTTGCGAGAACCCGACTTTTGCCAACTGATACATCATTGCAGGGCGAGTGAAAGCTTCGGAGAGGAAAATGACATCAGGGTGTTGCTCGCGTATATCCTTAATCAGCCACTCCCAAAAAGGCAGTGGCTTGGTGTGGGGGTTATCCACCCTGAAGGTTTTCACGCCTTCCGAAACCCAGTAAAGAACGATATCGCGCCACTTCAGCCACATGGCGGGCTGCGCACCTTTTGCGTAGAAATCCACATTGACAATGTCTTGGTATTTTTTTGGAGGGTTCTCTGCGTAGCGTATGGTGCCGTCGGGGCGCCAGGTGAACCAATCGGGGTGATCGTTAAGCCAGGGGTGGTCTGGCGCGCACTGGATTGCAAAATCCAATGCCAATTCCAACCCATGGGCTTCGGCGGCAGCGCGCATCCGCCGGAAACCGTCAAGACCGCCCAAGCGAGAATAGACGGTGTCGTGGCCGCCCTCTTCGCTGCCTATTGCATATGGGCTTCCGGGTTCGCCGGGCTCGGCGGTAACCGAATTGTTTTTACCTTTACGATTTTTTTGACCAATCGGGTGTATCGGCGGAAAGTATAGAACGTCAAAGCCCATGTCCCGTATGCGAGGTAATTTACCAATAACGTCATCAAAAGTGCCGTGCCGATCAATCGATTCTGTAATCGAGCGCGGAAACAGTTCGTACCAACTCGCGAACCCGGCCAACTGCCGCTCGACGTTAATGACGTAAGTCTGCTCAGAGCGGGTGAGAAATTTCTTCGGCTCCAACACTTCGACCGCCGACGCCAATTGTTGATCTAACAAAATTCCCGCTTGCCGTTCTAGATCACCTTTGGGCTCCAATACTGAAAGGTTCTGCAGCGAGGTGTTAAGAGTTTTCAGCGCAGTTTCAACCGCCATTTCATCGTACTTTAGTATCGTGCCTTCGTCATCGGCACCTGCGTTGGAGATTTTTTGTTGCCAGTGATGGCGAACCTCGTGAAGTAACATAATGCCTTCTGTCACCTCAAGCGCCACCGGTATTTGTGCGTGGAATTTTTGGTAAAGCTCATGGTGATAATTTTGCCATCGGTCGAGCCACGCCTCTATGCGAAATAATAGGTTCCCCTGTCGCATAGGTGTAAACGCGCTCTGCCAGTGATCACTGCCCAGTAGCTGCATCGGCTGACTCTGCCAATGACGATCGCCCGCCTCCTTCCAGAGCACTCGGGCGGCAAGTCGATTATGACCATCGGC
>CAZING010000108.1:0-1704 GCA_964540505.1 uncultured Cellvibrionaceae bacterium | reverse complement strand
GATCGCCCGCCTCCTTCCAGAGCACTCGGGCGGCAAGTCGATTATGACCATCGGCAAAAATAGTGGCATCAACCCTAACACTTTGACCAACCGTGGCCTTTGCGGGGTAACGCCCGTTATCGACTGTCGGCGAGACGTCGCAGATCACCAACCGAGATAACCCTAACGCACGCTCAATCGTCAGGTGTCTCTGACGCCTTAAGCTAAGTGGCAAGTCTTGCTCTAGCTCGCGTTGACCGCGCTCGTTTTGCAATCGCGTGGCACCGTACTCGAAACCTTTTGCCGTGGCGTCGTCGCGACTGCGAGCGGGTGCATGTGATGGGCCCAAAGGTGTGCTTATGGAATTGTCCGGCATTAACAACCTCCTGGTGCTGAGCGAAGCTAGAACGGTTGGCGGTTCGATTACGCAACTGACTTAGGCGCAGGAAATTTCTAGGTGATAAACTTCTCTTAATTGAAAAATTCACCCGAAAGCCGACACTTAAGTTCTTTGTTGACGTTATCGCTCGGGTCATTACTACCGCGACCTCGCCGATGATTGAAATGCAAGAATTCGACCGAACCGAATTTATTCGCGAGTTTTAGCGAAAGAATCCGGACCGATTGCTCTGGGAAGCTCGAATTTTTTTGGAATGTCGGAATGGTAGAGGGGCTGGTGTTTTCGATATTCGAATTAAAGGGCTTTTTAAACTAGAGCGGTCCAGTTGAGTGATTGCCTTAACCCGAGTCGCTGGTCGCTCTGTGTAGTTTCAAGAAAACTTAGAGAATTATAGAGTTGACGATCACAAGACGAGAACTGCAGTTTTAGCGTGACCCCTAACCTTCGCACGATTCGCGATTGAGACCAGAAGTAAGGATACATTGTAAACTTGGCTTTAATGCCCGCGCGCAACGGCGCGCGGGCTTTGGCACGTATCGCGATTTCCGTTCCTAAGCCAGACGGCCGACAGCCTTTAAAAGGAGTCGACTGTGCGTTTGGCTTTCGATTTCGCATCACCTTTCACTTGCTGACCTTTGCCTTTAAGTTCCTGAGCTTTACCTTTACTTTTGAGGGCGGGATCGTTGTTCATCTTGCCGACCCCTTGCTTGCCTTTGCCGATTGCTTCGTTGGCCTTACCTTTTGCTTTATCTGCAGTGCTTTTCATGTCATTAATCCTCGTTCGAACACATTAAGTGATGCGACACGCCCCGTGTTCCAAAGAGGCATCGCTCAGAGCTTTATTTGCAAACTTCGCGCCGTTGTGCGAAAAAAAGTACGTCAGTAATAGAGGTTGCTTCGACAAACGCCTGCCGTGCATTCGATTTGGCCTTGTAAATACTGGCATTTTCGATGTAAATCTTTTCAACTATTCGTCTGACACCGCTGACTTGCCACACAATAATGAACCGATCCTTAGGTTCGGCTAATCATTAACGAACATCAAATTCTTGCATGTTGCACTGCGCTACTCCGCCCCCAAAAAAGAGACTGAAAAAGTGCCACATTGCCTATTACGGTCTATAGAGCCTGGGGGACTCTTTATATTTGCGTGGACCGCGCCAGAGCGAACCGCCAGGTGCGCTCGCCCGGCAACTTTAGGACGCTCCCGAATCCGCAAGTGCTATAGCCGTAGCTGGGCACCGGCGCAAAAATCTGCTTATCGGCCAATCCGATTAAATATATTATTACTACCCGCTTAACAGATATGTGATTGCCTGCTAATC
>CAZING010000107.1:0-9794 GCA_964540505.1 uncultured Cellvibrionaceae bacterium | reverse complement strand
ACTGAAGGGCCGGAGGCGATGACGCTTGGGTCATCGCCGGGCACGTCGGATATTGCATAGGTGTATAGCTTGGCAGGCCGGCAGGCCAGCGCCAAACGCCCGCCTTTAATTGCAGATAAGTGCTTGCGTACACAGTTGATGTCATTGATCGGCGCACCACTGGCGAGCAGTGCCTTGTTTATCGCCTTTTTTTGACCGAGCGTGATGCCCGGAGCCGGCAACGACAATAAAGCGGAGCCGCCGCCGGAGAGTAAGAAAAACACGCTGTGCTCGGGCGTGAGACCGGTGACCATCTGTAGGATTTTTTTTGCTGCTTTTTCGCCCGCGTCATCGGGCACGGGGTGCGACGCTTCGATCACCTCGATGAACCTGCATTGCTCGCCGTGCCCGTAGCGGGTCACCACCGTGCCGCTGATCCGCCCCCGCCACGCTTGCTCGAAGGCTTTAGCCATGGATGCAGCCGCTTTGCCCGCACCTATGACGAAAGCCGGTCCGTCGCGATTTGGCGGAAGAAAGGGCTCGAGCGTGGTGCACGGGTGCGCCGCCTCAACCGCTATTTTATATAAATGGTTCAGAAACTTGAGGTTATTAGACATTGGGCTTATTAACTGTTGTCGAACACACAGAGCAGAATAGGGCTCACCTTAATCGAGAAGGAAGCGAAGATCGAGCCAATCGTTTCCGTTCGAGCGCGTTATCGGGCCACGTCTCGGAATTGGCTGAGCGCGATCCGTTGACCGCCCGCGAAGAGGTGAGGCGATTCGCCTCGAGTTGAAGTTGTCCGGCTGCGCCAACCGGTTTCCCAAAGGGGGATCGTGTATGATACGAGCCGGCGCCCAGCGCGAATACCACCGCATACACTGACAGATACCCCAATGAACGAGTTGCGTCGCATCTACTACACCGATGCCCTAGGAGTCGACCTATACGTGCCGCGATGGCGCCTTCCTGGTGCCGCGCTCAGTAAGCCGATTCATCTTAGCCCTACCCCTGCGGCGAAAGCGGCGCCGCAGGCGTCAGTAGAGCGGCCGGGTACGGTGGCAGAACGACTCGGTGACGCGACCCAATCGCAACCGAGGACGCACGCCCGCGCTTTGTTGGATAATGCGGATGCCCAAGTTCTACCGGTCGCGCAGAGCTTGAAAGGGCTCGACGCCTCGGAAGTTCAAGCCGTCGAATTTGCGCTCGACTTCTGGCGTATCGATCAAGCCGTACTGGTGGTGGATTCTCGGGTGCCCCATTCGGCTCTGCCGGTCAATACCTTATTGACCAATATTTTAATGACCCAAAATCTGGCCGGGCGCTTACCGCCATCCGATGCGCTCAACTGGCCCATGTTTAAAAACGACCCGTTGCACGCAAGCCTCGCCCATGCGCGGGAAATGGTCAGCGCCTTTGTTCAAAGTCGGCTCGACGGAGTCCCGGTAAAATCCATTTGGTTGATGGGCAGCGCCGCCTATGATGCCGTAGCTCCTGAGGGTCTTGGCTATGACCAAGCTCTGGGTAACGCCCTGGTTGCCTTTGGTGTCCCCACCATAGTGATGCCGAGCCTTTATGAGATGCTTAAAACCCCAGAGCTTAAAGCCGTTTGCTGGAAAGCCCTTAGAGACTTTAAACACAATGCGCCGGGAATCGTTTAGTCAATATTCTTTTTCGCATTTGGGGTGTGACTATACCATTGCGAGCTTGGCCAATTCGGACCTCGATGACATCTGGGCAATAGAAACGCGATCGCATAAGCACCCCTGGCAATTCAGCCATATAGCAAGCTCTCTAAAGTCGCACAGTTGTCTCGGGCTCTTTGACACCACGGGGCGCTTATGCGCTTACGCGGTGCTTTCGTTGCTTGTCGAAGACGCGGAGCTACTCTTATTCGTGGTCGATCAAAAGCATCAGAAAAAAGGCATAGGGAAAGCATTTTTAGATTCAATTCTGCGTCATTGCACCGGCAATTGTGAGCGGATGTTTCTTGAAGTCAGATGCACCAATCTTGCCGCAATTGCGCTTTATGAGTCTTTGGGATTTAATCAAGTGGGTGTCCGCCCGGGTTACTACGACTCGGGCGAGCGCACGCAGAAAAAAAGACAAGACGCGTTTATTTTCGCTTACGAGTTGCGCGCGTAAATTGCGTCGATAATAACTCCGGTCCATCGCCAGAATAAACACGACAGTCGTGAGGCGTGCTTCCTGCGCAGAAGTGCGCACATATTCTATATAGAACGCGAGCCGCTTCAGTGGATAAGAAAGCGGGTTAGGGCTTGTTCTCGGACTTCGGCGTCGTCCATGTTCGTCAAAAGTGTGGCTTCAAGTCCGTCCATGCGTGTGAGGTTGTTGATGTTTCTCGCGTAGTCATCAATCAGAGCGCGTTCTTGATCGCGCATCTCTTCGACCAAATCGGGGCCGGATGATAAGCGCGTGCTGACCAATATGCGCATATTTTTAACCGCCGCTACGGCGTCGGAGGAGTCGACGACCGACCCCCCGTTCTGAAGTATCCACTCGCGTAAGCGTTGCGCGCAAAACGTATGGCTTTGCCGGACACCGGAGCAGACCTCCAGTATCGGTTTTGAGTCGATAGAGTTGAAAATAAAATCGTAACTCGAAATTAAATTGTGGTGTTTCGACAGTAAACTATTAAGATCGTCCACGGCAAATGCAGGTTCGACGGGGTGTTTGGAAGTGTGCATAAGCGTGCTCCTTTTACAAAACTGGCGCGTTTTAAGGCCTGTTAACTGATCATCCGATCGCTCCTATGCGATTGCAATACAAACCACGCTCGCGCTGCCTAGCCGCTCGAGACATAGCCTCTGGCAGCGGCCATCGAATGAGTGTCAACAAGCCATGGGTCTCAATCCGTTTACAGTTGCTTGGCGCCGCCCGTTACGCCGTAAATTTCGCCCGTGATAAAGCTCGCATCGGAGGATGCTAGGAAGACATAAACGGGAGCCAGCTCCGCCGGTTGCGCAGCTCGACCGAACAGACTGTGCGAGCCGAACTTCTCGACAGCTTCCTCGGGCATGGTTGCGGGTATTAGTGGGGTCCAGACTGGGCCTGGGGCGACGGCGTTAACACGAACGCCCCTTTCGATAGCCTCTTTCGCCAGAGATTTCGTAAAGTTGGCTATAGCCGCTTTGGTGGCGGCGTAAGGCAGCAAAGTTGCGCTGGGCTTGAACGCTTGAATAGAAGACGTGTTGATAATCGAGCCCCCGGGCGGCAGATGCTTTAGCGCAGCCTTGCTGAAATAGAAAAAGGATTCGATATTGACTTTGAAAACTTCACTGATGTCTTCGTTGGTAATATCTTCGAACTTGTCGTAGGTTTTTTGCAAAGCGGCGTTATTGACCAGAATATCAAGACGACCAAACTCCGCGAGGACTTTATCCACTGTCTGTTCACACGCCTGAGCTTCGCCTTGATTCATTTGGATGCTTAGCGCCGTTTGGCCCGCCTCGCGGATGAGCGCTTCGGTGGTTTCGGCGTCCTTGCGCTCCTCGTCGGCCAAATAAGTGAAGATGACATCCGCTCCTTCACGGGCGAATGCGAGACACACGGCGCGACCGATTCCGCTGTCCCCTCCGGTGACCAACGCCACCATATTCTTTAAGCGGCCCGAACCCACATAGCTGCTTTCGCCGTGGTCCGGCTCGGGCGCCATGTCGCCGGTTTTGCCGGGAATCGGTTGCTTTTGCGAACTGTAGGGAGGGCGCGCGTAACGGGTGCGCGGGTCTTGCAATCGCTCTGGCGTGAGTACTGGCATAGCGGGCTCCTTGAACTGTTGTCGTTGTTTTAACGGAACGTCTACAAGACGGTCTGCCGTTTAGGCGGCAAACCGCCTTTGGATATTTAAATTCCATTCACAATCAGTGCCGAATGCCCGCCACGCTTTTACGCAGTTGATGCCACTGTTTGGTCGCTTCGTGCAGCGCACGCTCGGTGGCGGTTTGCGGTTGCGAATACGCTTTACGATTGAAAATAAGAAGGCCAAGAATACCGCCGAAGGCCATAGCCGTGGCAATAAGCGTTTTAGGGTGGGACACGGCCGTGGCACGAAGGTCGCTGGCCATTGCCTTACTGCGTTCGGCCAAGACTTTCGAGTGTTCTTTGGAATACTTTTGAATATTCTTCGCAGGTTTGCTCACGTAGCGATCGGACAAGCTCGCGAGTTTCGCGCGGACTTCGGTACCGGTCGCGGCTGTCGCTTCTACAATTTCGCTTTCATCAGTGCGAGTATTCTGCGACAGATAAGGCGTTTCCAAACCGACCTCGACGTCTCTCTCGGAGCCTTCGAGTCGTCGCTGGTAAGCGTCTAGAATTCGGTTGCGGTCCCACACGATGTAAGCCGCGCCTGTTGCCGCCGTAAGGGCAGACGCGGTGGAGTAGGGGTGTTTGGCAAGATAATTAAGCGCAGAGTCTAGGGCTGTCATAGTCAATCTCCATTGTCACTGTTGAGTCAATAGACGTTTCGTCGCCATTGATTACGCAAGAAGCGCACCAAGGCGCTGCGAAGGGAAAAGCGATGTTTTGGGCGGCGCGGTAGCGGACTTTAGATTGCACAATCTCAACTTTTCATACTTTGTAAGAATAGGCCGCGTACTGCGTGATAAGGGTGTTTGAGACTCGCTTGTTCAGAAATCGAATAGGGGCAGTGGCCGTTGATCAGAGATTCCAACTAAAAGACCAAAGAAAAATAAATATAAAGACAGATTTGCAATATACCGAGAGTTTTATATCGGATTTATTGAGTAGAAATCGGTAAGGAAATAGGGCCTTTGTACGGACGTCATCACGAATGAAAAATCTGCAAAGGGCACGAGGGCGGATATAGAGCCAATGAAAGCCGCGGATCGCGAAGAGTTTTAGCCCACGCGGGACGAGAAACAATGGTATACAAAGTGCAGCCGTCGGACACAACAGTTAAAAAGCAAAAAGTTAAACTGATTAAACTGAAAAGGCCCAAGGACAACAGCCCGCCGGTTAAACGGCGCGGTTTAACATTAATGATCGGAGGTAAAGTATGGTGAACTCGGCGATTGTGTGTTCGCAAAATTTAAATCTGAACCGGGTTTTTCGAAAATCAAAGTTTCGAATCTCGCGGGCGCTTAAAATTCTGATTGCCTCAAATGTCGCGCTTTTATTTTTGACTGCCTCAGAGTCCGCAGCCGATAACCCGGCGGCCACTGCGCCCGCGACAAGCTTATACGATACGCCTGCTCTGGCAGCAACAGTTCCCGACTCTCAAAGCACCGAGTCAACAGAGGGGACGCTCAAAGTGCCGACGACATCCGATGCGGCTTCGCCTAACTCGAAAGCCGTCCGAGTAAACCTTGCCGAGCTTCAAGGCAGCCGCGTCATCAACCTTCAGAAGCAAGAAGTTGGCGAAGTTGAAGATGTTGTGCTCGATGAACACGGGCAGTTTGTCGGTTTAGTCGTACGGCTTACCGATCGCCTCTCGGTAGTGGCTAAATCGGTATTCGTGAGCGCAGCGGAGATTGAGCTCACCGGCCAAGTAGTGATTTGGCGAACCCAAATGAGCGGCGAGGAGTTGGAAGCGCTGCCGGATTACGACGATGACTTGGTGAGTCAATCCGTTTATTAATCGATTGAGTTGGAAAGCCATTGACATCAACCGTTATTGGCTGGCTGGCGGGCGAAGGCTAAAAGTACTTAGATGACGGCCGGTATATTGTGGAATAGTTGTTGCTGAATACCCGTCAGTGTTTCCATTTGACCTGGAGGTTGATCATGACTCTGCGCGTTTACACGGTGAATGACATAGTTGTTACCACCCGCAAATTTCATCTAACTCTGGCTAGCGTCTTAAGAAAGCGCGCACAACATATCCGCTTTCAGCGAGAGAAAATTTTAATGGAGTATTTGGCCGATCGAGAGCAGGGAATTGCCGACTTACTCTACGTTGTCGAGGACGATGAAGACGCGCTAAAGCTCGGCAACTGGGTCGAAGATTATTTTCAAGAAAAAAGCATACTGAGCAAAGATATCAATAGGGTATTGGAGAACTGTGAGAACTCGGTTCAAGTGCGCGAAGTTGTAAGCAACATTTACAACGATTTGCAGGATATGTACGAATTTGTTTTATATAAGGCGGACACTGAACCCGCGCATGAAACCGTCGAAAGTATCTTGGCACTTTATAAGTTTGTCGGTAAACGCCCGAGTTTTGTCTCGCAGGTCGCCGTTAACGGATAGCATTACGACCGGATAGCGTCGCGCGTTAAAGAAACCGCTAACTGCGGGTTTGGCGCGACTTATTCGTGCGCGTCTCCCGAAGCGTCGGGCTGTTCGGCTTATGCTGACGTCGATACTCCGGCCATGCGGCAAATTCGGTAACCGTTCGCAGCGCCAGCGCCAATTGAGCATTGCGAAAGTTCCCGTACGGACTTCCTGCTACCGAAAGTTCAAAACGCGATAATGGAAGTCGTCCACGCAACTTTATTTGCAACATGTTGATATTGGTAAGGCCATCCTCTAAGAATCCTGGAAATCTATAAGCCAGACAACAGTGTTGCCAAGGTCTTCGTTTCGATTCCGAGGCCACCTATAGATTCTCCCTGACAACGAAAAGGTGGTCGAAGAGTTGCGACGACCCGCCGCTGACACGGATACCATCTTTCTGACAACGGATTGGGATCGCGGTGGAGGCGGTCGACCGGTATCGGCGAGAGACCATAGGGGCGATGACGATCGTTACCGTCGGGTCGTTTCAGAGAACTTACCAAACTTCGATCCGCTTGTGTAATCGCCAGCATTTCTAGATCATCTTTCATAAGGATTGATGATACCGGCTTCTTTACGGGCCAAAGTTATCCGATGATGGCGGGCCTAAATAAGTCGAGCACGCCTATGCTCATAGCTATCCTGTTCGGGTTTCCGTAACGGCAACGAAAGACCCCGGCCTTTGATCGAGTAATTGACCGCTAAAATGCTAGTTGATGGCGCTTAGGCCGCAAGCGCAACCGGTAGCGGTTCATTAAGAGCACGAAATGCCCGCGTTACCGTCGTGGTGCGGCGGGGGGCGGGAGCCAAACTTTTGACTGGTTTCTCTTGGGGCTGTGTAAGTTATTGAAATATAAGGACAATTTAGTTGGCACCTCGATTGCATTTACCGTGAATATCGCTATCACAATGACGGTAAATCGTCGGGAGCAAGGTAATGAGAAACGCCGCAGATGTCTCGGGCGCAGCCACTGAACAGGCTTCGGTACCCGCGTCCATTGAAGCCTTCGCTTCGACGGCCGGGCAATTGTCGAACAGCTTTCAATTGTTACAGTCTCGCGTGACCCGGCTGTCTCGAGAGCTTAAAGAAGTCTCGGCACAAAAGGAACAAGAACTCGAGAAGAAGAATCTGCTGGCCAACCGCCTGCAAACCTTGCTGGAGTTTTTGCCCGGCGGGGTCATAGTTCTGGATGCTAAAGGGTTTGTGACCCAAGTCAATCCGGTCGCCCGAGAAATGCTAAACCATCCGCTGGAAGGTTATGTGTGGCGAGACATCATCAGTTTATGCTTCGCGCCTGAAAGCGGTGATCGCTACGAAATCTCGACGGTTGAAGGGCGACGCATCAGTTTGGCCACAGCCTCACTGGCCGATTCGGGCCAGATTATTCTGCTTACCGACCAAACCGAAACCCATCGATTGCAACAGCAAGTTAACAGAAGCGAGCGTCTATCCGCGATGGGGCGCATGGTCTCCGCGTTGGCGCATCAAATTCGCACGCCCTTATCCGCAGCGATTCTATACGCGAATCACCTGCAAAACGACACGCTCTCGCCGAAACAAAGCCAACAGTTCGCGCATAAATTGCTGGGACGCCTGAATCATATGGAGCGGCAGGTGCGCGATATGTTGTTGTTTGTGCGCAACGAACTGCCTCTTAACGACAGCGTCAGCCTGGGCGATTTAGAGCTCGGGTTGCGCGCGGCAATGGAGGTGCCTTTGGCGACCGCCAAGGGTAAGTGTTTGTGGCAAAACCCAAACCCGGGGGTGAGGCTGCGCTGCAACCGCGAAGCTTTGATCGGAGCGGTGCTGAACCTTGTCAACAACGCACTACAGGCGAACCCCAAGGCGGCGAAATTGAAGGTGTCGTTCGTTAAAACCGCGCTGAACGGCTGTTCGGCGATTGCCCTTGCGGTGGCCGACAATGGGCCTGGTATGAACCGGGCGGAATTGGCCCAATCGCAAGAAGTTTTCTATACCACCAAACCGCAAGGGACGGGGCTTGGGCTGGCCGTGGTGCAATCGGTTGTGCGCGCTCATGGCGGCGTATTTCGCCTGCAGTCTGTAAAAGACAAAGGCACTTGCGCAACCTTAATCATTCCCATCGAACAGGCATAAGTGGGGCAGCTATGCAAAATGTGTTGAGCAGATCGGAAGATCTCAATATCAATCGCTTACTGGTGGTCGAAGACGACCCCAATCTGCGCGAGGCGCTGGTCGATACCCTGCAGTTGGCGAACTTCGATGTCCTCGAAGCCGACTGCGCAGAAGAAGCACTCGAAGTGCTGCGCAGTGAGCCGGGCGTCAGTATGGTCATTTCCGATGTCAACATGGGGGCCATGAGCGGCCACGACCTGCTGAATTTTATTAAGACGCACTATGCGCACTTGCCGGTTTTGTTGATTACCGCTTATGCGAGCATCAGTGAGTCGGTGAAAGCCATGCGCGACGGCGCTGTGGATTATTTGGTAAAGCCCTTTGACCCCAAAGTATTGCTGGAGGCGGTGAACCGGTACGTCGGGGTCCAGACGGGGGTGGCCGAAGATCTTGTGGCCGAGTCGCGGCAAAGCCAGCAGCTTTTGCAGTTGGCCGTGCGTGTTGCCCAGTCAGAATCAACGGCGCTGCTTCTGGGCGAATCGGGTACCGGCAAAGAGGTGCTCGCGCGCTTTATTCACAATAATTCGCCACGAGCGGATAAACCCTTTGTTGCCATCAACTGCGCGGCCATTCCCGAAAATATGCTCGAAGCGATGTTATTTGGCCATGAAAAAGGCGCCTATACAGGTGCCCACAGTTCGGCGCCCGGAAAATTCGAACAGGCCAATGGCGGCACACTTCTATTGGATGAAATTTCGGAAATGGACCTCGGCTTGCAGGCAAAGCTGTTGCGTGTTTTGCAAGAGCGAGAGGTCGAACGGTTGGGCGGGCGCAAAAGTATCAAGCTTGATGTACGGGTGATCGCCACGTCGAATCGCGATATGCGTTTTTACGTTGAAGAAGGCAAGTTCCGAGAAGACCTGTACTTTCGCTTGTCGGTGTTGCCGCTGCAGTGGGCGCCGCTTCGCGACCGAGTTGAAGATATTCTGCCCTTGGCGGAAAAATTATTGGAAAAACACGCGGCCAAACAATTCCGCGTGGGGGTGAAGCTTTCAGAGGACGCAAAGCGCACATTAAAGCATTACGGGTGGCCGGGTAACGTGCGTGAGCTGGATAACGTCATGCAGCGCGCGTTAATCCTCCAGCCGGGTGTGCTTATCCACCCGGAAGACTTGGGACTTCACGTTTACAACACATTCAGTGCCAAGCCCACATTGCTGCAAGGCAGTGCCGCCATCGCTGAAAAACTTTCGATAGAAGACGACGCGCCGCTGATTCCCGACGAAAGCGAGCGCGCACTGTTGGGCAGCGATTTGCGCCAGCGCGAATACGAAATTATTGTGGATACTTTGCGTCAGGAGCGCGGCAGCAAGAAGAACACGGCCGAGCGGTTGGGCATCAGCCCGAGAACCCTGCGTTATAAAATGGCGCGGCTTCGCGACGACGGTTTCGCAATCGACCTCGC
>CAZING010000106.1:6149-9799 GCA_964540505.1 uncultured Cellvibrionaceae bacterium | reverse complement strand
GTGCCCGTGCAAATGCTTCTGACCCCACAAAAAAGTAGCCAAGCCCAGCAGCATGCCGATGCCCGCCGCACCAAAGCCGTAGCGCCAACCGTAGGTCTCCCCGAGGTAACCGCACAATAGCGTGGCGATAAGCGCCCCGAAGTTGATACCCATATAGAAAATTGTGAAGCCGGAGTCGCGGCGGCTGTCGCCGGGCGCATAAAGCGCGCCGACCAGGGTCGAAATATTGGGCTTTAAGAACCCTACACCCACGGTAATCAGAGCCAGCGCGAGGAAAAACACCGCCAGCGCGGCGCGATCTTGCACCACCAGGGCCTCGGTCAGCGTGGTGCCGGCGGCGATCACAGTGCCGCCGGCCAATGACAAGGGCTCGCTCAGCACCGCGCCGGCTTCGTAGCGCACCGCCGCCGCGCCCTCGTAGGCCATGGTCGCGTGGCCTGCGGTAAGCAACAGCGCCCCGAACACCACCGCTTTGCGCATGCCGAGGTAACGGTCGGCAAGCAGGCCACCGATTAAAGGCAAAGCGTAGACAAGTCCCGCGTAAGCACCGAGTACGTCGAAGCCCGCCGAGTCGGTAAATAGATGATATTTGGTTAAATAAAGTAACAACAGATACTTCATGCCGTAGAATGAGAAGCGCTCCCACATTTCGGTCGCGAAGCAAACGTAAAGGCCTTTCGGATGGCCCCATAATTGGTCGGTCGAGGGGTGCTCGCTCACAGCAGGAATCCTGTCGATGCGTATTAAGGGCTAGGGCCGTCCACGGTGCGAAGCGGCGGCGACAGTATAACGGCTCCGGGTGCGCAGGGGCGCGGGGCCATAACGGCGTCATTTTGCGGTCACAGTGGTCGGTCGATAAACGGCGCTTGCGCGATAGCGCTAACATTCATAAAATGAATGAACGTTCATTCATTGGCAGGGTCCGAATGGCTCGTTCCAGCGATTCCGCGTGCAAACGCACACGAATTCTTACCGCTACCCTGGAGGTTCTCGCCCGCCAGGGGTTCCACGGATTTTCGATGAAACAATTGGCCGATGAGGCCGGTGTTGCAACCGGCACCATTTATTTGTACTTCCAAGATAAGGAAGCGCTGATAGAATCGCTGCACCTGGAGTTGATCCAACGCATTGCCGGCGAGTTGTTTTACCAGCACGATCCCCAAGCGACACCGGACGCGCAGTTTGCGCTGTTTGCGCGCAACTATTGGCGGTATTGTATGAGCGAGAAAAACGTCGTGCTGAGTAAAGCGCAATTCGATCACCTGCCACCGGAGGTACTGGATTCACAACGCCAGGACGCTAGGCGCATTTTTGCGCCCCTGCTGGCTTTTTTCGAGCAGTGTCGAGCTAAAAGGATACTCAAAGACCTACCCGATGAAGTGTTGATCAGTCTCGGCATAGAACCGCTTTTGCACTTGGCGGCGAAGGCCCATTTGGGCCGGGCAGTGGTGGACCCGCCACTGTTTGAAAAAGTGCTGGCCGCCTGCTGGGATGCCATAGCAACATCGGGGTCCGGAGCTTTAGAGGTTTGACGCTCCGTTACCCGAATCTGACTGTTTCATTTACGGAATCGGCCGCCTGTCGCGGCTGACCCATCTAATCAACCCTACCGCTGATGGGAGCACCCATGATATCCGCGCGTAAAAGCAAATTCGGCTTCGCCGTCCTTTTAATGACAAGCCTACTAACCAGCTGCGGCAAGTCGGAACCTGCCCAGATGGGCGCGAACGCCCCGCCTACAGGTGTTGAAGTGGTCACTTTGCAGTCCACAGACGTCAACCTGACCGCCGAGCTGCCCGGCCGCGCAGTGGCCTTCAGAAAGGCCGAAGTACGCCCGCAAGTCACAGGCGTGATTCAAAAACGCTTGTTCGATGAGGGCTCGATCGTCGAGGCCGGGCAACAGCTTTATCAAATCGACGCGGCGCGTTACGACGCGGCCGTCGCCACCGCGAAGGCCACGCTCGAGCGCGCTCGCTCCAACCTTAACGCCGCGCGCGACCGCTATAACCGCTTTACCGACCTGTTGAAACAAAAGGCCGTCAGCCAACAGAATTACGACGACGCCGAGGTCACCTTTATGCAGTCGAAAGCCGAGCTGGCGGTGGCCGAAGCGGCTTTGCAAACCGCGCAAATCGACCTCGACTACACCCGTGTATACGCGCCCATCGCCGGCCGAATTGGCAAATCCAATGTCACCGAAGGGGCGCTGGTGACCGCTCAGCAAACCGCAGTACTGGCGACCATTCACCAGCTCGACCCCATTTACGTCGATCTCTCCCAGTCGGCGCGCCAAATCATTGATATACGCCAGCAACTTGCCGCAGGCACCCTCGCCTTAGAGGATTTTGCCCCTGTGAAGCTGCGCTTCGAAAACGGCCGCGAGTATGGCCCCGAGGGCAAATTGCGGTTTGCCGAGATGAGCGTCGATGTCTCCACCGGCACGGTCGCGCTGCGGGCAGAATTTCCGAACCCCGAGCACATGTTACTGCCGGGTATGTTCGTTCGCGCAGAAGTCTACCAAGGTACCCGCGAACAAGTGTTGTTAATACCTCAGCGGGCAGTCAGTCGCGGGCGCGGCGGGCAATCGCAGGTGATGGTGGTCGGTGCGGACAATAAAGTCGAAGGCAAGATGGTGACGCTTGGGATAGCCGTCGGCACCCGCTGGGTGGTCGAAGGCGGGCTCAACGCCGGCGATAGGGTGATAGTCGAAGGCTTACAAAAAGTCGGCCCGGGCGTAGTTGTGAACCCGGTCGAGCAAACCGAAGCCATCACTCAGACACAATAGGAGAAAGACCCGCATGGCCCGCTTTTTTATTGATAGGCCGGTATTCGCCTGGGTGATTTCGATCATCATCATGCTCGCCGGAATCATCGCCATTATGCGCCTGCCGGTGGCTCAATACCCGGAGGTGGCACCGCCCTCGGTGTCGATCCGCGCCAACTACCCCGGCGCTTCGGCGCAAACCGTTGAAGACTCGGTGATCCAGATCATCGAGCAGAACATCACCGGCGTCGACAACGTGAAATATATGAAGTCGGTGAGTGATTCCAGCGGCAGCGGTGAGGTCACCATTACCTTCGAAGCTGGCACCGACCCCGACATAGCCCAGGTACAAGTGCAGAATCAGTTGCAGGGGGCCATGCCTTTGCTGCCGCAGGAAGTCCAACAACAGGGGATTCGCGTGAACAAATCCTCTGCGGGCTTTTTGATGGTCATCGGCTTTGTGTCCGGTGACAACAGCATGAATAAGTACGACATTGCCGACTATGTGGCCGCAAACGTTCGCGAACCGCTCAGTCGCGTCAATGGCGTGGGCACCATTCAACTGTTCGGCTCGCAGTATGCGATGCGTGTTTGGCTGGACGCCGAGCAATTGGCCGCCTATGCGATGACCAGTGAAGACGTGGTGCTCGCGATACGCAGCCAAAACGCGCAAATTGCCGCCGGCGAGCTCGGCGGCGCGCCTGCGGCGCCCGGACAGGAAATCAACGCCAGCATCATCGTCCAGACGCGACTGCAAACCGCCGAGCAGTTCCGCGATATTCTGTTGCGCGTCAACGAAGACGGCTCCCAGGTACGCCTTGGCGATGTCGCCCGGGTGGAGATAGGCGGCGAGAATTATTCGTTTGAAACCGAATACAACAACCAA
>CAZING010000106.1:2074-6049 GCA_964540505.1 uncultured Cellvibrionaceae bacterium | reverse complement strand
GGGCTTTTGGTGGACGATGCCATAGTCGTGGTGGAGAACGTCGAACGGGTGATGCGCGAAGACGGCCTCGGCCCGCGCGAAGCCACGCGCAAATCGATGGGTCAGATCACCAGCGCGCTGATCGGTATCGCCTTGGTGCTCTCGGCGGTGTTTGTGCCCATGGCATTTTTCGGCGGCTCCACGGGCGTGATCTATCGGCAGTTTTCGATCACCGTGGTCGCCTCAATGCTTTTATCCGTGGTGGTGGCGCTGACCTTAACGCCGGCACTTTGCGCCGCGCTTTTGAAACCGATCGACAGCAGTCACGATGAGCGGGGCGGGTTCTTCGGTTGGTTCAACCGCAACTTCCAGCGCGCCACGCTCGGTTACCGCAACAGCGTCGGGCGAATGCTCGGCAGAACGGGCCGGTTTATGTTGATCTACGGGTTGATCATAGTCGTGCTTGCGTATCTGTTCACCCGTCTGCCCGGTGCGTTTTTGCCCAATGAAGACCAGGGCATTTTGTTCACCCAAATGACCTTGCCGGTAAATGCCAGCAAAGAGCGGTCGGTGGCGGTGATGGACAAGGTCGAAAGTTACTTTCTTGAAAACGAACCGGACAATGTCGAATCGGTGTTTTCGGTGATCGGTTTCAGCTTCAGCGGTCGCGGCCAGAACAACGGCATCGCCTTCGTCAAAATGAAAGACTGGGACGACCGCCCCGGCGCCGAACAACACGTCGAATCGGTGGCCGGCCGGGCGATGGGCTTTTTTATGACCCAGCTGCCCGAGGCCATGGTGTTCCCGTTCGTGCCGCCACCGATCACCTCGCTCGGCACCGCCTCGGGTTTCGACTTGCAACTGCAAGACCTCGGCGGCTTGGGCCACGACGGTTTGATGGCCGCGCGCAACCAATTGCTTGGCCTCGCCGCGCAAGACCCCCGCTTGGTGGGCGTACGCCCGAACGGCCAAGAGGACACGCCGCAATATAAGCTCGACGTGGACCAGAGCAAGGCGGCCGCGCTTGGCTTGTCAATCGCCCATGTCAACAACGTGTTTTCCACCATTTGGGCGTCCACCTACGTCAACGACTTTATCGATCAAGGGCGGGTGAAAAAGGTCTTCGTCCAAGGCGAGGCGGCTTACCGGGCCATGCCCGACGATATCGGTCTTTGGTACGTGCGCAACGCCCAAAACGAGATGGTGCCCTTCTCGGCGTTCTCCGAGGGTCAATGGGAGTTTGGCTCACCGAGACTCGAGCGCTACAACGGCGTGCCCTCGATCAACATCCAGGGCGAAGGCGCACCTGGGGTCAGCTCGGGGGATGCAATGACCGCGATGGAAGAGCTCGCCCAAAAGCTGCCCAGGGGCGTCGGCTTTGAGTGGACCGGTATTTCGTTGCAAGAAAAAGAAGCCGGCGCGCAAGCACCCATGCTCTACGCACTGTCGGTTCTGGTGGTGTTCTTATGTCTGGCGGCCTTGTACGAAAGCTGGTCGGTGCCCATAGCAGTGATTCTGGTGGTGCCCCTTGGGGTGCTCGGCGCGGTGGTTTTTGCTATGTCCCGAGGGCTGATGAACGATGTGTATTTCCAAGTGGGCTTGCTGACCACAATTGGCTTGTCCTCCAAAAACGCCATTTTGATCGTCGAGTTCGCCAAATCCCTGTTCGAGGAAGGCATGGGTCTGATTGAGGCGACTTTAGAGGCCGTGCGTATGCGTTTGCGGCCGATCATCATGACCTCGCTTGCGTTTATGCTCGGTGTCACGCCATTGGTAATCAGCACCGGCGCGGGCTCGGCGAGCCAAAATGCGATAGGCACAGGCGTATTCGGCGGCATACTGTCGGCGACGCTTCTGGCCATTTTCTTCGTGCCTGTGTTCTTTGTGGTGGTGTTTCGCATTTCGCACCGCAAACACTTTCGCGAAAACCGAGAGCTAGCGGGCAATAATCCCAAAGGTGCGGGGAGTTAGCGCACCGCGGCGTGCAGACAGCACTCAGGGTGCTCGCGTCTTCGGTGGCTCGTATGGGCAAGAAGTTGCGCGCGCACTGCTTTACCCTCGACGATTTAAACGGGTCGTTCACACCTGGAGGTTCTATGCATCGGCCATCATCGTGCCTAAGTTTGCACGCGCTGGCACTGCTTGCGGCGCTCACCGCGGGGGCCGCAAGCGCGGCCTCCGCGCCGCCCCACCCTGCCCGTGTCGCTGTGAGTCTTTCTTACGACGATGCCTTGGTCAGCCAATTGGACAATGCCGTGCCGGCGCTGAACCGCCACGGCTTTAAGGCGTCGTTCTATATCTTTCCGGCCGCCGACGGCTTTGCCGACAACCTCGAGCGCTGGGCAGCCCTCGCCGAGCAGGGGCACGAACTCGGTAATCACACGCTTTACCATGTCTGCGCCGCCAATGACGAACGCACCTGGGTGCGCCCATTTCAGGATTTGAACTTGCGCACAATCGAGGCCATGCGCCAGGAAATACAACTGGCCAACACCTTTTTGCAGGCGCTTGATGGCCACACCGAGCGCACCCTGACGCCGCCCTGCCTAGACACCGAGGCCATCGACGGCAATTATGTGAGCGCGGTGCGCGACCAGTTTGTCGCGATCAAAGGCCAGGGCGTGGCAGAGGGCACTGAAGTTTTGCACTTCCCCACGGCTCTCACCGGCGAACAGTTGATTTCGCTGGTCACCGAGGTCGACCCGGGCGTCGAAGTGATCAGCCTGTTGTTTCACGGTGTCGGCGGCGGCCACTCTGCGGTCTCGACCGAGGCGCACGCGCAACTGCTCGAGTACCTCGCGCAACACCCCGAGCGTTATAGGGTCGACAGCTATATCAACATCATGCGTTCGCAAGCTCATCCCGCCCCGATCGGCCCATCGAGCGAATCTGTGGGGCTTTGACGGTGCGCCCGTCACACTCCAGCAGACATAAATTTGTCATAGCGCGCGCGGCTCCTTACCATTGCGCTTTTTTCGCTTCGTGTGCAGGATAGGCGCCCCGCCCGGTCAAAGCCGAGCGGGACGGCTTTACGATTAATTTCCCCAACAGGTAGATGTACACCCAGGCAGCCGCTGGCTACGCGCGCCGAGAGCTGGGGTTAAATTTACCGAATGGACTTAGCGCTTTTATGAATTCACCTATAGTAGTCAGTGAGCCACCCGACAGTCTCACCCAACGCTTTAAATCCAGCATCTGGCCGCGCCTGCTGCTCGCCTGCGTGTTTTTAGGTGTGGTTTTTGTTTTCACCGCTGTTGCGGCGCCTGATACCGCTCATACCGGCCTGTTGCTGTTCGCGGGCTTGGTCGGGGGCTATATGGCGATGAACATAGGCGCCAACGACGTTGCCAACAATGTCGGCCCGGCGGTTGGCTCGGGCGCTATATCTCTTACCGGCGCCATTGTGCTCGCGGCGATCTGCGAAGCCGCCGGCGCGTTGATTGCCGGCGGCGATGTGGTCGGCACCATTAAATCCGGCATCATCAACCCCGAACTGGTGCGCGACACCCAGACCTTTGTCTGGCTGATGGCCGCAGCGCTGTTCGCCGGCGCCCTTTGGTTGAACTTCGCCACCTGGATGGGCGCGCCGGTGTCGACCACCCATTCTATAGTCGGCGGCATACTCGGCGCAGGTATCGCCGCCGGTGGTTTGGGTATCGCGAACTGGGGCACTCTCGGCGCCATAGCCGCGAGTTGGGTGATTTCGCCGCTAATGGGCGGTTTGATTGCTGCGGCGCTGCTGATGTTTATCAAGCGCGCCATCCTCTATCAAGACGACCTAGTGAGCGCCGCGCGACGGTTCGTACCGTCGCTGGTGGCGTTGATGGCCTGGGCGTTTACCACTTATTTGTTCACTAAGGGCTTGCGCAAGCTCTGGGACCCAGGCTTCGGCGGCGCGACGGTAATTGGCTTCGGGGTGGGCGCGCTGGCATTTTGGCTAACGCGTCGACGCATGAACGGCGCCACTGCGTCGCTGACCAATACAGTCGCAAGCGT
>CAZING010000106.1:0-1974 GCA_964540505.1 uncultured Cellvibrionaceae bacterium | reverse complement strand
CACATTGCGCTTGGCGGCGTGTTCGGCGTGGGCTTTTTGCGCGAACACTTGAAAACCCGCTACACGACGCGTTTACACCGAATTCTGTCCGAGCACGAAGGCGAGGACCGCGCGCGCATCCAAGCCTTTTTGGACGAGGTGGCCAGCGCCACGGAAGAAGAGACCCGCGCGATGCTGCGCAAGTCCGCGCTCCAAGAGACGACTTTGCCGCTCACCAACAAAGAGCGCAAACGCATCAAAAAAATTTACAAACAAGAGTTGGTCAAACGCCGTCACCTCTACCGCATCGCCGCCGCCTGGCTCATAACCGTGCCGGCCTCGGCGCTGCTCGCGGCAATGCTGTTTTGGATGTTGCGGGGGATGCTGCTACCGGTCTGAGTGATGCATAGCTCCGTTGCACCCTTTAGCCCTCGCGTGCATTTATGTTGAGATCCGAAACCCGCATCGGTTTTGTCCTAAAGACGATCCTACTGATCGAGGCGGTCGCGTCGCTTTGGAACCGCCAGTGGCTGACCGCCGTCACCACCTTCGGCATTATTGCCCTGACAATGATGCCAATTCTGTTGCGGCGGCGGTTTAAAATCCATATCACCGCCCAGTTTGAACTCATGGCCATCGGCTTTGTGTTTGCTTCGCTGTTTCTCGGCGAGGTGCGCAATTACTACATCCAATACTGGTGGTGGGACATCGCGCTGCACACCACCTCGGGGCTGCTACTGGGCATAATCGGGTTTTTGCTGGTTCATATTCTCAACCAGATGGATGATATCAGCCTGCGGATGAAGCCGGGGTTTGTCGCCTTTTTCGCGTTTTTATTCGCTGTCGGAACCGGCGCGCTTTGGGAGATTTTTGAGTTTGCGATGGATAGCTTCTTCGGCACGAATATGCAAAAGCCGATGCTGAATGACCCCTCGGGTTTGACCGACACTATGTGGGATTTGATCGTCGATACTTTGGGTGCGCTGATCATAGCGGTCATCGGCTATTTTCAAATCCGGGACAGTCGTCGCAAACCCGGTTTTATTCGCGTTTGGATCGCCAATTTCGTGAACAAAAACCCGACCATGTTTCAAGTCCGCGAAAAAAAACGTAAAACCCAACGCAAAACCCATAGCCGTTGACCCGCATTCAGGGTCTGCGTATCGCCTTTCAATTGTGGCTGCCCGTTGGTGGGCTTGGCGATGCCCGCAAGGCGTTGCCACCCAAGAGCATGGCGACGAGACGAGAAGCCCAAGTTGTTGCGCTTAGCCGCAACAAGCGTCTAGTTCCCCAAAATAGCGTCGCGTCGGTACAGTCCCACCGATACCGCCAAAAGCGCAAAAGCGAGCGCGAGACTTGTCAGCGCACCCGGCCACAAAGCGCTGACCGGATAGGCGCTGCTGACCAGGATTTTATCGGCGAGCAGATACTGGCTTAAAATGGGCACGGCTTCGAACAGCGGGTTTGCCTCTATGTTCAGAAACTGCACCAGAAAAAACGGCGTCATAGGCACCAACATGGCAAAGCCCATTTGGGTTTGCGCCTCTTTGGTGCTTTTGGTCCAGCTCGCCACCGCCATTAGAAACGACGCCATCAAAAAACTGAGCGGCAGACACAATAACGCGATTTTTAGAAAGGTGACCAGCCCCGGGATATCGCCGCTGCCAAAAAACTGGTCCGGCAGAAAGATGCTCCATACCCCGACACTGATGATCGGCAAGAGATACGAGACCGTACAAAACACGACTATAGCCGTGTACTTGCCAAGCGCCACTTCAAAGCGCCGAAGCGGCAGACTCAAAAGCGGTTCGAGGCTCAGCCTTTCACGCTCACCGGCGGTGATGTCGATGGCGAGATAAAAGCCGCCCATCATGCAGGAAAAAATCACCAGAAACAGCAGTATGTTGGCCAGCATTCCCGCGCCGAACTGCTCCTCGGACAGGTCGTTGTCCAGGATATCGAGCGGGCGTAACAGCGACTGGTCGAAGCCGCGCA
>CAZING010000105.1:0-10244 GCA_964540505.1 uncultured Cellvibrionaceae bacterium | reverse complement strand
CGCTTGCGGCTTTTGGCATTGAACCCCCGGCGACCCCCTGCAGACATCTCTTTGGCGTGGTCACGGGAAAATACAGGTAAAGGCCTCAAATGGTTCGTTGAGCGTTTCAAGCAAATGCGATTCGACGGGGACAAAGGGCTTATAGCAAACTAATGACGGGCTGATGTTTGGGCAATCGCCGGTCATGTAAAAGACCCATGGGTTTGCGGTTCGCCCGCGCTGGATCATCAACCGCAACCTTTCCAAGGGCCGACAGTTTGCATTTACGCAGAACATACTCGCAAACTGTCGGCAGAATGATGGCCGACGGAGCGAAATCGGCGATAGCGCAAGTCAACACCTCGAAGCTCTATGGAGAAAACCACGCATGACACTAGACGATAGCCAGCCCCAAAGCGCCGAGAGCATCCAGGCCGTTATCATCCCGCGCAGCAGCGATCTGGGCGATGGTTTTATGGTGCAGCGGGCGCTGCCCTCTGCGCAGCAACGAATGGTCGGGCCGTTCGTTTTCTTTGACCAAATGGGTCCTTCTTTATTAACTGAAGGTAAAGGGCTCGACGTGCGGCCGCACCCTCATATTGGACTCGCCACCGTCACTTACCTCTTTGCAGGCGAAATACTCCACCGCGATAGTGTCGGTAGCGTGCAGCCGATCAGGCCTGGCGCAGTGAACTGGATGATCGCTGGCAGCGGTATTGTTCATTCCGAGCGAACACCACCAGGTTTGCGCTCAGTAGAGACGGCGCTGTTCGGGATACAGGCCTGGCTGGCATTGCCGAAAGAGCACGAGGAAGTTGCACCCGAGTTCCACCACCATTCGCAAGACACCTTGCCACTGATGGAGCAAGACGGCGCGAGCGTGCGCCTGATTGCCGGCTCGCTGTATGGCGCGCGCGCTCCGGTAACAACGTTCTCTGACATGTTCTACGCCGATGTCACATTAGCTCCCAACGCTAAGCTGCAAGTGCCGCCCGAGCATGAAGAGCGGGCGGTGTACGTGGTGGACAGAACAATCCAAATAGGACACGACAGTTTCGGCTCCGGAAGGCTTATCGTCCTAAAACCCGGCGCGCCCATTCTTATAACTTGTTCAGTCCCCGCTCGAATTATGTTGCTGGGAGGCGAGCCGATGGACGGCCCACGCCACCTCTGGTGGAACTTCGTGTCAAGCTCCAGAGACCGGATTGAACAGGCCAAAGAGGACTGGCAATCAGGAAGGTTCGCGCCCGTACCCGATGAAATAGAGCCGATTCCCCTGCCCGGCAATAAACCAACGCCCGTGAACTACCCCTAGTCGCGGTGCAGACCCTCAAGCCTAAGGGTCGCAATGAGTGAGGCGCTGGTTATCGAGCAAGCGATTTTTTTAATTATTCCCTCTGTCGTGGGTGAAAGATTCGCGGTTGCAACCTACTGTCCGAGATAAAAAACATGACCAAAAGGAGGACTGCTTTCGGTCTTTACTCAGCTTTCACTCATTCCAGCGGCGGGTTCCGGCGCGCTGCCATGGCGAACCTTTTCTTCGATCCTTCGGCCGACATCCGGATCGATAGCTTTCCAATACTCAAATGCGCGCTCGAGTACCGGGCTGCGTACACCGCCCAGCAACGCGCCAGCGACGGTCTCCACCAGCGAGTCCCGGTCGGCATCGTTAAAGACTTCGCGCACCAAAATGCCGGGTTGCGTAAAGTCGTCGTCGTCCGCGCGCAGCCTATAAGCACTGCGAACCATACTGCCGTCCGCCTCCCAACCCTCATTAACGGCACCGGTTTCATCAGACCAAGGGCGGCCACCGCTGTTAGGTGCGTAAACCGGCGCATTACCGCTGTGGTGATAAGTCATATTGCCATCAAACATATAGGTATTAACCGGGCATTTGGGCCGATTGACCGGCAGTTGATGGAAATTGGTACCGATGCGGTGGCGTTGCGCGTCGGCGTAGGCAAAGGCGCGACCGAGCAGCATTTTGTCTGGCGACAAACCGATCCCCGGAACGGTATTGCCCGGCGAGAAAGCCGCTTGTTCGATTTCGGCAAAGAAATTTGCCGGGTTGCGGTCAAGCCTCATAGTGCCGACCCGGATCAGAGGATAGTCTTTGTGCGACCATACCTTGGTCAGGTCGAAAGGATTGATACGGTAAGTTTTGCCATCGGCGTAGGGCATTACCTGGACGGACATGGTCCACTCAGGGTGTTCACCGCGTTCAATTGCATCAAACAAATCGCGGCGATGGAAGTCGGCATCCCGGCCCGCCATATCCATGGCGTCGGCATTGCTGAAAAACTCCATGCCCTGCTGGGTGTGGAAATGGTATTTCACCCAGAATCTTTCACCGGCGCTGTTGACCCACATATATGTGTGCGAGCCGTAGCCATTCATGTGGCGCCAGGTGCGGGGCAGACCGCGCGGACCCATCAAATAGGTCACTTGGTGCGCGGTTTCCGGATTGTTGGTCCAGAAATCCCACTGCATATGGTTGTCGCGCAGACCTGAATCCGGCAGGCGTTTCTGGCTGCGAATAAAGTGCGGAAATTTCATTGGATCACGCACAAAAAAAACTGGCGTGTTGTTTCCGACCAGATCGTAGTTGCCTTCATCGGTGTAAAACTTCAGCGAAAATCCACGCACGTCGCGCCAGGTATCTGGACTGCCTTGCTCGCCGGCCACAGTGGAGAAGCGCGCAAGCATGTCGGTCCGGCCACCTTTTTGAAAAAGTGCCGCTTTGGTGTACCGGGAGACATCTTCGGTGGTCTCGAATACACCAAACGCACCAGCGCCTTTTGCATGAGGTTGGCGCTCCGGTACCTTTTCGCGATTGAAATGAGCCATCTGCTCTAGAAAATGAACGTCGTGCAGGACGATAGGACCGTCCGTTCCAATCGTCAGTGAATTGCGATCACTGACAGCGGGGGCGCCGGAACCGGTTGTTGAAGGCGAATTATCATTCTTCTCCGAACTGTTCATATGATTTCCTTTTTAATCAAAAATTGAGATTGGCGATTGCTCGATCTAGCGGATTTATGTTCAAAAGTTTCATTCGTCGTCAACTAACGTGCTTCTTCACCCATGCAACATACTGATCCATCCAGCCTTGCAAAAACGCTTTGCTGTCGGGCCCGATGTTGCCCGCATCGTCAAATAACCCATCTTTCGCGTGAATAAATGCTTCCGGTTGACCCAGCGTTGGCGCGTCAAGGTAAGCGAGAATGTTGCGCAAATGTTGTTGCGCCATAGCAGTTCCGATGGCACCAATCGACGCGCCTAAAACACCGGCCGGTTTGCCCGCCCAAGCGTTTTGCCCGTAGGGGCGAGAAGCATGGTCAAGCGCATTTTTGAGAACGCCTGGGATAGAGCGATTGTATTCAGGTGTGACAAACAACAAGCCTTGGGCCGCAGAGATCTCGGCTTTCAACTGCACGACCGACGTCGCTGGCTGCGCGTCGTCATCTTGGTTGTAGTGAGGCAAATCGCTTATTTCCAACTGCTTGAACGAAAATTCCGATGGCGCCAATTTAACGATGGCATTGGCCAACTTTTTATTGAATGAATCTTTGCGGAGACTGCCGACGACGACAGCGATCTGATATTGACTCATGGATATGCCTTAAATTAGTGGGTGGAGTTCAGCTTCGTGAGGTGTTAACAGTCGAAAGACCTTAACCTCTCCTGCCTGTGTATTGTTAAAGTATGGAACAGCATTTGCAGATACAAACGCATGGCGAATATTCGTCTACCCGCGCGGTGGTCGGATGCGCCATCAGTCGCCAGCACTAGAGTATCACACCGGCAGCAATCGGAATGCTCGACATAAATCTCTTTTTCAAGCGCTCCATCAACCACATGTTGTCCTGAGGTTCTACGGCGCTGTGACCTTTTCGAATTTAAGCGCCTCCAGGTTGACATAATGGCGCGCGAATCAGTCGACATTTTTAATGTCGCTGATCTTTTAGCTGAAAGCCATTGTTCTAGCGGACTATAGGGGATTTATATAACATTGTCGGAAATTTTCGGGCATCCCTTCTCGCGCGCTCGGGCCTATTGCATTTATGCAGCTAAACGAGCGCAGTCGCAACACAAGCACTGCAACTCCATTTGCGGATTGACCAACTTATAATTGGCCTTGGTTATCTGTTTATCCAACTCTTCGATAATCGTTTTAGAAATCCCGATCTCCTTCACTACTTCGCAATTTCCGCAAATTAAAAACTGAGGCACTTCGTGTGCATGGTCGCAGGTGATGTGCGAGCAGGCCACGTATTTACTAGTGGAATTGAGTTTATGGACAAGTTTTTCGGTTGCTAGAAAATCCAGCATCCGGTAAACCGACATCACAGGAATGCTGTTATCAGACTGCTTATTGTAAACGTCAGCCACCTCATACGCAGATAAGGGAGTTTTCGAAATCAATAGAACCTCTAGAATGCGCTTTCGCTTGGCGGTTAAACGACTGCCCGACTCCGCGCACATCGCCACGGCCTTAGTCATAATTCTATTCAATGTGGATTTGTTCATTGTTTTCACTCATGCCATTCATATGTTCGATCAACTGCAAGGGGTAGCCACCGCGGCTGCTTGCTCACGCATTTGACTTTGGGCGCGGCGCGGGCGACCGGGCTCTATCCTCGCCGATTGACTTTATCGGAAATCGGCGCTGAGCGATTAAAATGCGCCGCGCAAGCCAATAGTGAAACTGCGGCCCGGTCTCGGAGCAATATCTTTTAAGAACGAAGTGTGTACCCGAGCTTCGGTGTCAGCGATATTGTCTACCTTGGCAAACAAGGCAAGCTCCTTAGCACCTACAGGCAACTGCCAAGTCACTACCGCGTCTATCCAGTCATAACCATCGCTCGGCGTTTCAAATTCAGCGGTTTTCGTTTGATCTTGGTAGTGAGACCAACTCAGCTCGGCCATTACGCTGTGCCATTGATACGCAAGCCGCGCCCCGTAGCGAAGCGGGGGCGTGCGCGGCAAGTAAGCACCCGTTTCTTTGAGTTCCGCGTGCACGTAATCGGTGAATAAGGTAGAGGTTAACTGCGGAGTGATCTGCCAGATGCTTTGTGCCTCGAAGCCATAGAGTTCTGCGTCTGCACGGGTCATGAAATAAACTGGCAGTTCGCTTGCGTGGATCAGTTCTTGCCCCGGTGCACCCTCATGACTTGCCCCATGCTCATGCGTATCTTCAACGTAGTAGTCACTTGCCGTTTGGTAATAGTAGTTTCTCACTCTATTATAGAATAGGTTAAATATTAGCCCGAGATTACCTTCGTGTTTTCGAAAGGTTAAATCAAGGTTGTTCGAAGTCTCGAGTTGCAACGGCGCGAAATTGATTTCAAAATCGGCCTCGCCTGCCTTTTCGTGCAACTGGAACAATGCACCGACTTCGTAAGAGCGGTTGCCCATATGCGGCCCAAAGGCGAGCAGTTCTGAAGCCGATGGCGCCCGCTCGGCGTGGCCGTAGGCCAGGGCGATGTTATAACCGGGCGAAAAATCCCACACTATCCCAAGCGAAGCGCTGACCGGGGTAAACACTTCGCGTGAAGAAAATACGCCCATTAACGGTGGTTCTTCGTGTTCGTGTTCGTGAGCGTCGCTGGGATGCGGTTCGTGATTGTGCATAGACAAAAACGGCAAGCGGACCTCGTTGGCGTTTATGGTCACCCGCTCTACTCGAGCGCCCACCTGGAACAGTAACGCGCCCATGTGTCGCTCTTCTACCAGTGCCAGGGCCAAGGTCTGTGATTCTGAAGGCGGTGTAAATGCCTCCGCGCCCGCAGCTTCAACATCGCTGTGCTTATAATGCACTGCCCACCCGCCCTTCCAGGCCATGATCGGCCGATGCAATAAATCCAGTTTGAGCTCTGAGGTGGTGTTGGCAAAGACGGTGCCTTGTTCGCCGGCGTCGGTTTCTATATGGGTGTAATCGGTGTAACCGATGCGTGTATTGACCGCGTTCAACCACCCACCGTCCAATGAAACCTCGCTTGCGATCTGCAGGCGGTTTTGGTTTAGGTCCGCATAAACGCCCGCATCTTCGGCCGTATGCAAATGCTCTGCATGGCTGTGACCCGGGATTCCATACCGACGATCGAGGTGCCCAATCGACACGCCCAGATAACCGTTGTCCGCGATATAACTGCCGCCGACCGTGACCCCGCGGGACGCGTCGCTGCTGTGGTCGACGGTCTCGGTGCCGGGTTCAGAATTTTCACCCCGGTGGCCCTGCGCTAGAGCTACCGGAACCTTATAGTCGTCAGATGACCGCCAGAATCCGTCGAGGTGAAACCCTAAGTCCTTGATGCCGCCGTTAAAGTCGAAGGCGCCCATGTTCTGGCCATTAACGGTCTGATGAGAGACATACCACTGGCCTTCGGTGGTCGCGCTTTTGGGAACGCGCCGGTCGACAACGTTCACAACCCCCCCTATGGCGCCGCTGCCGTAAAATAGTGTCGCGGGCCCGCGCAGTACTTCGACTTGTTCGGCGGTGGCGGCCTCGGAGGCGACCGCATGATCGGGGCCGATACGGGACGCGTCACCGACATCCAGGCTGTTCTGGGTAATCATCACCCGAGGCCCGCTTAACCCTCTGATAATCGGTGTGCTGGCGACGCTGCCGTGGAAGCTCGAGTGCACGCCCATTTCACCGACTAGCGAATCGCCCAAAGTGGCGGCTTGGCGATTACGCAGCCGCTCACCGCTTAACACCGAGATCGGCTGTGCGGATTCGATGTTAGACGCGTGTATCGGAATACCGACAACATCGATCTGCTCAATCACCGATCGTTCCAGCGCGATTATTTGCGGAACATCTCGATTGACGCTCTTTAGATCGAGGATTTTGTGACTGTAACCGGGGGCGATGATATGAATTTCATAAATATTATCGACTTCGAGGGTGAACTCGCCCTGGTCATTCACGGCGATTGGCGCTCGTGTGCTCTCGGGTTTTATCATCGCTTCGGTCACAGGCCGGCCGTAGCTGTCAACGACACGGCCCTCTAGCGCATAAGTCGTTGTCGCCGTCAACAATGCCAGCCCGGTTAAACTTGCGTACTTCATTCATCAATCCTTAAAATCGGGCCGCTCGTGTTGCCCAAGACGGCTTTGGGAGATCGGCGCCATGGGTACGCCCTTGTAAAATTGGAATGCGATGATATACCGTATCATTTGCATGATCCAGAGAAATTGCGTAGAAACCCATCGGGCGGTGAAAGGTGTGGACCGGAAGATCTCGACTGGCGCGCGAAAGTGCCCTCGCCTCAACTTTACTTTACGAAGATAGCGCTCGAGGTCTGTCGAGACAGTGTAACAACACAGAAACTACCAGCGTTTTTAACGTTCACGACGCACGAACTTTGCACCCTTTGTAATTCAAAAGGCGCTGAGTTTATTAGATCACCAAAGAAGCTAATTCATAAGTTTATCTGAAATGATGATAAGTCCTGTGTTTCACCGTTGGCGGCCTGCGTAGTAACAAAATTCTCCGTCAACTCGGGCGAGCATATTTCGATAAACCGATACGCGTACTGACGCAGTAAATGGCCTTTTCGTAACGCCAGCTTGGACTCGTTTATTGGAAATAAATGATCCGCGTTCAATAATTTCAAACCGGTATCCCGTGTGGGTGAAAAGGCCACGGAGGCAATGATGCCAATCCCGAGTTTCAGTTCAACATAAGACTTGATCACATCGGCGTCCAGTGCGGACATGACGATATCAGGCGTCAACCCCGCAGCCTTGAACGCCTGCACCACGCGGGCCCGACCGGTAAAACCTTCGTGGTAGGGGTTCCGGGAAGAACCCGCCAAATGTTACATAACTAGCCTGTAGGCCTTGCTGCATAAGACTTCAAGCGGAAAACTTTCTTTGCGAAGTTAAAGATATATATACTTTTGTCTTGGCGCATTTCCGCATAACAGATCTAACTTCAAGGCTACAGAGATTCCTGCAGTTGTTTAAATTGCCCCTGTATTACAGCCTTTTCCTGAAGTAACACCTTATTCTCATCAGCAAGAAATACGATCTTATCTCGGGAGACTTTCAGTTCAGTTTTGCTCGCGTCCAGAGCCTGAGACAGCAATGCGACTTCTTTATCGGCGGCAGTATTATGGAGCGCCAGTATGGATAGCTGCTCAGCTGATTGATCCTGCTTATCTTGGTATTCACGAATTTTCGTCACAGCGGCATCAAGTTCACGATTCAGGCTCCTAATGCTCTCTGTCTGGCGACTTACTTCATTGTTCAGGGCGGCATTACTTTCTTCAAGTTCATTGACCCTGTTTTGCAACTGGCTATTAGTGTCCAGCAACTTGGACGCGGTGGTTTCGGCTTGCGTAAGTTGGCGTTTCAATTCCTGACCTTGGTCTTGCAGCATTTGAGTCGTAGTGCGGTGCTGCTCACGCTCCTGCTGACGCTCATCGGCCGTGCGCTGCTGGTAATGCTCAAAATGGTCGCGAATGTCCCGGTTCTCTTGTTTAAGTTCGTTTACAGTTACTTTGATTTCAGCGACACGGATGATGGCGTCATCCCGCTGCGCCTCGGTTTTTGCGAGATTTGCTTGGGCTTCCTCCAGAGATTTACGTTGCCGGTTTGTTTCCTCATTCAGTCGGGCTGCTTGGCTCTCTAGATCCTGTTGGCGAGCGGTGAATTGGGCAATCGTGTTGTGTGCTTTGGCCAAGTCACTTTCCAGCTCATCCTTTGCGGTTTTGAAAGCCTGTTTCGCCTGCTCAACGCGATCGTCTGCGATGTGTTGTGTACGTTCGTGCAAGCTTTTCAGCGCCTCTACCAAGTCATTTGGAAGTCCGCCGAGGTCGGCCACATCTCCATTTTCGGATCGCCAGCGCTTCAGCAGCGGCGCGATAGTGCTCTTACTGCCAGTACCTAGATGCTCACGCACCCGATCAACGGTGGGTTCCTGGCCTTGTGTTTTAATCGTTGCAGCGGCTTTGGCGACATCGTGATAGGTGACTCCGGCCCTTGCCATCTTGATTCCCTCGTGTAGATTATTTAATAATGTATTACGTTATGCGTAATATAACGTAATTTTTCTTAATTTTCTTTAGGCTTACGTACGATTCAATAACCTTCGATAATGATTCTTATCGCGTGTTAGTATTGATAGCTTGGATTTTGCACTTGTAATGCTGTTACAAAGTCGCCTTTTCAGCGACTCCCGAAAGGAACTTGCTTATGAGCAACCCACCGTCGAAAATCCCTGCTGATTTATCGATACGTAATGCGGAGTCGAACCTGGCTGCGAAAAATGAATCAGAGGCACTTCGCTATTATCTTCAGGCAGCCACTTCGGAAAACACTCGCAAGGCCTACCGCTCCGCCATCCGACAGTTTGAAAAATGGGGTGGTCGCTTACCCACAGACCGGGATAACGTTGTACGTTATCTGCTGGCCAGAGCTGAATCCCTTAACCCTCGTACGCTGGATCTCCACCTAACTGCCATTAGTCAATGGCACCTTCACCAAGGTCTAACCGATCCAGTTCGCGATTCGCTGGTGCGCAAGGCAATGGAAGGTGTTCGCCGCACCCATAGCCAACCCAAACAAAAGGCTAAAGCGCTTCGCCTGGAGCATATTGCACAGATGGTGAATTACTTGCGCCAACAACCGGATTCCCAAAAGAAATACCGCGATATCGCGCTGGTATTAACCGGTTTTTTCGGGGCTTTTCGGCGCAGCGAGCTGGTTGCGATACAGATTCAGGATCTTGTGTGGGAGCCTGAAGGACTGCTTATTCGATTACCACGTTCCAAAACCGATCAGCAATTGCAGGGACTAACGCGCGCTCTTCCTTTTGGTGCGAAAGGTTGCTGTCCTGCCGTCGCCATTAAGGAGTGGACGGAAGCGGCCAAGATCGACATTGGCCCTCTCTTCAGGCCGGTCAATCGATGGGATCAGGTCCAAGGAAAACAGCTGAATCCGGGCGCAGTTAACGATCTGCTTAAAAGTCTGGGGGCGATCTGTCAATTCGACTTTATCCCGGAGCTCAGTAGTCACAGTTTTCGGCGCGGGCTGTCCACCTCTGCAGGCCGGGAGCGGATAGATTTTGAGTTGATCAAAAAACAAGGTGGATGGAAAAGTGATGCAACGGTGTGGGGATATATCGAGGAAGGCCAACAGTTTTCCGATAATGCTGCGCTCGCGCTAATGGAAAAGCTGGCCCAATTTATCACCAACCATTGGTAATCCCCCCAAAGATTAACGGCTGCCAAAAGTAGATTTGAAGCAGCAATCAA
>CAZING010000104.1:7900-10517 GCA_964540505.1 uncultured Cellvibrionaceae bacterium | reverse complement strand
ACCTCTATTGAGCCGCAAAGGCACTTTGCTTTCATCTCTAATCCTTAATGTTCTATTTCGACATAATATGGATACCTGCGCCCTCAAGGACCGGCGCCCCACTATCCTTCATCCCTACAGTTCGCAATTGTTTGCGGTCATTGCTGGGCGTTGATATCACCACTCACCCAGTCGATCTTGGGCGTGCGAAAACCCATAGCTGCCCATGCGCAAAGAAGCTTAGCGAAAAAGGAAAATGTATGAGTGGCCGGGTTGGGCACGTCGTTCGCGAGGACGACGCCTTTCGGGCGGCTGCGCGTCATGGTGCGAAGTTCAAGTCGAGGCAGGCTTTCGGTAGGCCAAAGACCCGCGTAAATGCTCAGCCAATGGCCTTTGGCAAATTCCAAAAACATAGGGGTGTTACAACATGCGGCGACCACTCGGCGGGTTGAGGACCCCACGGATAATCGATGTTCGCGCAAATGCTCCCGTCCTTTAGTGCATCGGACTCTATCTTTTCGATAAAGCACAAACCGCGTAGCGCTATTGGAGTCCAGTATTGATGGCGCGCCGGGCAATCGCTGCAACGCCGCCCCCGCACTCTGACAATCGCTGCACAAACACTCGGCGCTGAGGATGGGCTTGCCTTGAACCTGCAAGCTGACCTGTTGGCATAGACACGTCAATACTGTAGTTTGATTCGGCATAGAATTAGCCCGCGCGGCAAATATTGCAGGTCACGGGATATACATTTTGAAACAGCCGCCGCTTAGTACGCGGCCGTTCTCGAGTTTGATAAAACCTTTTCGGTTTTTTTGTCGATGCATGCTCGCGATAGCTTCAGCAAAATAAAGCCCCAGGCGCGTCTTACCTTCACTGACATCCGCCGGGTCGATACTTACCTGTGGCGCGTTGAGCATTTCGGGCGGGTAGCCTACGCCATCGTCGGCGATGGTGATGCAAAGCAGGTCGTCTTCGATCTCTGCGCGCACCAACAACTGCTCGCGCGTGTATCTGCAACAGTTAACAATCACATTTTGAACAACGCTGCCCACAAGGTCCGCGTCGAAAGCGTACTCAAGATTGTCGTCGCACTCGAGTTTTAAGTGAATATTACTATTATTGAGTAATGCATGGTTGCGAGCCAGCTGCTCTTCCAAAACGTCAATGACATAATGTTGGTCCAGCCTCAAAGGCAATCGGTCGGTGTCCATTCGATAAATAGTCAACAGTTGCACCAACTCCGCGTTCACCCGGGAGGCTTCGTAATGCAACGTATTGAAATGCTTTTTTTGAATGTCGTTTTGCGGCGGGTTATCTTCGCAATAGTTTTCCAGCGAAGCGATCAGCATGCCGATCGAGTTTTTCATGTCGTGGACACTTGATGCCAATACCAAAGAGAAATCGACCGCATTATTCTTATTCGTCATTATTATTTCCAAATTCCTTTCGCACCCGTAAAACCGTATCGTTGAGTGACGCTGGCTCATAACAGCTGCGCTCACCGACAGGGCGTTAAAAATTTCACTCACAATGCTCGATTACGGCAGGCAAACGCCGCTCGTTTGTGTGCTTATTTGTTGTCGCGCCATCGCTCGCAAGTTTTAACACCGCTGTTGGTGATAAAAAAACTCAAGCAACGGCTATGTGCTCAATTGCGTTGCGCCGCAGAAGTCGACTTCCGCAATTTTTGAAACCGTTCGTACTGCGCGTGAGATCGGTCAATTTGCCCTTCAATCTCTGCGATAGTCTCATGGGCTGCGGCCACGGCTTCCTGGCTATTGTTCTCTGTGTGCATTTTACCCACCAGCGCCTGCAGAATATTCAATCGGATTCCCACATGGTTGGGAAACAGTGCTTTCACCTGGGTAAAACAGGCCACGGCTTCGTCGAAGCGCCCGAGATTATACAGATCAATGCCTTCTCGGTTAATGTTGGCTACCAAAAGTTTATTGAATTCGCTAACGGGTTCATCAAGCAGAACGTCGAGTTTCTCTAAGATCGCCTCATTGTCGCGATGGGATTCAAGCATTCTGTGCGTTAGTTCTCGGGCAGAGACGCGATCGCCAAGTGTTTGCGTAGCGCGGATAAGCTCGAGCTGGACGTGGACATCATCGCCAGGGTCACCCAGGTTCAGTTGTCGGGCGATAATCTCTTGCCCTTTGGCTTCCCCTGCAAGGTACCGCGCCCTGCCCTCGAGCAGCTGCGCCCGCATCACCTGGGGATCCGACAATTTATAACGTTTGCGAGCCTGCTCGAGAATGCCCACCGCCTCGGAACTTAAAGGCTGTACGGGGGATAGCTTGGTCTCGATCGCCTGTGCCGCAAGGCGCGCAAAATCCAAATGGTTCTCGGCACGAGCATGGCAGGAGTTGCGCCCCAACGCCACGGTGCGACGATAGGCGCCAACGGCGGTCGATAGATCGCCATTGCGTTCGGCAACGGCGCCAAGTCGGGTTTGCCTGAGAATCGATTTCGGCGATATGACTACAGACTGCTGTATGATCTCTTGCAACTTTAGGGGGTCCCCCCTGGATTCCCAATTATTCGCCATTTCGTCGTAGGCGGGCAGAAACAGAGGGTTCTCGCGCAACAATGCTTCAAGCCGAGTATTGGCGTCCTCCCACTCGCCTCGCAG
>CAZING010000104.1:0-7800 GCA_964540505.1 uncultured Cellvibrionaceae bacterium | reverse complement strand
TCGTAGGCAGCCATCACCACGTCTTTTGCGGCGTTCGCCGAAATGATGATAAAGAGCAGCCCTTCAGATATCAGCTTGCGAAAACGCAACTCTTCGAGTACCTGTTGGCCGTTTTGGCCGGGGCCCAGGTCGTAATCGCACAGGATGACGTCATACTGGTGTCGCTGACAGGCTTCGATTACACCCGCGCCATCGCAGGCGGTATCCACCCGCTTAATGCCCAATCTGGCCAGCATGACGGTAACGGTCGAGCGGAAATTGCTGAAATCGTCGGCAATCAGAACACTGAGGCCAGAATAATCCACAGATGCCACGGGGTTTCCTTTAAATTTATAACCTAAGCCTCGACGAGGCTTCAGAACATCAATATTAGAAGTGTAGTAAAACCGCGCAAGTGCGGGTTTTTGATCGCGACTGGGATTTCCGCGGCGAGCTGGTTAAAATTCGCCTTCTCCCTTTTGCGCGACCACGACCATGACAAACCAGCACCAAGACCGGATTTACGCATCACCGCTTGAAGACATCGCCGGGTTTCGCTTCGATCAGGCCGTGGTGTCGGTATTCCCAGACATGATCAAACGGTCGGTGCCAGGCTATGCCACGATTATTCACATGGTCGGGCAGATCGCCGAGCGGTTCGCGACCCCCAACAGCCACCTGTACGATCTCGGCTGCTCGTTGGGCGCGGCGAGCTTGGCGATGCGCCACCGCGTCGGTTGCACGGGCGTTCGGATTATTGCGGTCGACAACTCCGCCGACATGATCAGCAGCTGTCGACGGGTGATGGATGCCGACAGCGGTGAAATTCCGGTCACCCTACTCTGTGAGGACATATTGCGCACGCCTATAAACAACGCCTCTGTCTGCGTACTGAACTTTACCTTGCAGTTTATCGCGCCAGAGCAGCGCGAACGCCTGCTAAGACGGATTTACGAGGGCCTTAATCCCGGCGGAGTTTTGGTGTTATCCGAGAAAATAGCGTTTGCCGATGCCCACCAAAATCAGCTGCAAACCGACTTACACCACCACTTTAAAAGCGCCAACGGTTACAGCGAGCTTGAAATCGCCCAAAAGCGCGCCGCACTTGAGAATGTCCTGATTCCCGAGACCATGAGTCGCCACCGCGAAAGACTGCTAAACGCGGGTTTCAACAGCGCCGAACCTTGGTTTCAATGCTTCAATTTCACTTCAATAATCGCCATTAAATGATTGATTATAAAAACTTTTTTGAAAGCCTAGTTGGCACAGACCTCGAACCTCTGCAGACCATGAGGCCACAAGTGGAAGCGGGTCTCGATACCCAGCGCTTTGGCGATCTCGACGGCTGGTTAGCCGCGCTCGCGGCGATGCCCGAAGCCCAACCGAGTGACGTCGAGCTTAAGAGCGGCGTTACTATAGGCCTCGCCGACGATCTTTCTTACGAAAACCGCGAGAAATTGGCGGCCTGCCTAGCGCGGTTGATGCCCTGGCGCAAAGGGCCATTCAAGATCTTCGGGCTAGACATAGACACCGAGTGGCGCAGCGATTGGAAATGGCAGCGTGTGTTGCCATTTCTGCAACCCTTGGCGGGGCGGAAGGTGCTCGATGTCGGCTGTGGCAATGGCTACCATTGCCTGCGGATGTACGGCGAGGGGGCGACCCAAGTGCTCGGCATCGACCCCTCTGCGCGCTTTGTTGTTCAATTTCAGATGTTACGGCGGTACCTTCGGGGCTTGCCGGTGGAGGTTTTGCCTTTAGCGCTGGAAACGCTGCCCTCGAAGCTCCAAGCGTTTGATACCACCTTTTCGATGGGAGTGCTTTACCACCGACGCTCGCCTATGGACCATTTGCGGGAATTAAAAGACACCTTGGTCCCAGGCGGCGAGCTGGTGCTTGAAACCTTGATTGTCGACGGCCCTCTCGGCCACACCTTAGTACCCGAAGGCCGCTACGCCATGATGGGCAACGTCTGGTTTATTCCGTCGGTTGCAACATTGGAAAGCTGGTTGAGAAAGGCCGGGTTTATCGATGTGCGCACGGTTGACATCAATGTCACCAGCCTACAAGAGCAGCGCCGTACAGCTTGGATGAAAAACCATTCGCTGCGCGAATTCCTCGACCCGCAAGACTTGAATAAAACTGCGGAAGGGCACCCCGCGCCAACTCGGGCGGTAGCCTTGGCGCGCAAGCCCGAGTAACACCACCGGCCTTACCCACCTGGCTGTCGGCGCCGCTAAAACTGATCGACCTCGTGCGCCATCAGGTTACCCGCACCCGATTTGATCATTGCAAAGTGCCCTTGGGCTCGTGGCAGCAGGCGCGCAAAATAGAAACGCGCGGTCTTGATCTTGGCCTCGTAAAAAGGGCGCTGGGCCGCATCTTGGACGAGACTGCGCTCGGCGAGCAATGCCGCGCGCGCCCAGAAATACGCGAGGCAAGCGTAGCCCGAATACATCAGATAATCGACCGCCGCGGCGCCGACCTCTTCAGGGTCTGTCATGGCGGCAAGACCAACGTGCATGGTCAACTCGCCCCATTGGGCGTTTAGGGCTTTCAAAGGTTCAATAAATTCT
The DNA here is from genome assembly GCA_964540505.1 of uncultured Cellvibrionaceae bacterium. Taxonomy (GTDB): domain Bacteria; phylum Pseudomonadota; class Gammaproteobacteria; order Pseudomonadales; family Cellvibrionaceae; genus CAYZQH01. The sequence continues at coordinate 5,248 of CAZING010000104.1, read as the reverse complement.
GCAGCCGAAGGGTTCTCGGCTTCGGCCTGACAAAATTTGTGAATGATTTTGGTAAACCGCTTTAACGATTCGCCTTGGGTCATCAGAATTTTGCGCCCGAGGAGATCCAACGCCTGGACGCCGGTTGTGCCTTCGTAAAGGGTTGAAATGCGGCTGTCGCGTACGTTCTGCTCGACCCCCCACTCTTTAATGTAGCCGTGGCCTCCGAAACACTGCACCGCGAGGTTCGCGCACTCAAAGCCCACCTCAGTTGAAAAAGCCTTGACTATAGGGGTGAGAAACGCCATGAGTTCGCCCGCCGTTTTACGGGTGTCTTCATCTGGGCTGCGCCCTTCTATGTCCATCTGCTGAGCGGTGAAGTACACCAGCATTCGCAGCCCCTCGATAAACGCCTTTTGGGTTAACAGCATGCGACGTACATCCGGGTGAACGATGATTGGGTCGGCAGGACCGTCGGGGTTCTTGGCCCCGGATAGAGACCGCATTGCCAATCGCTCTTTGGCGTAGGATAACGCTTTTTGGTAGCCGAGTTCCGCGTGACAAAGCCCCTGCACCCCGGTACCGAGCCGGGCGCGGTTCATAAAGGTGAACATACAATTTAAGCCGCGATGAGGCGGCCCGATCAGATACCCGGTGGCGTCATCGAAGTTCAGCACGCAAGTGGCGTTGCCGTGAATGCCCATTTTGTGTTCGAGCGAACCGCAGGTGACTTGGTTGCGCTGGTTCGATTCCGGTAAGAACTTCGGCACAATAAACAACGAGATGCCTTTGGTGCCGGCGGGCGCATCGGGCAAGCGCGCGAGCACTATATGAACAATATTGCTTGCGAGATCGTGTTCGCCGGCGGAAATAAAAATTTTAGTGCCGGAAATCTTGTAACTGCCGTCTTCATTAGGTGTGGCGCGTGTTTTCAAAATGCCAAGGTCGGTACCGCAATGCGCCTCGGTTAAACACATAGTTCCGGTCCAAGCCCCCGACACCAGATTGGGTAAGTATGTCTGCCTTTGCTCGTCTGTGCCGTGTTCGACTATGGTGCGCATCGCGCCGTGGGACAAACCCGGGTACATAGCCCAAGCCCAGTTGGCGGTGCCTACAAATTCGTTCAACACCGTCCCGAGAGATTCAGGGAGGTTCTGGCCGCCGTATTCTTCTTCATGAGTCATTGCCGGCCAACCGGCTTCCACATATTGCTTGTAGGCCTCACGGAAACCGGCGGGCGTTTTCACCTCAGAGCCCTCAAGTCGACAGCCTTCTGTATCTCCCGAGGCGTTCAGCGGGTAGAGGACATTCTCACAAAATTTGCCCAACTCCTCGACTATCGCGTTGACCACTTCCATAGATGCGTCTTCGCTGTTGGGCAGCGACTGGAAATGATCGTCGTAATTGAGTAGCTCACCCAACACGAACTGTAGATCTCTGGCCGGAACCTTGTAGCCTTCCATAAAAACTCCTGGGTCATATTAACGGGACAACCCCGCAGCAACCGCCAAAAAGGTTGCGAGGCGCACCAAACTGTCACATTCGTCGTCTGAGTATAGTTGACACGTGACACTGGAAAGTTTTGAGAGTTGGGTCGTCAATCGATTTTGTTATTGCGCAGCCTGCCCAACACCCAACCGAAAGCCGCCGCACTTAAGATAATCAACGCCAGAAACACTAAACACAACGCGAAAAACAACGCCACGGTCGTCAAGGGCAGATTCCAGCCCCATACGGCCAAACCGATAAAGGCTGCCCCGGCAATCATACTGCTCGTAAAACGAGCGCGTTTTTTTATCACAAACTTCATGTCACCTACCTCAAACGCACTGCTCGCAAGTCATTAACGGATCGCATTGGCAAGGGCACTATTTCTTCGCGGCCCCGCTTTGATCTGAACCCGCGAGAGCCGCTCCTTAATCACCACTCCCTGCATGGCCACGAGTACCCCACTAAGACCAAAACGGGCGCTGTGAATTCACTCGGGGCCTGGTCTGTATCGAAATATCGCTCGCCGGCTTGAAACCGCTTCTTGCAGACGGTCACCGAAACAAATACCAACCTTGCTTTTTGAGTTTGCCTTCGCACTGCTTCAGTTGCGCTTGATAGCGCCATGTGCGCTTGGCGACCACATCCGCATATTGGAGCACGTGTTTCTTTTTCTTATACGAGCCACGATTGTAGCCGCCCTGCCCTTCATGATAGGCAAGGTAGAGGTTACGGGGGTCGCGGGTGGAAATACCGCAGCGCTTGGCACTTTGTTTGTTGTACCAACCGATAAAATCCGCGGCATCGGCGAAATCGTCGCGGCTGGCAAAAAGCCCGCCCGCTTCGCGCTTGTACCAGTCCCAGGTGCTGTCTCGAGCCTGGGCGTAACCGTAAGCATCGCTCGCGCGAGGCCCTGGGAATATCCACAAAATCTTCCTGCGCGGCGGTCGGGCATTGGCAATAAAACTCGATTCTTTGCGCATAAATGCGAGGATGATGGCGACATCCGTATCCCACTTTCGGGCCGCTTTGCTCGCGTCTTTATACCAGCCGCGTTTCTCTTCGAAAATGTTGCAAATATTATCGGTATTGCTCGGCGGGGCACTGACGCAACCGCTAAGCGACACGACCAAAAGCGCGGACACGAGCAAGGTGGCCACCGAGCTTCTTTGACTCATAACAAAAGCTCCGCCAGTTCTGCCTCGTTCATTATCGGCACCCCCAATGATTGCGCTTTGTCGAGCTTCGAACCCGCATCCGCGCCGACAACCAAAGCGTCAGTGTTTTTGGATACGCTGCCTGTGACTTTGGCACCAAGGGCGACAAGCGCTGCCTTCGCCTGGTCACGGGTCATGGTATTCAAGGTGCCGGTGATGACATAGGTTTTGCCTTTCAACGGCAAGGCTTGGGGCGATTTAACGATCGGGTTTGGCCAATGGACCCCCGCTCGCTGAAGCGCTTGCACAACGTTGCGATTGCGCTCGTTGGCAAAAAAAGTGGAAACCCGTTCTGCGACCACCGGTCCGACATCGGGAACGTCTAGCAGTAGTTCTATCGAGGCTGCGGCAATGGCCTCGAGACTGCCGAAATGCTGAGCTAAGGTCTCGGCGGTGGTTTGACCTATATCGCGGATACCCAACGCAAACAGAAAACGTGGCAGCGTTGTGCTTTTACTTTTTTCAATCGCCGCCACCAGATTCGCCGCCGATTTCACGCCCATGCGCTCGAGTTCGGCCAAGGTTTCTACTGTCAGCGTATAGATATCCTCCAACCCACTTAGCAGCTCGCGCTCGACCAAGGCATCAATGAGCTTATCGCCCAGACCTTCAATATCCATCGCCTTGCGACTGCCAAAATGCTTGATCGCCTGTTTGCGTTGAGCGGCGCATACAAGCTCGCCGGTGCAGCGTATCGCCGCCTCGCCTTCGAGCTGGATGGCCGGAGAACCGCACACCGGGCAGCTATCAGGAAACGCGATGGGCTGCGCACGCGTTAGCCGTTTAGCGATGACCACAGAGACCACTTGGGGTATGACGTCGCCCGCGCGACGCACAATGACGGTGTCGCCTAGGTGCACGTCTAAACGTTCGATCTCATCCCGGTTGTGAAGCGTGGCGTTGCTGACGGTCACGCCGCCGACGAATACCGGTTCGAGCCTCGCGACAGGCGTAATGGCGCCGGTGCGCCCGACCTGAAACTCGACCGCGTTCAAGCGGGTCATGGCTTCCTCGGCGGGGAATTTGTGGGCGATCGCCCAGCGCGGCGCTTTGGCGACAAAACCCAAGCGCTGCTGCAGTGTCAGATCGTCCACTTTAAAAACCACACCGTCTATATCAAACGGCAGAGACGGGCGTTTTTTCAAAAGCGCTTGGTAGTATTCCAGGCAACCCTCAAGATCGATGACGCGGGCAACTTCACCGCTGATAAAAAAGCCCATTGACGCCAGTGCTTTTAAATAACCCGAATGGCTAGCGGCGAGCGGTTCGCCGGCCAATACCTGGGCGCTGTATACGCTAAGTTTTAAGGGTCGCTCTGCGGTTAATCGAGGGTCGAGCTGACGCAAACTGCCGGCCGCGGCATTTCGAGGGTTAACAAAAAGCTTGGTGCCTTGGCTGCGCGCTTTTTCGTTGAGCGCGGCAAAGCCCGATTTGGGCATATACACCTCGCCGCGCACCTCTATTTTCGGCGGGTAAACGCCATGAAGGCGCAGAGGAACGCTTGCGATGGTGCGAGCATTCGCGGTGATGTCTTCGCCGGTGCTGCCGTCGCCGCGGGTGGCGGCACGTACCAGCTGTCCCTGTTCATACAGCAAGCTGACCGCAATGCCGTCGTATTTGGGTTCGCAGGCGTAAGCGATGGGGTCTTCGGTTGCCAGTCGGTCGCGCACGCGTTTATCAAACGCCCGCAACTCTTGCTCGTCGAAGACATTGTCCAATGACAGCATGGGCGATAAATGCGCGACCGAATTAAAACCCGCCAGTGGCTCGCCTCCGACCCGCTGACTTGGCGAATCCGGTGCGACCCATTCGGGGTGAGATTGCTCTATCGCCAGCAAACGACCCATGAGTGTATCGAACGCCGCATCGGGGATTTCGGGGTCGTCCAACACATGATAGCGATGGTTGTGGTAATGCAGCTCTATCTTTAGAGCCTCATAGGCTTCGCGAGTGTCGCAATCCACGGGTTCGCTCATGGTCGTCAAGCGTCGGCGCTCAGGCTTTTGCCAAACGTCTTTTACGCTCATATTCCACCACGCGCTGACGGCTGTGCTCGATGGTTTGACGGGTCATGACGCTGCGCTGTTCGTCTTTTAGCTCTGCGCCGAGATCTCGCGCGAGGGTCTGTGCCGTTTCCGCCATAAGCTCAAACGCGCGAAGACTGTCGCCGCCAGTAGGCAGGGCAAGAAAAAGACAGACACCGGGCGTTTCGAAGGTATCCATTGCGTCCAGCTCAAAGGTGCCGGGCTTAACCATATTGGCCAGACTGAACAGCACTTTGCCCTTGCCGTCTGGGGTCTCAAAGCGGTGAAAAATGTCCATTTCGCCATAACGCAAACCGCAGGAGATCATAGAGGCTAAAAGTGCGTCGCCGAGGAGCATTTCACCTCGACGTGCCATAACATTAATGACTAAGACTTCATCCGGCGCTGCCGGTGCTTGCGAAGTGTCGGGCTCGGGTGGGGATTCGGGCGCGCGTTTCGCTGTAGGCGCTTGGACCCGCGTCTCTCGTTGCGCGTCCGGGCGCGCCTCGGCGGTCTCATGCGCCCAGTCGTCCTCTTGCG
>CAZING010000103.1:0-10546 GCA_964540505.1 uncultured Cellvibrionaceae bacterium | reverse complement strand
CGTCGCTAGCGCTTTGCTCGGGGCGCAAATAAGTGTGCGGTGCCCCAGATGCCTTGCCTTTTTTTTATCGCTTTTTTTTTGTCGCAAAGATCGAGAGTCGAAACACCCTGCAAGGCCTGGGCATTCGAGCGGTAATGGCCGAGTTTGCCCAGCGGCCAGCATTTCGCCACGGTTTTTAATAAGCGCGAAGATGCCTACGGCCTCGCCACCCCAACAGTCCCACCGCGGCGAGTATGAACAGCTCAAACGCCGATACCCCGCCACCGCTGCTGCCACTTGAGGACGCGCTTGAGCTCGCCGAGCTCGAAGAGGCGCTGCTTGCGCTTGAGGAGGAGCTCGAGCTTGAACTCGAAGACGAGCTGCTTGTGCTCGAAGCGCTTGAACTGGATGACGAGCCGCCGACCGACCCGGTATAGACAGAGGCGAGCTCTGAAGTCGCTCGAATACCATCGGTGCCGTTGATTAAGCGCTCACCCCAGCTTGTTAAGCTTCCGCTATCGAAATTGTCGGTCAAGTCGAGATATTCCACGCCGCCGCTGTTACCGGACCAGGACCAACCGAGGTAGCCTATTCCGTAGCGCCTGGCCAACTCCAGGATTGAATCTTCATCGACGTCGTTTTCAGCGCCCTCGCCGTGCTTGAAACCGAATTCGCCAACCACTAAGGCCAAATTATTGCTATGGAAGGTCGACATATACTGGTCGATTGTCGAGCGCTCGCGGTAAACCTGGTACATATGCACGCTAAACAGCACGTTGGCGTTCGGGTCGCTGTTAAACACCTGGGCGGCGTTGGTTAACATGGTGTGACTGTGGTCTTGCCCCCAATTGGGCGCATCCACGACTAAGGTGTGGTTCAGGTCGGCGTTTCGCAACGTCTGAATGGCATCCATGTGGGCGTCGGCCCACTGCCCTTCTGCGCCGTTGCCGAAAGGTTCATTGGCGATGTTGATCAGGACATAGTCCTCTTCGCCTCGAAGAAGCTCGGCGATTTCCACAAAGTAGTCCGCGGCCTGCGCGACCGTAGTTGCGCCCTGTTTTTCGCCGTACCCGGTGGTGTCGTGGACTTCCAACATACAAATCAATTGTTGGGCTTTGCACAGGCGAATGATCTCGGCCACTTCGCTCTCGGGGGTCTTCTGCCAGCCCTCGCCGTGGGTGCCGTTACTTAACACCACTCGCACCGTATTGGCGCCGGTCGCGGCAATATCAGGCAGGGCTTGGGCTGTGGTGTGCGCGTACCAGGTGTGCGCGTGATTGATGCCGCGCATCACAAACGGCTGATCGTTGGCGTCGAGCAATTGCGTTCCAGACACCTGAAAACCTGCGTAGGCCGTCACCGCCGAAAGGCTGACGCAGGTCAACAGCAGCTGAAGGATCTTCTTTGTCATCTACACACCTCGGTAAGTTAGACCTGCCCACCAACGCTGGGCCCCGACAACAGTTTTAAGTTGGGCAGTATAACCGGTGACGCCAAAGACTGCAGACCTACGCCCGAAACTGCGGCCTGTGCACGTGCAAGCCCGGTTCAGCCAGCTTCGTCCATAACCGGCACCGCCTGCAAGTCGTAATCGTCGGCGGCGTGAATCTCGACCGCCAGCATATCGCCCGGTTGCAGGCCATAATCGCCTTCGATATGCACCAAACCGTCGATCTCAGGGGCATCGGCGTAACTGCGCGCGACCGCGAGCCCGGGCTCTACGTGATCCACCAGCACGTCCATTTGCCAGCCGATCTTCGCCTGCAGCTTGGCGCTCGAAATTTGCTGTTGCTTCTCCATAAACCTGTGCCAGCGTTCTTTTTTAACTTCATCGGGCACAGGGTCGGCGAGCTCGTTCGCGGCCGCGCCGGCGACCGGCGAGTACTCAAAACAACCCACCCGATCGAGCTGGGCTTGATCCAGCCAACCGAGCAAGTGCTCGAAATCTTCATCCGTCTCGCCCGGAAAGCCGACGATAAACGTCGACCGCAGCGCCAATTCAGGACACACCTCGCGCCAGGCTTCGATGCGCTCCAAGGTCTTTTCTTGATGGGCGGGCCTGCGCATGGCCTTTAGCACTTTGGGGCTTGAGTGTTGGAAGGGAATATCGAGATACGGCAGGATCTTGCCCTCGGCCATAAGCGGAATGCACTCGTCCACATGCGGATAAGGGTAGACATAATGCAGGCGCACCCAAATGCCGAGTTCGCTTAGGGCGTTGCATAAATCGGTCATTTTGGTTTTCACCGGACGCCCCTGCCAGAAACCGGTACGGTATTTAAGGTCCACGCCATAGGCGCTGGTGTCTTGCGAAATCACTAGCAGCTCGCGAGTGCCGGCCTTGGCAAGCCGCTCGGCCTCATCGAGAACTTCACCGATTGGCCGACTGACCAGATCGCCTCGCATGGACGGAATAATGCAGAAGGAACACCGATGGTTGCAGCCCTCTGAGATCTTCAGGTAGGCGTAGTGTCGCGGTGTCAGTTTAATGCCCTGAGGCGGCACGAGATCCAGGTAGGGGTTGTGATCTCGCGACGGCGGCGCGGCGGCGTGAACCGCACCGACCACCTGTTCGTACTGCTGTGGCCCGCTCACGGCAAGCACGCTCGGATGCAGCTCGCGGATAACCGTCTCCTCGACGCCCATGCAGCCGGTGACTATGACGCGGCCGTTCTCCCGAATCGCCTCGCCTATCGCATCGAGCGATTCCTGTTTGGCGCTGTCGATAAAACCGCAGGTGTTGACCACCACCACATCCGCGCCCTGATAAGACGGCACGACCTGGTAACCGTCGGTGCGCAACTGCGTGAGAATGCGTTCGGAATCCACCAACGCTTTCGGGCAGCCGAGTGAGACAAAACCGACTTTCGGGTTGTTGTGCGACATAAAATACCTTTGCTATAGAGGGGCAATAGACGCCGACGGGGCGATGACCGTTGACGGGTGTGACAACACGCGCAAACGACTCAAACCTCCCGCAGCTCTTTGGGCAGTGAAAAGCGGACGTTTTCCTCTCGCCCCTGCAATTCTTCGGGTATCGACGCGCCTATCGCGCGCAGCCGGTCAATAACGTCTTTGACCAGAACCTCTGGGGCGGAGGCGCCCGCCGTCATGCCGATGGCTTCGGCACCGCTGAACCAATTGGGGTTAATGTCCTGTGGTCCGTCGATCAAATAGGCCGTGGCGCCGCAGCGTTCGGCAAGCTCGCGCAGGCGGTTCGAGTTGGAGCTGTTGGGGGACCCAACCACCAGCACCACGTCGCATTCAAGCGCCAGCTGCTTCACCGCGTCTTGACGGTTTTGGGTGGCATAACAGATATCGTCTTTGCGCGGCCCTTGAATGTTCGGAAATCGCTCCCGTAAACAATCGATAATGCGCGCGGTGTCGTCCATAGACAAGGTTGTCTGAGTCACGTAGGCGAGTTTATCGGGGTGTTGCACCGACAGCGTGGCGACGTCTTCTTCGGACTCAACCAGATACATCACTCCGCCCTTGGAATGGTCGTATTGGCCCATGGTGCCCTCGACTTCGGGGTGGCCCGCGTGACCAATCAATACACACTCCCAACCTTCTTTCGAATAGTTGACGACCTCGAGGTGCACCTTGGTAACCAGCGGGCAAGTCGCGTCGAATACTTTCAAGCCGCGGCGCGCGGCCTCGTGGCGGACCGACTGAGACACCCCGTGAGCGCTGAATATAACGATGACATCGTCGGGCACGTCGCTGAGTTCGTCGACAAATACGGCGCCGCGCTCGCGCAAACTGTTGACCACGAATTTATTGTGCACCACTTCATGACGCACATAGATCGGCGCGCCGAACACATCCAATGCCCGGTTGACTATGTCGATTGCCCGGTCCACGCCGGCGCAAAAGCCGCGCGGATTCGCTAGTTTGATCTGCATAACGGCCTTCCGCAAATACGTATCAATGGGTGACTGCCGGGTTGACGTCGATTATTTTCACACTGAATTCGATCGTTCTTCCCGCCAACGGATGGTTGAAATCGACCGTGACCACGGTTTCGTCAAAGGCGGTGACAACCCCCGGCAACTCGTTTTGTTGGGCGTCGGCAAAGGACACCACCAAGCCGTCTTCAAGTGTCACATCCGCCGGGAAATCTTCGCGCTTGAGCTGCTGAATGTTGGTCGGGTTGTGCGGCCCGAAACCCTTTTCCGCCGGAATGCTAACCTTGCGTTGATCGCCTGCCTTCAAGCCGAACAACGCCTCCTCAAAGCCTGCCAACATGTTTCCATCGCCGACCGCAAAGGTCGCCGGTTCGCCCTCGAAATTGGAGTCGACCAAGGTGCCGTCTTCGAGTTTTAGTTCGAAATGCAAGGTGACTTCAACACCCGGACCAATGGTTAATTCATTCATGATGATTGCTTTGGGGTAAGAAATATATCGAGGATGATAAGCCCTGCGCCAATACAAATGGCCGAGTCTGCGACATTAAACGCGGGCCAGTAGTGTTCTTGCCAATGGGCTTCCAAAAAGTCAACCACATAACCGTAGGCGACTCTGTCGATCAGGTTGCCCAAGGCCCCCGACAACACCAGTGACAGCCCGGCCGCCTCTATCGTCTTTTCTTTTATCCGACCAATGCGACTGATCCAGACAATTAAGGCGATACTCGCCACAGTCGCGATTACGGTAAAAAACCAGCGTTGCCACCCGGATTGATCGTGCAAAAAGCTGAACGCCGCGCCGTGGTTGTAACGCAAAGTCAGGTTAAAAAATGAGGTGATCTCGACCGGGTCGTTGTAATTTAACGCGGTGTTGGCCCATATTTTGGTGACTTGATCGGCAATCAACAACACCAGCGCCAACAACCACCAGCGCCATGCGCCAGCGCTTAAGTGCAGGCCACGTACTATTGCGTTAGGCATAAGCGCGCTCCTCACCAGCACCGGTTATGTTCTCGACACACCGGCCGCAAATCTCGGGGTGCTCTTGAATGCTGCCGACGTCCGTGCAGTGGTGCCAACACCTGGCGCAGCGCGGCGCCTGCGTGCGTCGGGCATCGATATAGAGACCCGCCACGGCACTTTCCGGCAGGTCGCCTGCGGCCGTTGCGGGCTTGAGTTCGACGCTCGAGGTAATCAACACGAAACGTAAATCGCTGGCAATCGCGCCGAGCTTCGCCAGCACTTGCTCGTTGCCGTAAAGCGTGACCTCGGCCTCCAAGCTTTTACCAAGCGCGCCGGCGTTGCGCTTAGCTTCCAACACTCTGTTAACGGCAGTTTTAACTTCGGCGATGTACTCCCAAAATGGCTGATCCAGCGCTTGGGCGCAGGGTTCGGCCGCTTTAAGCGACTGCGGCAACCGGTGCCAATGCTCGGTGAATACCGAACCTTCTGGTTCGTCGGGCAAGGCCTGCCAGATTTCCTCTGCAGTAAAAGACAGTATCGGCGCGATCCAGCGCACCAGCGCGTGCACAATATGGTATTGCGCCGATTGCGCCGAGCGCCTCGCGTGGCCGTCTGTTTTGGCGGTGTACACCCGGTCTTTGGTGATATCCAGGTAGAAGCCGCCTAGGTCGACCACACAAAAGTTGTGCAGCTTTTGGTAAATAAGATGCAATTGGTAATTGTCGTAACAGGTCAGTATTTCCTGTTGGAGCTTTGCGGTGCGCTCAACCGCGAAGCGATCGAGTGCCACCATGTCCTCGGGGGCCACCAACTGCTCGGATTTAAAGTCACCGAGATTGGCAAGCAGATAACGGATGGTGTTTCGAATACGCCTGTAGGAATCTGCTGTGCGCTTGAGAATTTCATCCGAAACGTTCATATCGCCCGAGAAATCCGTCGCGGCAACCCATAGCCGCAACACGTCCGCGCCCAGGTCGTTCATCACCTTTTGCGGCGGTACGACATTGCCCACCGATTTCGACATCTTGCGGCCTTCGGCATCCACCGTAAACCCGTGGGTCAACACTTGGCGATAAGGGGCCGTGCCGTGGATGGCAATGGCGGTTTTCAAAGACGACTGGAACCACCCGCGATGCTGATCCGAGCCTTCCAAGTACAAATCTGCCGGAAAGCGCAGCCGTTCGCGTTGCATTAAAACCGAATAGTGAGTGACCCCCGAGTCGAACCACACATCCAAAGTATCGGTGACTTTCAGATACTGCTCGGCGTCGGTTTTGAGCCACTTGGACGGCTCGCTCTCGAACCAGACGTCCATGCCGTCGCGCTCAACCGCCTGCGCCACTTTCTCAATTAAAGCCGGGGTGTCGGGGTGCAGCTCGTGGGTGTCTTTATGGATGAATAACGCAATCGGTACGCCCCAAGTGCGTTGGCGCGAAATGCACCAATCGGGACTGGCATCGAGCATCGCACGGATGCGTGCCTTGCCCCAATCGGGCACCCATCGAACCTGATCGACGCTGGCGCTGACGCTTGCCAATAAACCGTTTTGACTCATGCTGATGAACCACTGCGGGGTCGCTCGGAAAATAAGCGGCGTTTTGGTTCGCCAGCAGTGCGGGAAACTGTGACGAATTTTAGTTTGATGGACCAACGCGCCTTGCGCTTGCAGCAGTTCGACCACCTGCTCGTCGACTTTATAGACATGCTCACCCGAAAAAATGGGCACATAGTCGCGGTAAAGACCGTTTTCGTCGATGTAATTCAGCGTGCCGATGCCGTATTTTTGGCCCACCGCAAAGTCGTCGAGGCCATGATCGGGGGCGGTATGCACAGCACCCGTGCCCGCCTCAAGCGTGACATGCTCGCCCAACACCACCGGCACCTGTCGCGGATAAAAAGGATGTTGCAGTAATAGATTTTCGAGCGCTCGACCTTTGCATCGAGCGCGCACGCGCGGATCGCTGCAACCGGCGCGCTCCGCGAGCTTAGGCAACAGCGATTCGGCAACAATAATGTATTCATCACCAAATTGCGCCAGCGCATAGTCGAGCTCGGGGTGCAGGCTCACCGCCTGGTTGGCTGGCAACGTCCAAGGAGTGGTCGTCCAGATAATAATTGAACACTTAGCGGCGCTTGCCAGCTCATTGCCAAGGCCGGCCTCGGCGGCCATGCGTGCGGCTAATTCCGCTGGCTCGACAACCGCAAAACGCACGTCGATCGAGAAAGATTCTTTCTCGTGATACTCGACCTCGGCCTCGGCGAGCGCCGAGCCGCCAACCACGCTCCAATAAACCGGTTTAAAGCCGCGGAGCAGATGGCCGTTTTCGACGATTTTGCCGAGCGCGCGAATGGTGTCCGCTTCGGTTTTCGGCGTCATTGTCAGATAGGGGTTACGCCATTCGCCAAGCACCCCGAGACGAATAAAATCCGCCTTTTGCTTTTCGACCTGTTGCGCGGCGTATTCCCGACATTTTTGCCGAAAGGCCGCCCGATCGATTTTCACCCCGGCTTTGCCGACTTTTTTCTCGACGTTGTGCTCGATCGGCAAGCCATGGCAATCCCAACCGGGTATATAAGGCGCATCAAACCCGCTTAGGGTTTTGGCTTTGATGATAATGTCTTTGAGTATTTTGTTGACCGCGTGCCCTATGTGAATATCGCCGTTCGCGTAAGGAGGCCCGTCATGGAGAATGAACTTTTCGGCGCCTTCGCGGGCTTTACGGATGGCGCCGTATAAATCCTGCTGCTGCCACTGTTGCAAGGTTTGGGGCTCGCGTGTGGCCAGGTTCGCTTTCATCGCGAAAGGCGTCTGCGGTAGATTTAAAGTGCTCTTATAGTCTGTCATCGCTTCCACTTAAAGTTAGGCTAAGTAGCGTCGGCAAAAAACCGCTTGGCCTGGTCGATATCGACGTGAATTTGGTTTTTCAGTGCATCAATGGATGCAAATTTTTGCTCGTTTCGCAGTTTTCGGCGGAACACCACGCGAAGACACTGGCCGTACAGATTGTGCGCGAAGTCGAACAGATGCACTTCGAGCACAGGTTTAAACGCCCCCGCGACCGTCGGCTTCACGCCGACATTGGCGACCGCCGGGTATAGATGGCCCGGCCGACTTGCAAGGTGAACCTCGGCAGCATAAACGCCGTTTACGGGCGAGCGATAGCGCCCGAGGCCAATGTTGGCCGTGGGTATGTCGATTTTGCGCCCCAGTTGAAGACCGTAGATCACCCGGCCCGAGATACTGAACATTCTGCCAAGCAGCACGGCCGCGTCATCTAAGCGGTCCGCCTCCAGCAGCTCGCGCACCCGAGTACTGCTCACTCGGCAGTCGCCGACACTGAAGGTATGCGTATCGCGGACCGTGAACTTATGCTCGGCGCCCATACGAGTCAGCAGCTCGAAATCACCGGCTCGATCGCAGCCGAAACGAAAGTCGTCGCCTATCTCAAGATGCCGCACGCCCAGTTTGTCGACCAGAACCTGCTGGACAAACGCCTCGGCGGACAAGTTGCGCAGGTGCCGGTCGAACCGCAAGCAATGCACCCGATCGACCCCCAAAGCCATTAAGGCCGTTACTTTCTCGCGCAGACGCATCAACCGGGCGGGCGCGCGTTCTTTCGAGAAGTATTCGTGAGGCTGGGGCTCAAAGACGATGACCGCGCTCGGCAAATTGTGGTCAAGCGCAACCTCACGAAGCCTGGCCAGAATGGCCTTGTGGCCGCGGTGGACACCGTCAAAGGAACCAATGGTGGCCACACACCCCTTATGACGGGGGGCAATGTCGCGAAGACTGCGTATGAATTCCTGCTTAAAAACCAATCCACCTTACCTGCCTTTGACCAAGCGCGCGAGTATACCTTAGATACACGCGCCGATTGAAGGCCGCGCAGACCACTAGAATAACGCGAGCTCGAACTTGACCGCCCAGTTGCAACTCAATAAAGTTGCGGCTTTGCGGCCAATCATCGAGTAACTCACATGTACCCTCTTCTTGTTGCGGACATTGGTGGTACCAATGCCCGTTTTGCCCTGGTGACAGGTAAAAATTCCGACGGCTTCATTCTCGACCAAGTGCGGGTTTTAGCCACGCACAGTTATTCGACTTTTGAAGACGCTTTATCCACCTATTTAGAAGGCGTTGACCAACGACCCACAGCCGCTTCCATTGCGATAGCCGGTCCGGTAGATGGCGACCGCGTCAAAATGACCAACGTCAGCTGGGAGTTCACCGGCACGGAATTGTCTCGCCGATTTGGGTTTAACAAGACGTTACTGCTGAACGATTTCGCCGCGGTTGCCAGCGCCTGCGGAAGCTTAGAGGCCGCTCACCTGGCAGAGATTAAACCCGGTATCGCCAAGCCTGGTGGCAACCGCGTGGTGTTTGGCCCCGGCACCGGGCTTGGCGTGGCAGGACTGGTTCAAGCCAACGGTAAATGGCTGCCGATAGCCTCAGAGGGAGGTCACGCCAACATTGCGCCAGCGACGCCCTATGAAGCCGACATTGTAAAAACCGCTATGAGCCTTCTCGGCGATCACGTCTCAGCCGAGATGCTCATCTCGGGCCCGGGCTTGGTCAACCTTTATAAAACCGTATGCCATCTCGACGGGCTTACCCCGCAAGATCTTAAACCTCGAGACATCAGCCGCAAAGCCATAGAGGACGCAGACCCGCAGTGCCGAAAAAGCTTGGATACGCTGGTCAGCCTGCTCGGCAGCTTCGCCGGTAGCCTCGCGCTTACCTATGGTGCCAAAGGGGGCGTGTTCATTGCCGGCGGCATAGTCCCGAAAATCTTGGATTTCGTCAGAGACGGCAAATTCTTGGAGCGCTTTGGCGATAAAGGTGTGATGAGCCATTACCTTACCGATATCCCCGTGTCTTTGATCACCCATACGGAAACCGCGTTCGTCGGCGCCGCCGCGTGGTTGGAGCAACACCTATAGCCATCCTCGACCGGGGCACGGGTCGGGGCTTGCTGTCAGCGGCTGCGATCGACGAAGCCCGGCTTTAAAATTGCGGGACACGCCACCCTCTGTCGCGCCTTGCAATTTTGTTTGATCCGAACTGCTTTGAACGCACGCTAACATCCATATGTTAGCGGTACCATTTCGGGCGAGGATTTTGTTACACTCGCCGGTGAACTCATTCCCTCTGGTCCGCAGTATGCCCAGCCCGCGCTTCGCCCTGTTGTGTCTATACATCACTACCATCATGATGGGCATCAACGGTGTCTTCTCCAAAGTCATCGCATTGGATGCCGTTTCTATTACCGAGCTGCGCTCGGCGATCGCTGCTTTGGCGCTGGGCGTATTCATTCTGGCCATTAAACGCAAAAGCTTGCGACTCCCCCATGTGGGCCAATATAAGGTCGTGGTGGGCTTGGGAGTTTTGTTGGCGCTGCATTGGAGCAGTTTTTTTCACGCGATGCAGGCGTCGACGGTGGCGATCGGCATTCTGGCCCACTATACCTACCCAGTGATCACTGTTATCGCCGAACCCATGTTCAGTCGCAAACTGCCCGCTTTAAGAGACTTACTCGCAGGCGGCGCGGTGCTTGCCGGGGTGGCATTGATGGTGGTGCCCGCCTGGTCCACCGACACAAACGTGTTGACCGGCGTGGTGTTTGGTTTGATTTCAGCGGTGACCTTCGGTGCGAGAAATATTCTTCATCACCGCTGGCTTCAAGACTCCTCAAGCA
>CAZING010000102.1:0-10605 GCA_964540505.1 uncultured Cellvibrionaceae bacterium | reverse complement strand
GAACCACCTGCCTGTCAAAAATATTGCAAGGCCTGGGAACTTCGCGTCGAGGGGTTCATCAAAATGGTTACGAGGTGCTTGTTGCACGCCCACAGATGCCCATCGGCACCTCAATTACCCAGTGGCTTACCCCAAGGCCACTGGGGTTTTTTATTTTGTATTTATGTCAGTGTGCGGTCAGCTTTTCACGTTTTTTTGACTTAAACCTTCTGGTTTAAATCTTCGGTTTAGAAAACATGCGGGCGCTAATTGTGTTATTTCTGGCACGTGGTGCAATAGACGGTGGTGCGTTTCGCAAGTGCTTTTTCTGTTAGCCTTTTTGCACAAGTAACACAGGGCTGCCCTCCTCGACCGTACACCTTCAATTCCTGAGCAAAGTAACCGGGTTGGCCATCGCCGCCAACAAAATCACGCAACGTGGTGCCGCCGCGGGTGATGGCATTCGCCAGCACGGTTTTGATTGCCGCCACCAGCGCGGTGCATTGTTTAAAGCTCAACCGGCCTGCGGCTTTCAGCGGGTGAACGCCGCTTAGAAACAGACTCTCATTAGCGTAGATGTTACCTACGCCAACTACCGTTCTCGCGTCCATCAGAAACGCTTTGGCGGGCTGAGTCCGCCCACGGGAGCGCTTGAAAAGTGCCTGCGCGTCAAATTGCGGCGACAGCGGTTCGGGGCCTAGATGTTGCAACAACAGGTGTTGGTCCAAGGGTTCTCGGGTCCACAAAAGCGCGCCAAATCGGCGGGGGTCATTAAAGCGTAACACCGTACCCTTTGCGAACACCCAATCGACATGGTCGTGTTTGCCCGGCGCTTGATTGTTATTGAGGATGCGAAGGTTGCCGGACATTCCCAGGTGCCAAATGGCATGGCCGTGATCAAAGCGCAGCAACAAGTATTTACCGCGCCGGTCTATCGAGCGCAGCGTCTGACCGGTGATTTGCGTGGCAAGGTCGGTCGGAATCGGCCAGCGCAGCCGAGACTCTCGGATCTCCACGCGTTCTACCCGTTTACCTAAAAGATGCGGGCTAATTCCTCTGCGGGTGGTCTCGACTTCAGGCAGTTCCGGCACAGTGGTACCCTTTTGTGGCATTGAGATTTTCGAACGCGCCATTGTACAGCGCATAAGCGCGGTGGGTCTTGTCGAAGCCGCGGGTAAGGCAAGCACTGTGCTAGCGCGCCTATTTCAATCTTTCCCCGCGCAAAGATGAACGCGCTGGCCGAGCGACCAGTCCTCTAATTTTCAGTAAGACTCAAGAGTGCATGGCGGCTTGCGAGCGCGCCCAACATTCGGAAATGAGAACGTCTCGGCGTTATCCGTGACTTGGCGAACTATGACCGTGGCGTGGTCAAGTCGACGGGCGATAGTTCAATCCCAGAGCGTTACTCTGGCGGGAACGGCGCGTCGCGCCGCGCCGCACGCGTTTTGATGCCAGATATCGCAGGTGGTTTGTAAGAAGCCCGTCCTATGAGGATTTAAACGAAAGTAAGCGGTTACATTGATTTGATGGGAGCGTCGCCCAGGCCGACTTTGCCCGCGAGCTAAGCCGTTGCACTTATCAAAGAAAACCGATTTGGGGGGGCGGTGAGGGTGGCACGGATACGATTGTTATCGTTGGCGCTGCGAAATCCGTTTAACGAAAAAAAGCCCGGCGAAGGCCGGGCTTTTTTGTGGTTCTTAAGCGAGGAGGCAATGGACTATTTGATCTTGCCTTCTTTATAGACCACGTGCTTGCGAACCACAGGGTCGAATTTTTTAATTTCCAGCTTCTCAGGTTTGGTGCGCTTGTTCTTGGTCGTGGTGTAAAAGTGACCTGTACCGGCGCTGCTGTTCAAACGAATTTTATCACGCATGGGAATGTCCTCTCGACTGTCTCTACTGCTGCTCTTTGCGATTATTCGTGAGTTTTATGCGAATCTGCAAAGGCGCCGGTTAACGTTTAAATTTTCAGGCCGCGGGCGCGTACATCCGCCAGCACGGAGTCAATGCCTTTTTTATCGATAATGCGCATGCCCTTTGAGGTAAGACGCAATTTCACGAAGCGCTTCTCAGATTCCACCCAAAAACGATGCGTATGGAGATTGGGCAAGAACCGACGCTTGGTGTGGTTTTTTGCGTGAGAAACATTATTTCCGGTTATCGGACTCTTACCGGTCACCTGACATACCTTAGCCATTTTCCGCCTCTTAACTGTTATCTGCGCGAGCGTCGGAAGGGACGCTCGCCATTTGCAATATTGTGATCAAGCTCGCCGAATCGGAATCGCAACAACCGATTGCAACGCAGGTTGCGCACCTGCTCGCCGGAATTTTGCCGGGGGCCGACCGAAAGAGGCGCGATTTATACCAGAATCGCCGTCGCGAATCAACAACCGAGTGTGAAAAAGCCGGGCCCGGGTGGCCGACGCTGCCGCAGCTTGTGAACGCAGGCGATAGGCGGTTGTCTGGGGTATGCGCCCTTACATCCAACCCCGTTCGGCGAATGACGTGACCTCGCCGTCGCCGACCACCAAGTGGTCCAGTACGCGCACGTCGACCAGCCGTAAAGCGTCGATTAAACGCTCGGTGATTAAGCGGTCGGCATGAGACGGCTCGGCGACACCCGAGGGGTGGTTGTGCGCAAAAATCACCGCGGCGGCATTGTTGGCAAGCACCGATTTAACCACCTCTCGCGGGTGGACGCTGGCGCCGTCGATGGTGCCTTTGGCAAGCGTCTGGTAGCGTATCAGCCGGTGCTGGCTGTCCAGCAACAAGGCCACGAAAACTTCGTGGGGCAGATCGCGCAGCTGCGCGTGCAGAAAATGCTTGACCGTCGCGCAGCTGGTGAAAATTTGTTGACGCTGAAGCTGTTCGCCCAAGTGTCGCCGCGCGAGCTCCACGACGGCCTGCAGCTGGCCGTACTTGGCTTCGCCGAGACCGCGCTGGGCGCAGAACTCCGCCTGAGAGGCGCCCAGTAAATCCCGCAAACCGCCAAAATGGTTAAGAAGTTTTCGGGCCAGGTCAATCGCCGACGAGCCGGCACAACCCGATCGCAGAACGATCGCCAGTAACTCGGCGTCGCTTAGGGCCTCTGGGCCAGACTTTAACAGTTTTTCACGTGGCCGGTCGCAGGTGGGCCAGTCTTTGATCGTCATTGCACGTCCTTATGGTGGTGACGGTTCAGCTTGTGCGCAACGCCGAAGCGAACGCAGTGCGCTCGGATGCGCGATCGAAACCTCAGCAGCTTAAGGTTGGGCAGTGGTTTTGTCTGCTGACAATCGCTGCAATCCGAGCGGGTGATCTCTGACAATCGCAAGCGAGGCGGTAGCCGCCAAAGACAAGCGTCCAGCTCGACCGGATAGTCATCGACACCGCTGCCGAGCCCGCGGTGATAAAAGGTGGGAATTTACCCCTCTTCGTTGACGCCTGGTCGAATTAGGCCTATTTCTTGGTGGGCAGTCACATATAATAGGGCGTCAATCATAAGAAAGCTGCGATATGGGTGGGTTCGGCAACAAGAAAATCTTACTTGGGGTGACCGGAGGCATTGCCGCTTATAAAGCGGCGGAGCTCGTCCGCTTATTAATAAAAGAAGGTGCGGCTGTTCGGGTGGTGATGACCGAAGGCGCGCAGAAATTTATTACCCCTTTGACCATGCAAGCGCTGTCGTCCCAGCCGGTGCACACCGAGTTGCTCGACCCGCAAGCCGAAGCCGGCATGGGCCATATTGCCCTGGCGCGCTGGCCGGACCTGATACTGATCGCGCCTGCGAGCGCCAATTTTATCGCGCGGCTCAGCCAGGGGCTGGCCGATGATTTGTTGAGCACCTTGTGTCTAGCGACCACGGCGCCTATTGTGCTCGCCCCCGCGATGAACCATAAAATGTGGGCGAATGCCGCTACCCAAGCCAACTGTGAACTGCTGGCGACGCGAGGCATAGAACTCTGGGGGCCGGCCTCGGGCGAACAGGCCTGCGGCGAGGTTGGGCCGGGGCGCATGCTGGAGCCGTTAGAGTTGGTCAAGCGAACGCGGGCACGGATGGTCACCGGCGCCCTCGAAGGCAAAACGGTGGTGATCACCGCAGGTCCCACCCAAGAGCCAATCGACCCGGTCAGGTACCTAAGCAATCGAAGCTCCGGTAAGATGGGCTACGCCTTAGCCGAAGCGGCTCTTGAGGCCGGCGCCCGAGTGGTGCTGATCAGCGGCCCAACGGCGCTGGCGGATGTTGCCGGCGCCCATGTTTTGCGCGTGCGCACGGCGCAGCAAATGCATCAGGCAACGGCGTCATGGGTCGGTAAAATGGACGTCTTTATCGGCGCGGCGGCGGTTTCGGATTATCGGCCCGAGCGCGCGGCAACACAAAAGATAAAAAAACAGGCAGACGAAGAAGCTCGGGCTCTAACACTGATAAAAAATCCCGATATAGTCGCATGGGTGGCGGCATCAACGCCTCGTCCTTACACCGTTGGCTTCGCGGCGGAAACCGAACATTTGCTCCGCCACGCCCGCGACAAGCTCGAGCGTAAACGTCTCGATATGATCATCGCCAACGATGTCAGCCAAAGCCATCTTGGTTTTCACAGCGATCGCAACGCGGTCGAGGTGATTCAGCCAAACGCGACTCAAACCCTGACAGAACGCAGCAAAAAGCAGTTGGCCCGAGAACTGGTGGCTATCATTGCCGATGCGATGCAAACCGAGACCAAATGAGGAGTCATCCTGAGTGAACCAAAGCGCACGCAAGGAAACGAAAAAGTCTAAAAAGCGGCCAACGTTCGTTTCCCGTCTGTCCGGCCGACTGGTAGCGTCGTTTCGCCGCTCTCCTATGCCGGTGGTGGTGACTTTGAGCCTGATCCTGGGCGCGGCAACCACCTCTTTGGTCGGCTTTTACGCTTGGCAGAAGTTCGTCGTTCAAGAGCGCAACCACCAGATGGCGAAATTCGCCGAACAGAACGCGAGACTTGCCGCATCTAACGCGGCAAATTTCATTCACGGCATCGAATCGAAACTCAGTTTTTTCTCAAAAAGCAGCAGCTTGGTGACCTCATTTACCTACGGCGATGCGGCGGGCCTGCTCGAGCAAAAAAGCGCATTGAAAAACAGCTTCCCGAAAGCCCTGGCAATTCGCCTGCACGCCACTGGCGAGGCCAAGCTGAACCTGGACGCCAACCCGCCGCTTCGGTTTGCCGAACTTGAACAGATTCGCCGGGCCGAAAGACGACAGGCGGTCATACCCGAGGCGCTGGACTCCGGAGGTGGCGGCTGGCGGATCAACGTGGTGGTGCCAGTGCCGGACGATGAGCGATTGCCGGTCGCCGGGACCATCATGGTAACTATGCCGATAGACGAGCTGTACGAGCAGTTGCAAAACGGACTCGAGCAGCTTGGTAAAGTGTCTCTATACCAGGAGTTTGACGGCAGTCAGCGGCTGATGGGCACCTTCGGGCGAGGCACACTGTTTAAGGCGGACCGCATCGCGGTGCCAGAGACACCCTGGCATGTCGAGTTTGTCGCGGACGCGTCGATGCTCAAACAGACCGAAATCGACTATCCAGTGATTGCGATGATCGGCCTGGTGGGGGCACTTGGCTGTATGGTGGTGTTTCTTTTGGTGGGCCTGGCGATCGGCCGGTCGTTTAAGCGCAAGCAGGAATTGCTGGCCGAAACCCATGTCAAGATGGGCCGCGATATGACCAGCCAAGCCGAGCGCAAAGCGGAGTTCGATGTGCGTAAAGAGCATGAGGCGCTGCTCGGCGCCACGGCTGTGGAGCTGCAAGAGGAAGAAGACCCGCTCGACATCAGCGAGGCGTTCGAAGAGTCCGAAGCGGACGACGCCGTGGATGAAAGCAAAGTGCCGGACCACATCTTTAGGTCCTATGATATTCGCGGCCTGTTCGAAACCGAAATCGATAACGCTCTGGCACAAAAAATTGGTCAGGCATTGGGCACTCAGGCCGTGGAGTTGGGCGAGAAGGCGCTTATCGTAGGCCGCGATGCCAGAACCCACAGCCCCATTCTTACCGAAAACCTGATACGCGGCATTCTAAGCACAGGCTGCGATGTGCTGAATATCGGCACAGTGCCGACACCGGTGCTCTACTACGCGGTAGAGACGCTTGAGACCACCTCAAGCGCGGTAATGGTCACCGCGAGCCACAACCCCGCGAACTACAACGGCTTTAAGGTGGTGATGAAAGGCCAGACCCGCAGCGAGGCGGATATCAAAGCGATTCGCGCGCGCATCCTCAAGCAGGATTTTCGTCGCGGCATAGGTAAAGAGCACGCCGAGGATGTGATCGATCGTTACGTGGATACCATCTTCTCGGATGTGGCTTTAGCGGGCGATATGGACATTGTAATCGACGCCGGTAATGGCGTGACCGGCAAGGTGGCGCCGAGGCTGTTCAGTGAGCTTGGCTGTACTGTGACACCGCTTTTTTGCGACCTTGACGGTTCGTTCCCCAACCACGGTCCAGACCCATCCGACCCAGACAATTTGGTCGACCTGATCAACAAGGTTCAAGAAACCGGCGCGAAGCTTGGGGTCGCATTCGATGGCGACGGCGACCGGTTGGCCGTGGTCACCCCCAAAGGCCGAATCATTTGGCCGGACCAGCTTCTGATGCTGTTTGCGAAGGACATTCTGGCCCGCAACCCCGGCGCCGATGTCGTTTTCGATGTGAAAAGTTCGCGCCTGTTAAACACTATAGTGGCCAGCAATGGCGGGCGTCCGATTATGTGGAAGACCGGCCACGCGCTTATGAAGGCAAAGGTCAAAGAGACAGGGGCGCTGCTCGGCGGCGAGTACTCGGGTCATATCTTTATTAAGGACCGTTGGTACGGCTTTGACGACGGCATGTACGCCGCCGCCCGGCTGATCGAAATCGTCAGTCTGCGCGAAGAATCGCTCGATGTCATTTACGATGAGCTTCCGCAACTGAAGAACACCACGGAAATACGAGTTCCGGTCAGCGAAACGGTGAAGTTCGATGTGATCGAAAGGCTGAAGCAGGAGGGCGACTTTGGCGACGCCAAGCTTGTATTGATTGACGGTATACGCGCAGAATTCGCCTACGGCTGGGGGCTGGTTCGCGCCTCTAATACCTCTGCGCACTTGACCCTAAGGTTTGAAGCCGAGACCGACGAGCAGCTGCACAATCTCAAAGCGCTGTTCACCCGCGAAATACGCAAAATTGAACCCACAATTGAATTTAATTGGTCGGCCTGATCGCCCAGAGTTAAGATAAAACATGCCAAATACCGGTTTTGAAGCGGCGCATATCGCCAACGTATTGACAGAAGCACTGCCGTACATCCAACGTTTCACCAATAAAACCATAGTGGTGAAATTCGGCGGCAACGCGATGATCGACGAAGCACTGCAAAACAGTTTCGCGCGCGATGTCGTGTTAATGAAGCTAGTCGGTATGAACCCGATCGTGGTCCACGGCGGCGGGCCACAAATAGGGGAACTGCTGGCGAAGCTCAATATTACGTCGGAATTTGTAGACGGCCTGCGCGTGACCGACAGCGCAACCATGGACGTTGTCGAAATGGTGCTCGGCGGCACGGTAAACAAACACATAGTCAACCTGATCAACCGAAACGGCGGCCAAGCCATAGGCTTAACGGGTAAAGACGGCAACCTTATCCGCGCCCGCAAAATGGAGGTGGTGCGCAAGACGCCGGAAATGCAAGCCACCGAAATTATCGACATCGGCCATGTTGGTGAAGTCCAGACAATCAACCGCCATGTGATAGACCTTTTGGTGCAAAGCGATTTTATTCCGGTGATCGCGCCCATTGGCGTCGGCGCCAACGGCGCCTCTTATAACATTAATGCCGATCTGGTCGCCGGTAAGTTTGCGGAAGTGCTGCAGGCGGAAAAGCTGATGCTATTGACCAACGTCGCCGGTCTGCAGGACCGCGCCGGCAATACCTTAACGGGCATGACCACCGAAAGAGTGGACGAATTAATTGCCGACGGCACGATTTACGGCGGTATGTTGCCCAAAATACGCTGCGCTCTGGAGGCGGTAAAGTCGGGCGTAGCGAGTGCTCACATCGTTGACGGACGCGTTCCTCACGCGGTTTTGTTGGAAATATTTACCGACGCCGGGGTCGGAACGCTTATAACCAACAAAAATTAAATTCATTTTAGTTATCAAATTGTTGAAGGGCGAATCGATTGCGGATAGGATTAGAAATGATTTACGTGACAAAAAGCTTAAGCTGGTCACCGAGTCATTAGCAGAGCAAGTGGATTAACACAGAGCGCAACGACGAATATGCCGTTGCCCGTCGTAGGGAGTCGACCGCCGCAATGGAGGGGTTCTAAACCCTAAAAAGCGAATCTGGCCAGTTCGCTGATTTACGGCAAGCCAAGAATTGCCAATTCCGTTATCGCCTCGTAGGCATCCGGCAGGGCGTGATCGCTGTTTGCGTACGAGTAGATTGTTGCAACCGGATTTCCGAACCTTTTGCCCACCGGATATGGGGTATGTTTGGGCCAAAACTTGACCTTAAACCATGAGCTCCATTCAAAACAAAAAGCCGAGAAGACAGCAAATTCTGGAAGCCTTCGTTCAGATGTTGGAGGCGAGTCCCGGTGCACGAATCACCACCGCGGCGCTGGCTAAAAAAGTGGGCGTATCCGAAGCGGCGCTCTATCGTCATTTCCCCAGCAAAACCAAAATGTTCGAGGGACTGATTGAGTTTATTGAAGAGGCGGTGTTTGCGCGCGCGAATTTAATTGCGGCCGAAACGGACACCGGCGGGCTGGAAAAGTGTGAAAAAATCTTGCATATGCTTTTGCTGTTCTGCGAGCGCAACCCCGGCATTACCCGCATACTGACGGGCGACGCCTTAGCTGGCGAGACCGAGCGGCTGCATCTGCGGGTGGTGCAAATATTCGACAGGTTAGAGACGCAATTAAAGCAAGTGCTGCGCGAAGCTCAACTGCGCGAAGGTTTGCACTGCGCCATGTCGGTGGCCAGCACCGCCAACCTTTGGCTGGCCTTTGTCGAAGGTCGAATCGCGCAATTCGTGCGCAGTCAGTTTCGTCTGAGCCCCACGGCAGATTGGCCCGAGCAATGGCAAACGCTTGCGAAAGCCTGCGCGGCCCGCGAAGAGTCTGTGTCTTAACAAAGTTTAGGTGACTAATGCGCGCGGCTCGCGCGTTCAGATCAAGGCGGGGCAACGCAGCATTGGCGGGCCTATTGCAAACGCAGCGGCGAACGCTCTGGCGCAGCGAGCAGTTACCGAATTTTCACCACGGCCCATTAGAGGCCGCTTAAACGGGTTAAAAGGTTGAATTCTCAGCGCTGCGCCTGCAGCGCTTGGCCTTTTTCAAACAGCGCCACATCGTCGGCGAACTTATCAAAAATCTCTTTGTGCTCTTCGACCCGCTCTTGCAGAACCATCTCGGCGGAGCGCACTTCTGCTCTCAGGCCGTCGATATTGTTAAAGATATAAGCCGGTACCTTTTGGCCGTCGCGTTCGAACTTCGCGGCGCTCCGCATTTGTTCTTCTATTTGATTGCTCAGATTGGAGATATTGCCTTTCAGAATCGAGATATTGGTCTCCAGGCTGGCAAGTCTTCGGTCTCTGGCGGCCTCGATATCTTTGACGCTGCTGTAGCGTCGGGCCAGCTCTTCGTACTCGGCTTTTAAGGCGCGCTCGCGTTCGAACGCCTCGCGGTCTTCGAGCGTGGGCTCGGGTTCTACGACTTGGAGGACGCGCCCGTTGGGGTTGAGGATCTCATAGCCGCGACCGACATATTGGGGCGGAATGGAACTGGAGATGACCTTGATGCCGTCGTCGTTAAGGTAACGATACAGTTTGCCCTGAGCGTAGCCCGACGGCGCCAGCGACGCTGCACCGAGCAGCAAGGCCAGGCACAACAGCCATCGGGAAAGGTTGCTAGTCATTGTTTACACACCATATTCTTTGCGGTACTGCAGAATTCGTTCGACCGTGGTCGGGTCGGTTTGTTCGGATTGTAAATACACCAGTATGTCCTCAAGTGCAATAATACTGACCACCGGCACGCCGGTTGCCGTCATTAGCTCCTCTATAGCCGAAGCTTTGCCAAGGCCGCGTTCTTGCCGGTTTAGGCCGATGAGAATAACGGCGGCCCGAGCGCCGGCACTGTCCAACAGCGCAAGAACCTCGCGCATCGCCGTGCCCGCGGTAATCACATCGTCGACTATGGCAACATTGCCGCGCAACGGCGCACCCACGAGGCTGCCGCCCTCGCCGTGGTCTTTGGCTTCCTTTCTGTTGAAGCTGTAAGGCAGGTCGCGCCCGTGCGTATCCGCAAGCGCAGCCACCGTTGCCGCTGCCAGCGGGATGCCTTTATAAGCCGGCCCGAAGACCATATCGAAATCCACTTGGGATTCTAAAAGCGCAGCCGCATAATGCCGACCTAGCTCGGCCAACGCCTGGCCGGTATTAAACAGCCCCGCATTGAAAAAGTATGGGCTTTTGCGGCCAGACTTCAATGTAAACTCGCCAAACTTTAAAGCGCCGCACTTTAATGCGAGCTGAATAAACGCACGTTGATAATCTTTCACTCAGGCCTCATTAGGTAAAATGGGTGTCAATGGTCGTATGATAGCCGCCCACGC
>CAZING010000101.1:7139-10902 GCA_964540505.1 uncultured Cellvibrionaceae bacterium | reverse complement strand
CAGCCGTGGCATCTCCGCTTTCGTTTGCCCGGCTTCCGCCGTGATCGACTCGGCACCGTGCAACACGCCCACGGGATACTGTCCCGCCTTCGCATCACTGGCCCCGGTTTCCCGGGCTTCTGCGTCATCATCGATCATCGAGGTCTGGCCGTCCTAATCGCGGTCTCTCATGTTCGGCCCTTCGGTCCTAACGTACCTACTATGGCCTCTGCTGACTTCTCGCTCCGCCTTGCGGCGTCGCCCTTTCAGGCACGAGGCGAGATCTCCCCGGGTATGACGCACCTGCCTTCCCGCTTATGCCTGTCGGATATACGCCGCGCTGTCCGTGCAAGTATCGGGCTTTGGCAATTTTGGCTGCCTTGCCCCAACGCGTCGCCGTATCCGCTTCCTGTTCGTCGGACCAGCGTTTTGTCTCGGGCTTCCCCCAAACGTCCGGTCACCCGAAACGCCCTTGCCTCTGGCTAACCCTTTCCCTTGCCGGGTGGATAGAGGACTTTCACCTTCAAGCAGGTGCGCCCTGTCGGGCGCACCAAAAAAAACCGCCCGAGAGGGCGGCTTTTTTAAAGGGCGGATCAGTTCTGTTCCAGAAGGCCTAACCTGTAGGGCCGGGCGTTGTAGCTGCCGTTGTAGCCGCTCAAATTCACGCCTTGGTAGATGAACTTCATATTGCAGGTATCCAGTATCATTTTTTCGTCGTAGCCGTCGCGGATCATTTCGCCGTGGCTGATTTGCTGCGACCACTGGCCACCGGTGAAAGTCACATTATTCAGACCGGCAAATGGGCTTGCCTCACTGGTTTTGTGCGCTTTCCATGGGCCATCCAAACTCGTGGATGTCCAAGATCGATAGAGGCGCCGACTCTCGGCACTACCCCAACCCTCGACCTGCAACAGATACTGATCCGAGCCTTTGATCTTATAAACGTTGCCCGCTTCAAACAGGATGTTTTGTGGCCCCGCGCCTTCTACGGTCGCCTGGCGCACCTGACTGACCGGGAAGTTCGGGAAGTTGCCTATCGGTGTCCGCACGTAATACATCGGCCCTGTGTCATCGAACCAGTAGAGGTAGCAGTTGGTGTCGTCACAGATCACCCAGAAATCCAAATCGCCGCCGTATTGATCGTTGCCCGGCCAAAGGGTCGTGGGCGCCGACCAGCTGCTGGGGTTGGTGATATCGGTGGTGCTGACGTACTTGGCTGGCCACTGGGTAAAGATGTACCAACGGTTTTGCGGTCGGAAGAAAAACACCTGCGGCGCTACGGTGGAGCTGCCACCGGGCGAAAACAGCGGCTGAGGCGCGTTATTCGCGGACGCAAAGTCGGTAAAGTTCACGTATATCGAACGGTAGGCGTTGTTGTTCCATACGGTCGCGAAGACGTGGTAACGGTCGTTGTACCAAACGATAGACGGATCTTTGATGGAGTCGTAACCGGGGTTCGGCGTCATCACGGGTGGCCCCGACGTCCAACTGATATTAGCGGGCACACCGCAGCTTTCTTCTTCGGGCGGCTCGACAAATTCGCCGCCGGCGTTGGAGTAAATTGCAAAGCCGCTGATGGTCGCGTTGTCGATTTCAGCGGTCAGTTCAATGGTCAACGAGCCGTCGGCTACCATGACCTGCGGCACTATAACCTCGTAAGCGGTATCGTGACCCGCTATGTCGAAAAGATCGAGGTTCTGAACCGCAGGCTCACCCTCGACCGTGACGTTGAACAACCGAGCGCCGGACGTTTCTTGGTACATTTCAACGAAATGCAATTTAACGCTATAGGTGGAGTTGGTGACCGGCACTTCGTACCGGTAGGTGCCGTAACGCTCGCTTTGATAGACCGTGTCTTCGCTGACGCCGGCAATCGGGTCGGTGGTCGTCAGGGTCAAGCCGCCGGTTGCGAAACGGTCCGCGCTGTAGGCATCACCGTCGAGCGTAGTGGCGCTGCCGCCGGCGTTGACGGCGTATACCAAGGTCGAGCCCGGCGGAATGCTGCCCGAGCTTGACGACGAGGAAGAAGACGAGGAAGACGAACTGCTTGAACTGGAAGACGAACTGCTTGAACTGGACGACGATGACGAGCTGCTCGAGGAGCTGGTCACCTGGGCGCCGCTGGAGCTCGATGAGCCGCCGCTTCCGGCGCCGCCGCAACCCACCAAAAAGCCAAACATCAACAAGGACGTCGTTATTATGCGCACACCAGAAAGCGCTGTGCTTTTCGCGGTCGCGCCTTCTGAGGACAAGTAAGTCTTCATTATTCGAATTTCCCGTGAAGGTGAAAAAAAGAGGTTTGCCCCACCTCGCATCGTTTGCCAGCCGCTGCGGCTCGGCAGTCGCCTGATATTGTCGTTTTTAGCAAGCGGTGACAGGCAAATTTGTATGACCAATCAATTTATCATTTTTTTATTCATTAGCCTAAATTGAAATGAGACATTGGTAACAACTTGCGAAAGTTTAATTCATTTTAAAAACTTGTGAGTTATCGAGCGCTACACCGCCAACGGCGATGGCCGCTCGCGGCCTCTGATCTCGGCCGAAAAGCGGACCGCCGGCCATTTGCGGCGATCGGCTGGCCCGGCAGACTTGACTTTCAAATGAGAACTATTATCATTTGTGAAGCAATCTCTTTAAGGTGATCGACATGCTGAATGCCGCCGAACTGTCTGCGTTAACCCAACCCTTGATTACCCGTGCCGCACTGACCAATCGCACTTTTGGGTTTCGCGACCAAGCGGCGCGCTTCGTTTTAGAGCGCCTTGGCGTAATGCCGCTGCCCCGGACCGAGTCATTGCCGGAAAAGTCTTACGGCGACACTTTAGAGTCAACGCAATGGATCGACGATAAAATTAAGGCTTTTTTCGAGACCTACCCCAAAGGTCAAGGTATTGAGGTGGATGCGGGCCTGAGCACGCGGTTCCACCGAATTTGCGACAGCGCCGACTGGCCGCGTTTTTCCTGGCAGCTGGTCAGCCCGCCTGAGGTCGCCGACTGTCTGAACTATGTGTTTCCGCCTTTGGATAATTTTCGCAGCGTCGCCAGCGAAACGCCCGCGCAGTCCTGGGGCAAATACGCCTTTTGGCAAGGCGCGCTCGCGACCATCGCCGTTATAGGCGATGACCGACCGCTGCATTCGGTCGACGAGTTGGCGATTCTGTTAGAAGTGCTCGAGCATTTGCACGAGCGCGGCGGCACGCGCATCGAGGTGGTTGTGCGCCACCGCTTAAGCGACCTTCGTTATGAACTCGCGGCCTTGGCGCCCGAGGTCACGCTGTTGGATGAACTTAGGCTTCAGCGCCGACAAAGCGGCTGGTCCCGCTGGCTGCAGGCGGGCGCGACCGGCAATGCGGCGGTTGCCCACCTCGGCATAGGTTAACGATTTAATCTCTGTTACCCCGAAGTCGGCAATCGCGCCCGACGCCGCGCCCGCCCGTCTCGTCCAAAACAGCCGCCCCGCCCGAAACAACGCTCGCTTTTAAAATAAACGTCGCCCCTAAACCTGAACAATGGCGACAAGCCAACCCACAAGCCCGGCCGCTGTGCAGTAATAAAGCATGGGCAAAGCCGTCATGCGAATAATTTGACCCTCCCTTCCGACCAAGCCCACTACCGAGGCGGCGGTTACCACATTGACCACGCACACCATATTGCCCGCGTTGGCCCCCAACATTTGCATGGCCAGAATCAAGCGAGCGCTCAAGCCCGCCTGTTCGGCCACCGATGCCTGAAAGGTTGCGAACATCATGTGGGAGAAAGTCGCCGAGCCCGAAATGAAAGA
>CAZING010000101.1:0-7039 GCA_964540505.1 uncultured Cellvibrionaceae bacterium | reverse complement strand
CCAGGCGAGGAAAAGGTCCGAAACACCCGCCTGCGCGCGGTCCTCGCGCGGCGCATCTGACGCGGCCATCGGATCGCCCTCGAACCGCCAGACCTGTCTGGGCATCAACCAACCCTTTCGGGCGAACAGCACCATCACCACGAGACTCAGCAAACCGCCGATGATGGTTGGGAATTCAGGGCCCAGCAAGGTCGCCGTCAGCCATGCGGTAGTGGTAAACATAAATCCAGCGCAAAGCGCAAACGGCCATACCGCGATGCCTTCGCGCCAATCGCGCCGCGCTCCGAAAAAACGCGTCAAGACCACACTCATGATCAGTGGCAAAAACGAAGCAACCGCAATATCCACCGCGATCGCCTGCACCCCCACCGACTCGACAAAGGCAATGTCGTTGGTATCCAAGCCCTGCACCAAACCGATAAGCACAGGGGTGCCGACGGCGCCAAATGATACCGGGCTCGAGTCGGCGATCAACGCCAAGGCGACCGCGCCAAGCGGCGGAAATCCAAGGGCCACCAATAGCGGCGCGGCAATGGCCGCGGGTGTACCAAAACCCGAAGCGCCTTCGAGAAAGGCGCCGAACAACCAAGCGATGATGATCGCTTGAATACGCCGGTCCGGCGTGATTTGCGTAAAGCCTTCGCGAATCGTGGCAATCGCGCCGGTGGCGCCCAACACGTTCAAAAGTGCGATCGCACCGAACACAATCCAAAGAATCGACAAGGCGATAAACCCGCCTTCAACCACCGCCGCTGCGGTTTGTACAAGATCCACCTGCCAAATGAACAGCGCCGCAAGCCAAGTCAAAGCCAGGCTCAAGGGCATTGCCCGAGTCGCCGGCAGGCGCAAAACAACAAGCAACACCAATACTGACAGAATCGGTGTTAGGGCGGTTAAAAACTGCAGTAAGGTCATAGTCATTCTCGCCAGCGCAGCGCAACTGCGCACTGTAATGCGGTTTTATCGACAATCGTTTGACATCGATCAGTCGCGGCGTAAAAAGGCGGCTGAACGGGCGCTTGGCATAGGCGCTATTTCGGCCGCTCGATGCGCATAAATTGACTGGAAAGACCCAGCCCTGCGTAGTCGTTCCCGCCTAGACGCGCCAAGGGGTCGAGCTTTTTCGCACTGACGATCAGCCGCGATTCGTGCGCCTCCAGCAAAGCGTCGTCGATAAACAACCGTTCAATTTTTCCATAGATCACAGCCTGAGGAACATTGCCAATTTCATCAAAACGGTAAAGCGTGCAAGCAAACGCAACGGTGCAATCGCTCAGCCTCGGCAGAGGGAAATCTTCAAACGCTCGCGTTGCAAGATTCGAGCGCGCAAGTTCAGAATCGCCGTGGACGAGCGGTGCCGAGGAAGCATTTACCGCAGCAAGCTGGGCGGTTGAGGCAATGTGCACGACGAAATGTTTACGCTCTAGAATGTTTCGCCGCGTATCTTTTGCTTGTCCCGCCTGTTCGCCCGTGGTCTTTTTGCCGACCGAGATCATCAACAGCGGAGGGTCGCTGCAAATACCGGTAAAAAACGAGAATGGCGCAAGATTCAATGTGCTTGGGCGATGCTCTGAGGCGTCGCCGTTGTCGGTCAAAACCCAAGCGATAGGCCGTGGAATAATGGTTTGAACCATCGCGAAATAACGCTGGCTCGGTGCCAGCTGATTAAAATCCAGAATCATATTTGCTCCGTTTCCCGCTGAAGGGGTTGCGCCATGGTCTCATTCGGCTCGACCGGGAACGCGGCCGGGCACAAGCGCGGCCTGTTGTGGCGGGATTCTTTTTGGCATTCGGGGGTCTTTTGCGTGATGATGCAGCCACCACCACCGAGATCACCACGTTAATGTTAACAGGCCCAAGGAGGACACCATGAAAGCCGTCGGATTCTACCAAACCGGTTCAATTGACCGCGACGATGCGCTGCTCGACATTGAGCTGCCAATACCCGAGCCCGGCCCCCGAGACTTACTTGTGCGCATCGAGGCCGTTTCGGTCAACCCGGTGGATTGCAAAGTGCGCACCGGCACACCCCCGGAGGCCGGCGAGGCGAAAATCCCCGGCTACGACGCCGCCGGGACAGTCGAAGCGGTCGGGCGCGATGTCACCCTATTTAAGCCAGGCGACGCCGTGTTTTACGCGGGCGATATATCCAAACCCGGTACTAACGCCGAATACCAGCGAGTGGACGAGCGCCTGGTGGGCCGCAAGCCGCAAACCCTGAACTGGGCCGAGGCGGCAGCGCTGCCGCTTACTGCGATCACCGCGTGGGAGCTCTTGTTCGACCGTTTAGGGGTGCCTTATGGCAAGCGCACGAGCGGCGAAACCTTACTCATCATCAACGGCGCCGGCGGTGTCGGCTCTATGTTGATTCAAATTGCCAGGCGCCTGACCGGGCTGACGGTGGTGGCGAGCGCGTCGCGAGAGGCCTCCTTGCAATGGTGTCGCAGCCTCGGCGCCCACCATGTGATCAATCATCGCGAACCCATAAGCGAAGGCCTGGCACACGCGGGCCTCGGTCAGCCAAAATACGTGGCGGTGCTGACCGACCCGGAACCTTACCGCGAGCAAATCGCCGAGCTTATAGCGCCACAGGGCAGCCTCGGATTGATCGTGAACCAAGGGCACTTCGACGTCTCGAAATTTATGACCAAATCGGTCACCGTGGCTTGGGAGTTGATGTTCACCCGCGCGCTTTACCAAACGCCGGACATGGTCGAACAACACCATTTGTTAAACGAAATCGCAGAGCTTGTCGACGCAGGCGTTTTGCGCACCACGCTCACCGAGACCTTGGGCACCATCAACGCCGCCAACCTTAAAATGGCACACATAAAGCAAGAGAGCGGCAGCACCATAGGCAAAACCGTGCTGACCGGGTTTTCACCATAGCGGTCGAATCTCTTTGGTAATTTGCAGTACCATAAACCCGCTTTCAGCCAATGGAAGCGCTCGGCTTGACGAGTGTTGCAGGCACCAGGCGCGAACCACTGTCGCCGTGTTTAGCGCACACCGGTATTCATAAAATACGTAAGCTTCGGAGAACAATTCATGATCCATCAAAAAACTTTGAGTTTGTGCGCAGCTCTGGTCCTTTGTATCACGAGCGCCGCCGCGCTCGCGCAAGACGGCAAAATGTACCCGATAGAGGCGCCGAATGAAGCCAATGCCATAGCGCTTAACACCGGGGATGTAAAAGGCCAAACCGCAAAAGAATCCTGGTTTCGCCAGTGGGGCGACCCAATGGCACGCAATATCTCTAAGGCCACGCTCACCCCATTTCTTGCCGACCCTGCAAAAGCCAATGGCTTAAGCGTTATAGTGGCGCCCGGCGGCGGCTTTATGTGGTTGTCTATGGGCAATGAAGGTTGGGAAGTGGCCGAGGCGCTGGCCGACGCCGGCATTAACGCGTTTGTACTTAAATATCGCCTTCAACCCACGGCCGACAAACTCGAGGATTTTGAGAAAGAAATGGAGCAGCGTCTCGCGCAAGCCGGGAAACCCGATAACGACAGCTCCAAGCGGCTCGACCGCAACGTTCAAGACCAGCTCGAAGACGTAGAAGCGGCTTATGCGATGATCGTTAAGCGCGCGAAAGAATGGCGCGTGGATACCGACCGTATCGGCATGATCGGGTTTTCGGCTGGGGCCGGGCTCACCATGGCCACCGCCTTGCAATCGAAAAAAGCAGACCTCGCTTTTATTGCGCCTATTTACGGCTCGTTAGAGGCCGTTGAACCGCCCGCAAACGCACCGCCCATGTTCGTCGCCATCGCCAGCGACGACTTTCTGTTTCACGGGAAATTTGGGCTGATTGAAGCCTGGCACAACGCCGGTGTACCCGTGGAGCTGCACCTGTACCAAAACGGCGGTCACGGCTTTGGTCTCGGCAACCCCGACCGCACCAGCAACAAATGGTTTGGCAGCTTGCTGTACTGGCTGGAAGTCAATGGCCTGACAAAACCCAAAAATTAAATAGCGCACACCAACGGACACGGCGAGCAACACCAAAAGACCGTAGCGATCCGGTCTTTTGGTGTCTGAATCCGGCGCTGGACGCAAACGGCTGCGGACATAGGTGCTTTTGCCACAGAAACTACGGCCGTTTTGAACAGCGCGAGGCCCCGCTACCAAAGGTTTCGGCGACCCGCTTGTTTGGGCTGTCAATGCGGCCGCGTTTCCAGTTATGTCTCGGCGGTGTTAACCTTCGCTTCCAAAAGCTTGAAGCCGAAACATGTCTTTGATATTCAGCCTCTCCAATCGCATCACCAAGCTAACGGGCTTGCAGCTGCCCCGACTGAGCGACACAGAAGGCCAGAACCCTGGGGTTCAGCCCATTGTCACGCACAGCACGCAAATCAGCTGGCAATTTCAGGCGCAACAGCTCGAAGGCGAACAGCCGAGGGCTTCGCGATACACGCTCTACAACCCAGACGCTTGGCTGATAATGGCGCTTGAAGCTTACAGCCGTTATACCCTGATGAAGGTGTACCCGTCGCCGCCGTCCTGGCCGCAGATCGAAGAGGATTTTAAAATTCTGTGGCTCGAGCACATGTTGCTGCTTATGAACCAAACTGGAATGGCCGACAGTCAAACGAATATCGACAAAGTTGCCGCACAATTTTTAGAGCTGAGCGATGCCAAATGTTTTCGCAACCTGGACCGAAGCATAGGCGGGCACATTTCCGACAACCAGGAATGGCTAAGAGCTTACTTGCGCGACAATACGCCTAAGCACTTTGACGACGAGCAGGCTTGGGCGCTCAGCCAGCACCTCAACCAAATACCGCGCAGAATAAAAATCGACAAGCGCCGACATATTAAATTCATTCCTTACGAGCGTTTCTTACTGGACTCGCTTCACCGGTTTGCAAAAGGTTTGTGTAAACAGAAAGTTCCCGGCAGCCGTGAAGGCAATTTCCCCAATCCGCACCGGGCGGAGCCAAAACTCGAGGTGATCAATGGCGAACGCAAATAAAAACCCACTGTCACGGGTATCGACCTTATGGCTGCGAGGCCTGCAATGTTTGACTCTGACGACGCTTGTCTCCTGCAGCGTCAATAACCACAAAGGTACCGACACCGCTCCGAGCGCATCGCAACCGTCGGTGGTGATTTCTGCAGAAGGCCGTTATTGGCAACCCGGGCACGCCACCACAAGCACGCAGGCGGCCACAGTGGTGGTGGATACCGAACAACGATTTCAAACCTGGCACGGGCTTGGCGGCACCTTCAACGAAGCCGGCTGGGACGCCCTGCAAGAACTGACCGAAGACCAGCGCCAGGCGGTGATGCGTTCGCTGTTCGACGACAACGAAGGCACAGGCTTCATTTGGGGTCGTATCCCCATGGGCGCGAGCGACTACGCGCTGACTCGTTATTCGCTAAACGAAGTGGCCGACGACCTCGACATGACCCACTTTTCGATCGAGCGCGACCACCGTTATTTGATTCCTTACATTAAAGCGGCGCAGGCGATTCGCCCCGATCTGAAATTTTGGGGCAGCCCCTGGTCGCCGCCGCCTTGGATGAAAACCAACAAGATTTTTGATCGCGGCGCGTTCGACCCGAAATACTACGGCGCCTATGCCGATTACTTCGTCGAGTGGGTTAAGGCGTATGAAAACCAAAATATACCGATTGACCATGTTCAGCCGCAGAACGAACCGGGCTGGGCGCAGGGCTACCCGAGTTGTGCCTGGGGGCCGTCGATTGCCGATGGCGAGTTCACCGACAGACCCGTCACGCTGGGCACTTTTGTCGAGCATCACTTGATTCCGAAAATAAAAAACGCGCAGCTTGACACCGACATCTGGTACGGGACCCTGTCCAACGACCAAACCTACGACGCTTATTGGAATGCGGTATCCGAAAACGCGCTAGCCGACATCACCGGCGTGGGCCTGCAATGGGGCACTCATTCACGCGTGGCGGAACTTGCGCGCACTGCGGGTAAAGACGGCAAACCTTTATTGGTCATGCAAACGGAACATAGGTGCGGAAATTACCCTTGGCTCGCCGATAAGGCGACCAGCCAGGAAGACGCAGACAGGACCAACTTTCTGGCAACCATCGCCCCGAACAATCACGCCTACGCCGAGGAATCCTGGGACCTGATCAAGAATTGGCTTGAGTCCGGCGTGCATATTTACAGCGCTTGGAATATGGTGCTCGACACAGGCGGCTTCAATATGGATACCGACCGACCATGGCCGCAAAACACTTTAATAACAGTGGACCGGCAGGCCCGCACTTACCGGCTGACCCCTGCTTATTATGTGTTTCGCCATATAGGCCAATACGTGAAGCCCGGCGCCACCCGCATCGCCGTTGAAGGCGGCGATGCGCTTGCCTTCCAGAACCCGGATGGGCGCGTTGTCACGGTGCTGTACAACGACCAAACCGAGGCCAAAGACGTGACCTTATCCGTCGCTGGCAAAAAAGCACAACTGGCGTTGCCCGCCCGAGGCTGGGCCACCGTCCACTGGTAGCGCTTGCGCAAACGCCTAAGGCCAATGCGCCGTCAGAGCCCTCGGGGCAGAAGTTGGCGGCCCTTGGCTCTGACGGCGGCCGGCCTGCGAATGAGTCGCCGGTGTATACCTAGAGGCCTGCATTAGCGCAGGCTGCTGCGACGCCTAATGGTCGGTCAATTAGGAGCCCGTTTCGGCGAGACGCTCCGAGGTGGCAGCCTGCGTGTTGACGGCCTCGGGGGGCGTCAAGGTGATGCCCAGCTCTGCCAGTATTTGCTCTTTCATAACCAGCAGTTGCGGGTCGGATAATTTGCGCGGGTGCGCCTGGGGCACCTCAAACACCGCCTGGATTTTTGCCGGGCGTGGGGATAACACAATAATTCGGTCGGCCAGATGCAGGGCTTCTTCGACATCGTGAGTAATCAGCAATACGGTATGGCGGTCTTCGTCCAGAATACGCAATAGCTCCATGCGAATATGCAAACTCATCAGCGCGTCCAGCGCTGAAAACGGCTCGTCCATATAAAGAATTTCCGGTTTAACCGCCAGCGCCCGGGCGATCTCCGCGCGCT
>CAZING010000100.1:0-10937 GCA_964540505.1 uncultured Cellvibrionaceae bacterium | reverse complement strand
CCAGCGCAACAGCGGCTCGGAGATGTCCCGTGAGATGCCGGGGTTGATCAGCTCGATCTTATCCGGACGGCGCTCGAAGGCGGCGTTCAATTTGCGGCCCAGTATGTGCAGCTCGTGGTCGGATATCGCCCGTTCGGTGGCCTTGAGCTGGGCGAACCGAAGCAGCGTTTCGTAGCTGGCGTTTAGGCTTCGCACCAGTAAGTTGCGCTCCTCCAACACCAACGAGGCCTTCCAAAATGGTCTGCGATCGAGCCGAGCTATGTGCTCTGCGCTCCAGCCCCATTCGGCGACCAGCGCTTGCAGCACCTGGCGCTGCCAGGAAACGCCGTTTCTGCGGGCGGGTTTGGATAAGGGCCGACCGATTTTGAAATAAAAACAGCGCCGCGCAAACTCCAACCGCTCGGGTTCGTTACAGGCGTTTAAGTAACTTTCAATGCGCCGGTAGACCATGAGATACGGGTCCAAGTCATCGACATTCAACTCGCCCTCGTAGACACGTTGTTTGAACTCCATCGCCAGCGGCCAGCGGCTGTCATACTCCGCCACGTAGGCCTCCATGGTCAGCAGCTTCAACACCGATTTATAGGGCGAGGCTATGGCCTTATAAAGCTGCCAGACACCGGCGCCCAAGTATTCCCCGGCCGGGATCTGACTCAGGCCACCAAAATCGAGTGTGGTATTGGGCCGCACAAAGCGCTTGTCCAACAAGGCGGTGGCGTAGCTTGTGTACTGATGCTCTTGCTTGGCCGGCGTAAACCACCAAAGCGGCAAACGCCCCGCGATATGCAGCGCGGTGCGATAGAACTCATCCAGCAGCAGCGCGCGCTGGGCACTGCCGCTCGATTCGGCATCCAAACTCAGGGTCTTGCCGGCTTTAAAAGTCTCGCAGTTCATCAGAAAGAAATGCACTTCCAAGCGCAGCTGCGCCGCCCAGCGGCTAATGCGGCGGCACTTCTCCTGCAGCTCGTCGAGCATCTGTTCGGTTAAATCGGGCTGATGACACAGCCAGACATCGAAGTCGCTTTTGCTTGTGTGCGCGAGCGTGCCAAGACTGCCCATCAGGAACATACTCCAGATGTTATCGCTGCGATGGCCGCCGGTGAGACAAAAACTGCGCGCCAGGCTTTTGCCGCTGATCAGGTCGCGCTTGCCGGGTTTGTATTCGCTGATGCCGCAGGGCGTGGCGTGGGAGACGTAGCCCGGCAGCATCGGGTGATTGCAATGAAACAACAGCGGCAGGGCATCGAGAAAAACCTCCTGACGGTGATTCAAGGCGTTGCGAGTGCGCAGCATCCGCTCGGCATTAATCTGCAAAAAGCGTCGGCGCAGATGGGTGATGTTGAGCCGATCCAGACCCTCTTCAATCGGCTCGGTTTTGACTGGTCGAGGCAACGGCATAGGTAAGTTACGACAAATTGTGTCTGTGAACGAAGCGGCCAAAGGCCTACCAGTTGATAGTAGCAGCGCTTCGGCGCCACTGCCTTGAATCGCCCCCGACCGGCTGCCGCATTCGGACGAGACGCATACCGGCGGCAGAAAATTGTGCCCGCCAGCGCAGAGGGTGATACCTTATGCAGTCTTTTTAATCCGGGTCCGTCGCGGATTCGGGTTTAGGTGACGGGTGAGTCGCAGCGCTGCCCGACCGCGTCAGTCGAAACCCCAATGGCTTATAAGGAACTTTTAATGACCAAGTCCATGCTGATTTACGAAAAAGTCGTCCCCCTGAACAAACAACGCCACAGCAGTTGGGGCATTCAAAGCGACGGTACTTTTGCGTTCGCCAAAGACGTCAACTCTGTGCCTTTGACGGGCGTAGAATTTGCCGCGGCCACCAACGAGTTCAGTGTGGTGTTCAGCAAAACCGCCGAAGGCGCAATGCCAATTGCGATCCTCGGGGTGCGCAAGGGCGAGAACCTGTTCGTCGACGACCAAGGTCGATGGTTGGCCAAATACGTACCCGCGTTTATTCGCCGCTATCCTTTCGTGTTTTCCACAGCCGACCAAGGCGAAACCCTGACACTGTGCTTAGACGAGGCCTACCCAGGTTGCAAGGCCGACGGCACCGGCGAGAAACTGTTTAACAGCGACGGCGGCAACACCGAATACCTGGACAAAGTCATCGCGTTTTTGCGCGATTACCAAGAGCACTATCAGCGCACGCTCTGGTTCGGCAAAAAACTTGAAGAACTCGACCTGTTAGAGCCCATGGGTGCCCAGTTCAATACCCCCGACGG
Organism: uncultured Cellvibrionaceae bacterium; assembly: GCA_964540505.1. Classification (GTDB taxonomy): domain Bacteria; phylum Pseudomonadota; class Gammaproteobacteria; order Pseudomonadales; family Cellvibrionaceae; genus CAYZQH01. The sequence continues at coordinate 8,703 of CAZING010000100.1, read as the reverse complement.
TCAGAAGGGTTCGCTTTCGGGCTTTTTTGTAATCAGCCGCGAAAAGCTGAAGAAACTGACCGACGCGCAGCTCGCCGAACTTGTGAAAAACGACGCGCTGGAGCTGATTTACCTGCACTTGAATTCGATGCAAAACCTAAAAGACACCATTCGCCGTCTGCCCGAGACCGCGCCCGCCTAAGGCCGGCTGCGCGCGAGTTGGGCCACCCGCTCGCGCCGTTGCAAGCGCCTAGGCCGCGCCCGACGGTTGCTTCACACCACGGTCTCTCGGCCGCTTGGCGATAAGCGAGGCCTCGCTCGGTCTCCTTGTTGCGGTTTTTTTAGAATTAGCTTTGTTGACGTGAATGCGCGAGTGTCTCCGGCGCTCGCGGCTAGCGGATAACAATCTCGCGCTTCGCCAAGCTGCCCGCGTCATCAACCACCACCAACTGCAACGGCCCTGTTTCGTTGAGGGTGAGGTTGCGCGAGGCGCCCGCCGCGTGGCTAAAAAGGTAGCGGCCGTTCGCGTACCAGTGTCGGTGGCCTGTGCCGCCGGCCGTTTTCAGGCGCAAGACCACCGGCCCGCTGCGGTTACCCGGGGCGCGAAAAATCGCGCGGTCGACCAAATCGACTATCTCAAGCGGGCGCTGGTCCATTAACCCAGGCGCGCAGCCAGGCGACAGAGGCGGCAGTTGCCCGGCGCGCGTTTGCCGAGGTGCGAGCCAGGGCTCTACCGCCGCCGGCCACAGCGCGAGCGCAAGAGGGTTTGCGGTGTCGGGCCGACATTCAGGCGGGTACTGGTGGCCCTCGCTCACCCAGACGGTCAGCGGGTTGGTCGCTACAGGGGCGTTGCGCTCGAGCGGGGTCGCCGGCGCGAGCTCATCGACCAGCCAGGCGTCGAGGCGCTTTTGACAGTGCTCGGGCGCCTGGCTTTCGGCGCGCGTGCCAAGCGGCCAGCACACCGATCCGAGGCTCACCGAAGACGGCCGCTCGAGCGCGCGCGGCTTCGCCATTAAATGGTCCACCAGCGCATAGAAGAGCGGCCCGGCCGCGCTCGCGCCGGTGTTATCGACCCCGTAGCTGCCATCGGGCCTGCCCACCCAAACCCCGAGCGTGTAATCGGCATCAAACCCTATGGCCCAAGCGTCGCGCATACCGTAGCTGGTGCCAGTCTTCCAAGCGATGCCGTCGCGCTGGCGCATCGTATTTAGACGCTTGACCGACGACGGCCGGCCTATACCGCGCAGCATATCGTAGACCACCCAGGCCGCGCCCTCGCTCAGCAGGTAGCGCCCGGGGTGCACCGGCGCCTCCGGCGTAAAGCGCAGCGGCCGTACCAGGCCGCCATTGGCAAAGGCCGTGTAGCTTTGCACCAACGACTCGAGACTCGCCCCGGCGCCGCCTAAAATCAATGCCGGGCTCGGTTTGCCGTCGGGGGTGACAAGCGTCAGGCCGGCGTTGGCCAACCGGTCGCTAAAGCGCACCGGCCCGTAGCGGGCCAGCAAGTCCACCGCCGGCACGTTCAGCGAGCGCTGCAGCGCTTCGGTGGCACTGACCGGGCCCAGAAAACCGCCGCTGAAGTTGCCCGGGCGATAATCGCCCCAGGTGATCGGCGCATCGGTGAGCAGCGATTGCGCGTGAATCAAGCCCTGGTCTATCGCCAAGCCGTACAGGAACGGCTTAAGCGTCGAGCCGGGCGAGCGCAACACCGGCACCATATCGATGTGGCCGGCCCGCTCCAAGTTGGCAAAATCGCCGGTGCCGACGTAGGCGAGCACATCGCCGGTGCGGTTATCCACCACCAGCGCGGCGGCGGTCGCCGGCGCCGCGAGCCCCGCGACATAACGGCCGAGCACGGCCTCCACCGACACTTGCAAGCTGCGCTCTATGGTGGTCGAGACCACCGCACTTTGGTGCTTGCGCCGCAAACGCTCGGCGAGCAGCCCCGCGTGGGTGTCTATCCGATGCGCTCTGGCGTAGACCGGTTCGACTTTGGCGTAGGCCGCTTCGGCCGCCGACCAAACGCCGAATTCCACCAGACGATCCAAGACTTTGTCGCGCGCCTGGCGCGCCCGCTCGGGGTGCAAATCCGGTCGAAAGCGAGTGGGGCTTTGCGGCAAAACCGCCAAGAGCGCGGCTTCGGCGCGGGTCAGCTCGCTCGCCGGTTTATTCAGGTAGGTAAAGCTTGCGGCCTGGACGCCCTCTATCACGCCGCCAAACGGCGCGATGTTGCAGTAGAGCGTTAGGATTTCGGCTTTCGACAGGTGCCACTCAAGCTGCAAGGTTCGCAGCATCTGATACGCCTTGCCTTTAAGAGTCTTGGTGTGTGGGTGCAGTAGCCGCGCCACCTGCATGGAAATGGTCGAGCCGCCGGACACCGGGTAGCCGTGGCGAAGCCAAGAGCCGGCCGCGCGCACCAAGGCCAGCGGGTCGACACCCAAATGCCACCAAAAGCGCCGGTCTTCAAAGGTGAGCAGGGCTTCGAGATAGTGGGGCGAGACGCGGTCTAGCTCGATCTGATAACGCCATACGCCCTGCTCGTTCGCAAACGCCCGAAGCGGCCGCCCGTTGCGATCGACCACCACCTGACTGTAGAGCGCGCCTTGGTCGGGCAAATCGAGAGGGAAGAAACGATCGAGCAACAGCAACACGGCGCCTGCAAAGAGCGCACAGCACATAAGCGCGGTGGCCACGCGCGGCCAGCGACCGACAGTCGAGCGGCGGCTGCCTAGCACAACGTTTGGCATAGCCGGGCCGCAGTGCTTGCGCGCGCATTGCGGGGCTTTTGCAGCGTGTGGTTAAGGCCTGCCGAGGTCATGGTCCGCCTCGGCTTTACCGGCTTGCCTTAACCGTCAGGCCCGCCTCGGTCGCACTCACGCCCCGCACTTGCGGGCGGTACATCGCCTCGGCCAAAGCCGGCGGCACTTGGTATTGGCCGGGGGTAACGGCGCGCACCAAAAAGAACAAGTGGGCGGCGCGGTGCGGGTCCAGCTCGAGCGCGGCGAGGTAGCGGTCGTCGCGAAACTCCTCGTGAATAAGCGGCGTTTCCTCACGCAGTTGCGCAAGGGATTTGCCGTCGATCTTAAAATCGTCAAGCTTAATCGCGTGGCTCAGGTTTTGGTTTTCAAGCTCCAAGCCCGCCGGCAACAGGTTGACCATCAAGGCATCGGCCAAACGCGTGTCGCTGGTAAGCGCAATATGAACCAACATCAACTCGCCGCTTGTCAGCGTCTGCGGCGCGCCCAGCGTGCCATCCAAGGCGTACCAATTGCGCGCGACCTGAATACCCTCGTCGACCGCCGCCGGCGGGCTCGCCGGATAGGCGGATAGCCAAGCCTCGGTGTACAAAGGCCCCGCGCTTTCGGAGGTCAGCTGCACGCCTTCGGCGAGCGTCTCGGCCGTCAACGCGTGACTCCAAGGTCCGGTTTGGTTGACACGCTGGTGCGCCTCGCCCAGCTGCACCTCGGCCTGCCAGGCGTCGCTCTCGCGCTGACCGAGTTCGAGCCCGGCGAGCAAGGCGGCACTGCGCTCTTGGGTGCTGAGCCAGCTGCGCTCTCGCAACCGCTCGCGAAGCGCCAAAGCCCGCTCCAGTGCTTGGGTTTCGAACTGACCGTGCTTCAGCAGCAAATAGACCATCTGCGCGGCGTCGCGCACCGGCGAGCCGTAATCGCCAAGGTACTGCGCTTGGCGGGCCTCGCGCTCGACGGCTTTTTGCAGCGCTTCGGTGGCGCTGACGCGATCGCCGGCGGCCAGCAACGCCAAGCCAAGGTGCACCTGAGACAAACCCGATTGCGCCTGATCAAAATCGCGCTGGTAGAGACTTCGCAATGCGCCAAGCGGCGCCCGGTTGACCTTCGACAGCACATAACCGGCGTAGGCGCGGGTCGCAAACGCGTAGTGTTTCGGGTCTTCGCTCCAGCGCGAGCCTATCAGTGCGCCGGAGCTTTCAAGGTAAGTCGAGAGCCGCTTAAGTGTGTCTTCCAGCAAGGTTTCCGGCACATCCAGGCCCAGGTCTCGAGCCTGCAGCAGAAAGTCGGCGGTATACACGGTTAACCAGTGCTCCTCGGGCGAGCGTTTGTCCCAAAGCCCGAAGCCGCCCCCCGGGCGCGCGAAGCCGGCCACCTGCTCAAGCGCCTCGGCAACCTGTTGCAGCCGCTGCGCCTGGGTGAGTGGCGGCAGCCCGAAACGCTCTTGCAGGTCGCCGTCGAGCGCGATCAAAGGCAGCGCACGGCTGAGCGTCTGCTCCAGGCAGCGGTAAGGGTACGCCTGCAGCTCGTGCAAATGGTTTTGCGGGTTCAGATTCAGCGTTGGGCTTGCCTGAATGCCGCCCATCAAGCTGCCTGCGACCACCTCACCCAGGCTGTCCGCGCCAAGGCGCAAACGCTCGCCTTGGGCAAGCACTGGTGCGAGCTTTTTGGTCACCGCCGGATAGGCCGGCCGCACACCCAGCTGCCACTGGCGCGAGAAGGTCGCGGTTTGCTTGCCGCTGACTTCAAGTTGCAAGCGGCCTTGGCCGAAGGCCGATATCGCCTCGATGGTCAGCGGCCATTTCGCTTTGGCGCCCGGCTCAAGCTGTAACTGGTGCGCCACCTCGCCGCCCTCGGCAAACGCCAAAGCGCCGGTTGCGGTCATATCGAGCCGAAGCGTTTGCGCCTGGTCGGTCATATTCTGCAGTTCGAGCACGGCCTCGGCGCGGTCGCCGTAACTTAAAAATCGAGGCAGTGCGATTTCCGCCACTATGGGTGCGGCCACGGTCAGCTCGGCGTCTTCGGCACCGAACGAATCCTCGCCAAACACCGTCGCCATCAAACGCAAGCGGCCATTAAAATCCGGCAACTGAACGGGGACCTTGGCGATGCCTTTATCGTCAAACGCCACCGGGCCTGAAAACAACGACACAATTTGAACATCGCTTTGCGGGCGGGCGCCGCCTCGGGCGAGATCGGCGTCGCCGCCGAAGCGCTCGCGGGCCTCGGCGTTGGCGGTGTATTCGATCACCTCGCCGTACATGTCTTTCAGCTCTGGGCGGTAACGCCGCTGGCCAAAAAAGTACGCGAATGGGTCCGGCGTTTCGAAATCGCTGATATTTAAAACGCCGACATCCACAGCGGCAAGCGTCGCGTAGCGCGGCTTGCCGCCTTCGGGCAGTTGCAGCGTCACCGTCACTTCGTTGTTCGGCTCGGCTTTCTCGGGGGCGATTATCTCTACCGGCAGCTTGCGGGCGTCTCGCGCCAGTGGCAGGTGCAACAGGCCGAGGGCGCGCTTGGGGGTAATGCGCGGTGTGGTACCAACCGGTTCAATCATCATGGCCGTCACGTACAGGTCGTGGCGCTGCCAATCGTCTGCTATCGGAATTTCGAGCGTCGCGCCTTTGGTTTCGACACGCTGGCGCGCACTCCAAAGCAGGCGGTCGCCTTCGACCATGACCAAGACTTCGCCGCTCGCGGGTGGCAAGACCTCCAACCGGGCGGTGTCGCCGGCCCGGTAGCTGGCTTTATCGAGCGCCAGGGTGATGATGTCGGGGCGACTGGCGGCGCTGCCCTGGGCGTTTTGCCAGTCGTAATACCAGTCGTTGCCGGCAAAAAATCGCAGGCTCGCGGTGCGACCCGTTTCGGGGTTGCGGACCTCCAGCCTGTAGCGCCCCCAGGCGACATTCAGATCGAGCTCGGCGGTGGCGCCGGCGGCTATGTCGACGGTTTTTGTGGCCACCGGGTATTCTTTCTCGGTCCAGCTCCAGTGCCAGCCCTCGTGGTCGTTGTACTCCCAGAAGTACTGACGGTCTTCGGCAACCAACACCGCCTCAAGACCCGTGGCGCCCCGACGCTCGCCCGTTTGGGTAGCGTTCACCAGTTGAAAGCGCAGCTCAGAGTTGGCCTTGGGGTTGGTATCTGCCGAAAACTCGGGGCGAATGCCAATCAACGTCTCTGCGGGCCAGACCCCGTATTGATGCGCGCGGGTCACAGCCCGTCCGCCGCTTTCATAGACGCTGGCGGTGACACTGACCGCAAGCGGGCTCTCGGAATTGGACCAAGTCGCCGGTACCCGCCACTCGCCTTCACCTTGCGCGTCCAACTGAATGTCTGGCAAATCGTCTCGGGCAATGAATCGGTCGTCCAGCACATGGCCGAATTGAAAGTCGCGAAGCTCAGGCACCGCCTCGCGCCAGAGCCGGGTTTGGTAAAAGGCGCTGGCGCGGTTGTCGGACGCGGGCGCGCCGTAGAGGTAATCGGCTTTGATGGGCACCTTAAGCGCTGTGCTCGCCGAGCTTACCACCTGGCGACTCGAGCCCTCGCCCAAAAACACCGTCAGGCGTTCGGGCAGAAACTCCTCGACGTGAAATTCAAAGTTGCGCGGCTGCGCCAAAGCGCCCTCGACGCGCAACTGCCACAAACCGGTGGCGGCACCGGCGGGCAAGGCCCAGTCAAACTGGTAGTACCCGAGCGCCTGGGGCGACCATTTAAACTCCTTGATGATATTGCCATCCGGCGCCCGTACGCTCGCCGCCAACACTGGCGCTTTGAGCGCGCGGCCGTCGCCGTCGCGGATCAAACCTGCAACCGTCACAAGGTCGCCCGGGCGGTAGACATCCCTCGGGCTGTAAAGAAACAATTCCACCGGCAGCTGGGCGCGCCTGCCGAGATCGAACTCGGACAAATCGAGCACGCCTTGTTGAATGTCCAGCATGGTGAACTGCTCTTGCAGGCGCGCGGTTACCGCTTCGGCTTGGTCATGCAGACCGAGCTCGGCAAGCCCTTGGGCGTCGGTGCGCGCGCTCGCAAGCTCCTGGCTTTTGGCATCCAGCAGGCGCAGCCGCACATCGGCAAGCGGCGCGCCCGAGGTGAGGCTGTTGGCGCGCACCTGCCAGTGGTTGTCGTATCGACGCAGATGCAGGCCGATATCGGTCAGCGAAAACCAGGTGATTTGCGGTTGGTCGTATTGGCCCGGTGCCCGCATTACCGCGAGGTAGACCCCGGCTTTTTGCAGTTGCGGCCGCTCCCGTAAGGGCAGGTCGATGCGCGTTCGGGTGTTCTTAGCGGGGTTCAGGTCGAAACGCGCGGTATAGACCAAATCGGCGTGCTCGGTCAGGTAACGGCTGGCCCAACTCGCGCGCCCATAGCGCCGCCCCCGCTCGATAAACTGGGCGAGCGACGCCTCGCGCACGCGAAAAAAGTCCACATCCACTGCCGAGACGTTAACGGTATTCACCGGCAGACCGCTGATATAGCCAAGCGGCAGCACAGAGCCCTCGGAGGCAAAACTCACACTCGCCTGCAACGCCCTTGTAGTCACTGCGCTTTCATGGGTTTCGCCAAGCGCTTTGGCGTCACCGGTGGCGAGCGTGCCGTCGACCCGCACCCGGTATTCGCGCTCGGGTTCGACATTCATAAACCAGATTTGTGTGGGGTTATCTCCCAACACCCAAGCGCCATCGACTTTCTGGCCCGCGGCGGTCTCGAGTGTGAAATAGGGTTGCAGGTTGGCGGTGCTCGCCAAAGGTACTGACAAGGTCACGGCTATGCCGTTTTTGCCGTTGCGTTCGCGCTCTGAGACATCGAGCACTTGCAAGCTGCGTGGCTCGGCGGCAGGTGAGTTGCTTGCCGTTGGCACCTTCGAGGTGGCCGCTTGCGGTATTGGGGTTTGCGCCGAATCGGGCGCCTTATCGCTGCAGCCGCCAAGCATCAACAAGGCGGCAAGTACTGCGAAAACGGGGCGTCGAAGCATTGTGCTTACAAGATCCATGGGCGCACCCCCATAGCTGAAAGCTTGAATCTGTTTGTTGGTATCGAGCCCGTCCGTTTCGTCACCACGCACCTACCTGTTCCGTTTTGTTTTTTTTATTCGCGTTTGTAGCTCGACCAAAAAGCATCATTTGTGCCTGAGCCTTCCGCAAGGCTATGTCACCAATCTGGCAACAGCCCTCAGCAATTGTGATCAATTCGGGCGGTTGACGCGGGTCGAGCAGTTGAGACAGCGCGGAGGCTATTCGGGTTCTCAAAGTCGCCAAACGGGTGTGGCGTCGGGTCGAGCACCGGCGCCACCAAGGCCTAAGGTCGCGGGTCGCGCACCACCACTGTACCTGCAAGCTTGTCGTGCCAACCCTGTTTGCGGCTATCGAACGCGACCCACAAAATGCCCAACATCAACGGCAGTGTCGACAGGTAATAGGCGGCGTAGCGTCCTATGGCCTGGCCTTTGGTCAAACCTGCGCCGGTCGCCGCGTCCACTATGCGCAGCCGAAAAAGCATTTTGCCCGGCGTCGCCGATTTGTATAGCCAAAAAAGAATAATGGCGAGCGCCGGCAACGCGTATTGGATCACAAGGTCAGCGCTGCCTTGCACCATTTGTTCGCTCTGCCAATAAGACTTCCCGTAAACGACCCACAAAAGCGGCATAACCACACACATCAGACACAGCGTATCGACAATCGCCGCCAAGGTCCTGATCCAAAACCCGGCGTAGCTCGGTTCGCTGACAGTCGCCGAAGCCAACCCGCGCGGGGCGTCAACCTGCTTATTCATAGAGCCTCCATTTATATTCATTAATCGCCCAAGCCGAGAAGATCAGGGGGCGGCGGCGCCAGGCACTCTGGCCCTTCGACACCCGCGCGTTTGACCCGGTCCGCTACCGGCGCGCGGGTAATTCCGAGATAGGGCCTTGGCCGCAACAGCGGCGTCAGTGCCACGGGCTGCTGTGTGGCGTCCAACCATTGCTGCCAGTGCTCGC
>CAZING010000099.1:1793-11026 GCA_964540505.1 uncultured Cellvibrionaceae bacterium | reverse complement strand
GAGCCGCCCCCGGGGGGACCGACGAACCCATGCGCAAGTGATCATAAGACACGCGCAAGCTGGCCGCAAACGCGGGCGCCGCGCACCGGTCAACCGAAGCGCACTTTTTTAAACTGCTGACAACAGGCTTAAGCCATGCAACCCTATTTGTCTCGTCTTTCTACGCTTTGCGCGATAACCCTGCTCAGTTCGGGCTTGGCCGCCTGTGGCGGCAACTCGCCAAACCCCACCGGCAGCTCAAGCTCATCGTCTAACGCAAGCGCCAGTTCCAGCAGTTCTTCGTCCAGCTCCAGCAGCTCTTCGTCAAGTTCCAGCTCCAGCTCGTCGGGCGGGGAACCGCGCAGCATCGCGCCCAACGATGCCGCGATACGCTATCTCGGCCGCGTCGCGCTTAGCGCGGATGCCGCAGCGATGGATTGGGCCAACACCCAAATTCAGTTCAACGTCACCGCGCCCAGACTCGAGTTAAAATTTGACGACGGTCGCAACGACTACAATCTGTTCGTCGACGGTGAGCTCGACAGCGTCATTACCACCCAGGCAGGCGTTGCGAGCTACCCGCTCACGCTGGCGCCCGGCGAACACACGATATTGGTCACCAAACGGACGGGGCCCAATTTCGGCGCGGGAAGCTTTCTCGGTTTGGAATTACCCGAAGGCGGCGAGCTTTCGCCAACACCGCAAACCCACACTCGCAAAATCGAATTCATAGGCGACTCCTACACCATCGGTTACGGCAACGAAGGGCCGGCGCTTGATTGTGGCGGCACTTACAGGCCTTACGAGAACAGCTATTTCGCCTATGCGCCCATTGCCGCGCGGGCATTGAACGCCGAAAGCCACTCTATTGCCATTTCAGGTTTCGGCGCGGTGCGCAATTACGGCGCCCCGGACATCACCAGCCCCGACCCGGTGCCCTCTTATTACAATCGCACACTGATGAGCCAAGACGGTTTGCTGTGGGATTTCACTACTTGGGTTCCCCAAGCCGTCGTCATTAAGCTCGGCACCAACGACTACAGCACTGAGCCGGCGCCGCCTGCGAGCCTGTTCATCGAAGGGATTCACGGCCTGATTCAACAGGTGAACGACGCCTACGGGCGCCTGCCCATCTTCCTGCTGGCGGATGACGCCTGGGCGCCGGTTGTGGCGAATATGCAAGCGGCCGCGGAACAGCAACAGGCGATGGGCAATGCGGAGGTGCGTTTCGTACAGGTCAGCCATCCGCCGCAAAACCAGTTGGGCTGCGATTGGCACCCGTTAATTTCGGGACATCAAGCCATGGCCAACGAATTGGTCGATAAAATCGGGCCGGTGCTGGGCTGGTGAACGACGCCTGACAGCAAATGTCAAAAAGGGGCGCCCCGGTTCGTTTTGCGGCCGGCCAGATAACCGGCATCTCGCACCGATTTAGCCGCCGGCTCGCGTCCCTTAGACGCCAAGAAACCGCGCAATCTATCCGGGCGCACAAGGCGCTAGACTGCGCCACCGGCGCCGGCACAAGCAGGATTTTGTAATAATTTGTAAAAGACCGAACCGCACCCGGATTCGCCCTCCATTAAGGCGTAGCCTATCCCCATAAACCCTCGGTAAAGGATAGCCTGATGAAAGCACTGATCCCTGTATTCGCCCTCTGCGGCCTGCTTGCCGCCTGCGGCTCAGACGATAAAGAGCCGACCAATCCCGAACTGAACTACACCCTTTTTCAATCATCCCTTGAACGCGAACAAGCCCCGAACCTTGACGATGCAGCGTTTGCGCAACTGATTCAAGACAACAATCAGTTTGCGTTGGCGCTGCTGCAACAATTGCGCGAGGGCACCGACGACGACATAGTCGTCTCGCCTTTGAGCATCAGCAGCGCCCTTGCAATGACCTATGCAGGCGCCAATGGCACCACCAAACAGCAGATGGCGGAAGCTCTGCAATTCAACCTTGAGGACAATTCGCTCCACGCAGGCTTCAACCGTCTGACGCAAGCGATGAGCGACCGCCAACTGAGCGCGAGCGGCGATTTGGACGCACTGGAGTTACAGATCGTCAACGCCCTATGGCCGCAACTGGGCAACCCGCCCGCCCAACCCTTTTTAGATACCTTGGCAAGCCATTACGGCGAGGGCGTTTATGCGCTGGACTACAGCAATGAGCCCGACGTCTCGCGCCGGGCCATCAATGACGCGGTTGAGCAGTGGACCAACGGGCTGATCACCGACCTGCTGCCAAGGGGCACCGTCAACTCGCTCACCCAACTGGTGCTGACCAATACCATTTACCTGAAGGCGCCGTGGAGTGCGCCGTTTAATGAGCAAGAAACCCAACCGGCGGATTTCACCAACCTGGACGGCAGCGTCACGAGAGTGCCCACCATGATGACGCGAGCGGCGATTTACCGAGCCAATACGGATGATGCCGAGGTGATCATTCTGCCTTTTCGAGGTGGCCAGCTGGAAATGGCCTTTATAATGCCCGAAGCGTTTACCGCGTATCTGGACGCGGCCGACGACATGGCGGCGATTTCGGCCGCGCTCGACGCGGCCGAGCGAACCGAGGCGCTGGTTAGGCTGCCGAAGTTCACCCGAGAGTTCGACGTCTCGTTGGTCAACCCGTTACGAGCGCTTGGTATGCACGACGCATTTGACAACGCGGCCGACTTTCGCGCCATGGGCCTCAGCGACGATTTCAGAATCACCGCCATCCGACACAAAGCGCTGCTTGAAGTCCACGAAGGCGGTGTCATAGCGGCTGCCGCGACGGCGGTCGTAGGCGGCCCTACTTCGGTGCCGACCCCGGCGTCGGTGAACCGTCCCTTCCTGTATTTGATTCGGGACCGGACGAGCGGTGCGGTGCTGTTTTTGGGCGCGGTCACGCATCTCGAATAACGCCCGTCCCGGCGGGCAAGCGACGGCCTGCGCTCGGAAGCGGCGCGCGGGCCACCGCTTAGCGCATGCTGTCCTATTATTGCCACAAAACCTTCGTTGACTTTCAGGCTCGGGCTTAACCCACTCGGGCCTGATATCATGCCTTGCGACATCCAGGCACACCACCGAAACGCTGCGTTAGCCGCCGCTCCAAAGCCGAACGGCCCCACAACACCCACCAGCCCTCGGTTTACTTGCCGGCATTATGTGATGACCATCAACGACAGCCGTAGGTCAATTTGGGAATCTAAATCCGGTTACCTCCAATTGGCATCGGCCTTTCACTCGTCGAGCCAAGCTGGGGTGATCGATGAGTCTCAATTCAGGTCCAAACGTTTTCGGACGCAGTGTATGAGCATGCACAAATAGCATGAAAGACATACTGTTCAACAGCCACGACATTATATTGATGCTAGCCGCGGGTCTGAGCCTGGTGCTGGCTGCACGCGCAGCAACCAGTAACACGCGAGATCGCGCGCCGCGCACGCTGCTGGCTGTATTTTTTCTTCTCAACGCCTGCGTATCAATCGACACCTTGTTGTTCTGGGGGGATTCGGTCAAGTTCGCGGCCTTTACCCTAAACCCGTGGCTGCCCATGGTCTTTGCCTTTGCCTCCTTTGCCGTGGGGCCCGCGCTGCTCTTGTACTGTCAAACCGCGCTTCGACGCAAAAAGCTCACCCGCACGGCTCTTATGCTTCATTTTCTACCGGCGCTGGCCACGCCTTTCTACTTGTACTGGGTTTGCTTTCGCCACCCGCTCGACTACCAAGCCGAGCTTATTCTAGAGCAAGCCATTTTCAGTGCGCCTAACGCATATTTTCTGTGGTTCCTCACGTTAAAGAAATTTGTACCCGTTATTTACGGGGCGCTTTGCGTCTATGCGTACCTCGGTTACCGGGCCGGAAAAGCGCCGGCGCGCGAACCGCGACAATGGCTGTATCTGTTTGTCGGGTTCCCCGTGCTCTGGGGCTGGATACTCGCCACTCATGTGCTGGGCCAATGGCTGCCACTGGCCGTCAGCGACGCCATGGGCATCTTCTCGAACTATATGGACCTGACCTTGATTCTGGCGCTGTTCCTGCGGGCCGCCCAGCGGTCTCCCGCAGCGGTCCGCCCCACGGTCGCCGAGCCCGTGCTGATTACCCCAGCGCCCGCGCCGGCGGTGGTCGCAGCGCAGCCGGTTGCGACGCATTTGCAAGACCAACAAGAAGAGCAAGACGAGCAGATGGTCGCCCTATCGCAGAAAATTGCGCAATTGGTCGAAAAAGAGAAACCTTATCTTAACCCGCAGCTCACGCTCGACAGGCTCGCGCAGCTTCTGGACCTGTCGCCGCGTCAGGTATCCACGGCAATCAACAGTTGTTTTAGGCAAAACTTCAACGGCTATATCAATCGCTACAGGGTGGAAGAAGCGCGATTGCTTTTGCACAACCCCGAGCTCGAGAGCCTCACGGTAATGGAAATTGCCCAACGCGCAGGCTTTAGCAGCAAAGCCACGTTCAATCGGATATTCAAATCCGCGGTGGGCACATCGCCGCAGGCGTACCGTCAACGGTCTTCATCCTCGCACCACAAGTTCTCTACGGCGAATGTGATTTAGGTCTCGCGGCGCCCGTCTCAATATGCGCAGAACGCCTTCTGAGACTTTACTCGGTGCGCGGCGCCCGTCAATCTAAGGTATCGTTAAACTATCGTCGCTGCTACCCTTTATACAAGGGTCGCCGAGGTGTCGTTTAACTCAAAGTCGATGCAGAGCACGCAGAGGTTAGCGAAAAGCGAGGCAATATATGAGAATTTTTAAAAACCGATTTATTCAATGTGCGTTGTTACTGTGTGCCTTTGCAGGCGCCACAGAAGTGGCCCTGGCAAAGCCTTATAAAGCCGCCGAAATCTTCACCCACGATGCCGAAATGTACGGCAAATACGTGATTCGCATGCGCGCGGCCAAAGGCAGCGGCATTATTTCGAACTTTTTCCTATGGAAAGACGGCTCGGAGCTGCCCGAGGTGTTCTGGGAAGAGGTAGACGTTGAGGTGTTCGGCAAAGACAACGCCATGTCCTGGCAAAGCAATATTATCTCCGGCTTGGGCGAACGAGACACCTCGGAAGAAACGCATCAGCACTCGCACTCGTTCGGCGACGCCTACAATACCTTCACTCTGGAGTGGAGCCCAGACCAGCTGAGGTGGTCCGTCAACGGCGAGGTCATACGCACCACCACCGGCGGCCAGGCCCGCGACATGATGAACCCTGCGCAATTGCGCCTGAACTTTTGGCCCCCCGAGGTTCCGGAGTGGGTAGGCCATTGGAATGACAATATTCTTCCCGTTTTCATGTTCGTTAACTGGGTGGAGTACCACCGCTGGAACGGCAATTCTTTTGAGTTGGCCTGGCGAGACGATTTCAACTCGTTTGATACCAATCGCTGGGGCAAAGCCGATTGGACATTCGAAGAGAACCAAGCGGATTTCGCCTTCAACAACGTCGTGATTCGCAACGGTTATCTCGTTTTAGCCATGACCCGTGAAGGGCAAGAAGGCTATAACGGCACACCACCTGAGGACACAGGCGACAACCCTGGCAGCAGCTCCTCGTCCAGTAGCTCGTCCTCCAGCAGTTCTTCGTCTAGCAGCTCGTCTTCCAGCAGCAGCTCGTCTTCCAGCAGCTCTTCGAGCTCCAGCAGTTCATCTTCTAGCAGCAGTTCGTCGTCCAGCAGCTCGAGCTCGTCTAGCAGCTCCAGCTCATCTTCCGGTAATGGCGGCTCCAGCAGCGGCAATACCGGTGGCGGCGCCACAGACCCTGGGACGCTTGGCCTGCTAGGTCTCTTGTTGTTCGCGGCATCGGCGCGTCGTCGCCGCCGCTAAGCGCAAGTCTGCCGCACCCCCGAACGCGAAGGTCGGGGGTGCGCGCCCAAGATGGGCCAGTTCGCGCCCTGCGCGAACACCTGGCTTGCCGCCTTTAGTCTCACCAACCCGCCGACTCTCTTCTCTGTGCCATTCGCCGCACAAACCCGAGCTATTTTGCGCAGCTTCGGCCTCGAAACGTCTTTTCGAGGTCGGCCAAATCGCGCGTCGAGGGCCGCTGACGCAAGGCCAACGCGCGGGCTTCAAATGCGTTAACAGCGTAGGTTGCCCCGCTCGGCACCGGAGCTTGCACTGGCTCATGACGTTTAGCTAGACGTGCCCAGCGCATTTGCGACAAACACTCGCTCGCCCATTGCACCGGAAAACACCAAACCCTCGCAAATCGCGCATGCCTCGAACTTCAATGCAGAGTTCATCACAAACGGGGCGCTTGTGAATTGACCGGGCTGACGGTATTTGCTGTTATATCATAATTATATGACCTACTGGGCGCACTCCATTCGCGCTCAGACGGGGGAAACGAATAGAACGCATTCAACCGAGTGATGAAGCTGCCGCACAGAAGCAATCGTCGGATGAATGCCAACGAGAATCCGTAAATCCAAAATTGAGTTCGCCGCTCGCGTTGCGAGGGCGGGCTAATTCAAAAAAATAAAAACGCGTGGAACCTATGAATATAACGATAAAAAGCCTTTCTTCCGTTGGGGTAGTGTTACTGAGCTGTTTGTTTGTGGTCGGCTGCGGTGGCGAAGCCGCGAACGGCGGCGGCTCGTCCAGCAATTCAAGTTCATCCAGCTCGTCTTCAAGCTCCTCTTCCAGCAGCTCGTCATCGAGCAGCAGCTCTTCTTCAAGTTCCGGCATACCCATCCCCGAAGTGGAGCTGGTCATTGCGATAAATGCCGGCTCGACAGCCGCCGCCACTATGGGCGAAGTGCGCTATCAAGCCGATCAGTACTTCACCGGTGGCCAACTGAACCAGACCACCGACCCCATCATCGGTGTGGTCGAAGATGAGGTCTATAAGAGCGAACGCTACGGTGATGTGACCTATAATGTGCCGGTGACCAACTCGCGCTACTCTGTGGTGCTGCACTTTGTCGAACTGTTTCACTCAACCGCTGGCGCGCGGGCATTTAACGTAACCGTGGAAGGCGAAAGAGTGTTAAACGCGCTCGATATCTACAGCTTATCCGGTCATGACGGGGCTTTTGAGTATATAGTAGAGGACGTGGATGTCAGCGACGGCACACTTACTATTGCTTTGACCACGCTGACCGAGAACCCAACCATTAGCGGGTTCGCCATCTATTCGGACGCTGGCGGGAGACTGGCCCCATAATCCAGTGGGCAAGCGGCGACAAAGGTCGAAGCCCCCTTTTTGTTTCGTCGAGTAATGTTGATATGAAATTACTAGCCCACTTCAAACAATCGGTAAAGCGTATTGCCTTACTGGGTTTCGCCGTCGCGCTAAGCGGTTGCGGCAGCGAAACCAAAATGGAAAGCCCCGTGGCCTGTACTGCCCCCGCGGGCCACAGCCTCACCGATATTCAAAGTGTGGTCGACTGGATCAACGCAATGGACAAGCCACTGAGCCTGCCCTGTTTCGTCGAAAGCCTGCCTCGCCCGTTGAAAACCTTCCCCTCGCTCAGCTCGTTCAGCGCACAGCCCTCTATAGGCCCAGGCAGCCCTCGGGTGTTTTTCTTTTTTGATAAATTGATGCTGACGGTCGCGGCGGATCAAAACGACGACCCGGTCCTGCCCGCAGAGCTCGAGGACCATTTACTGGAAATGAGTTTCCTGGTCGACGAGACCAGCCTGCTCACCACCAAAGGGGAAATAGTGTTTCCGGTCACCCGCCAACTTACCCCGGCGGCCCCTTACAAGGGTTTTATGTTCTCGGAGACCATGACCACCTGCGCACTGTGCCACCCGAACGAAAAGCCTTATGAAATTAACGAGGATCACATTATTTTCGAGTCCACAATGCTGCGCCCCACCAGCGCCACTTCATTCGGCGCGATGCAAAACGAACGCGACAAATGCGACCCCGAAATCGAACCTCACCGGTGTGCGATGCTGGCGTCGATGATGGATCACGGTCCGCTTGAGTGGCAGGACTTCCCCGCAAACGCGCCCACCATTTTTGACAACTAAGCCCATCGCGGTTTATGGCCATTCGCGATGAGCTAAAGCGGCAAAAGGACTCCAATAAAGCGTCGCTGCGATACTATGCGCAGTTCGCCGATCACCGTCGCCAGCAGACCGACCTGGTCCTGGCCACCAACGGCGACAAGACCGGGCGCTTAGCGGTGTTGGGTGCCGGCAACTGTTACGATCTCGATCTGAATCGGCTCGCCCAACGGTTTCGCGAAATTCACTTAGTCGATATCGATCGCGCCGCAATCACCCGCGCGCGCAACCGCGTGGCTGCGGCGCATATCAAGAAAATTCACCTCCACGCGCCGGTCGATATCTCGGGCGCCAACCAACAACTCGAAACCTGGCGGGCAATGGCCGTTACCCCCGAAGCGCTGATGGCGTTCCCCGACAGCGCGGTGACGACCTTGGTGCAGAAGCTGGGGGCGCCTTTCGATTGCGTGGTGTCTTGCTGCGTGATAAGCCAAATACTTCTGAGCTATCGTCATGTCATGGGCGACAACCACCCACTTTTCGAAGCGGGCTTGGTGACCTTAATTGTCACCCATTTGCGTGCGCTTACCGCACTCACGGCAAGCCAGGGGCAGGCATTGCTGATCACCGATGTCAGCTCCGATGAAATAGCGCCGCTCGAGAATTTTCACGATGACGATAACGGCTTGGCCTTTTTGCACGAGCGCGCCCAGGCCAATCAAATATTCAACTACCTCGACCCGTCGCTGATGGCCGAACTCGCTGCGCAAGACCCGTTTCTGGCAGCCCAGGCGGTTATTAGCCCCCCCTCGCGTGCTTGGCTCTGGCGCAACGGCCCACTTCGAACCTTTCTCGTTTACGCCTTACAATTGCATCGAACCCAAGACGCGCGCGCGCGTTAAACGCCGCTTAAAAGCGTCATCGGTGGCTGATCGAACGGGTATATCGACAGAAAGCCCCGCGCCCACAGGCGCAAGGCGCAAGGCGCATAGAAATGAAAGCACAGGTCAGAACCGGGGGAATCCCCGAATAATTCAAACGACTGCCCCGGCACCGGGGCAGTGTTGTATCAACGCGAACCTCAGCTGAAAATGCCGTCGATGGGCGCAGAATACATAGCGCCGTCGTTGCCCATCACAAAGTTATTGAAGCCGAAGGGCTTACCCAGGGTCATCCAGTAATCGTTGGTGGAGCGCTGGTTGTTCGAGGTAGCAGACGACGGCCTACCGCCGCCGTGGGTCCACATTTGGTTGCCTCTAAAGCCGGTATCGCGCCCGCCAAACATCAACCATGGCATATTATCCCAACTGTGGTTGGCTTG
>CAZING010000099.1:0-1693 GCA_964540505.1 uncultured Cellvibrionaceae bacterium | reverse complement strand
GAGCCGTTGCCGCCTTCGCCGGCCAGAGAGCCGAAAATGCGGTCGTAGGTTTGCAGCGGCTGGTAATAAGGTCGCATGGGCGCGCGTGCGCCCGAGTAAGACAGGTGACGCGGAGAGACTTCGCCCGGTGTGTCAGCGCGCTGGTCGCAGGACACCTGAATCGACTGAACCGCGGTGTTTTTAAGATAAGGCGACCCGTTCAGCAGCAACTGGTCGACGCTTGGCCCCTCGGCATAAGGGTCGTCGCCGCCGTTGCCGGGGTACAGGCTCGGGCAGCGTCGCCCGGTCACAGTCAAGACCGTACCACGCTCATGACCACCCCCGGCGGAGCCGCCGTGCGGCAGACCCAAGCCGCGAAACGCGACCATATCCTGCTTAAACTCGTTAAGCGGCGCCAAAATGCGCGGGAACTGGTAATTGGAAAGATTGGGGCCATTGCCCATCGGCCACCAATGTTGATAAATAGTGCCTACCGGGCGCTGCAGTATCACCAGCCGCCGTGGGTCGACCATCCCTTGCTCTTGAGCGATTGCCCGTCCCAGCCATGTGGATAACCCTACCGCACCTCCGACGCCAGAGAGGAATTTGCGCCTGCTTAAAGTAAAGGATTTCATTGAGATGTCTCCACTCGGGTAGAAAGGGCAGGCGATGTGACAACTCCCCTTAAAATATCCGTCAACGTGCTATTTTTATTTAGATTTTTTGTTATGTTCGTGACTTCGCACTGTTTACTGTTGATGCCGCCATTGCCTGTGCTGTAAGCAAATATATGGCGGGTAACGCACTCGGTGAACTCAGAGCGCTCGGCCAGCATCGCGCCAAACTCGACCGGGCCGTCTACAGAAATGCCGGCAAAGGTTGCGATTTTATTTAAATCCGCAAGTGACTCTATGTCGTTGCCGTGGGCATCGCGGAAGCGGTGCTTGCCGATTGCGTCGTATTGCTCAAACATCAAACCGTAAGCATCAAACTGGTTGTGGCAATTCATACAAGGCACGGTTCGGCCTCGGTAGTCCGCCAATTCCACCTCGGTTGCGCCCGAGGACAGTTGCTCTTCAATTTCTGTGATCACATCCAAAGGCGGTGGCGGGACGTCGGGCAGGCAGAGCAATGGACCATTGACGAACAACCCGCGCGCGACCACCGAGGTTTCGTCGGTACGCGAGAAAGCCGTCAAGAAGCTCGCTTGGGTCAAAATGCCGGCCCGGTAGTCGTCGTTCAGCTGGACTTCTACGAACTGACTGCGGTCTGTGCCGGGGAACGGAATGCCGTACAAGTCGGCCAGCGCGCCGTTAACAAAAGTGGTGCGACCGGTCAAAAGACTGGAAATGCCACTCGACCAAAGGTGTTTGCGCAAAAATAAACGGGTTTCCTCGTACATCTGCGATGCCAGGTTTACCGAGTACTCGGGGAAGGTATCGGGGTCTTTCGCTTTGCCGAACAAGTTGCCGAAATTCCAAGCGGACAACAACGTGTATTCCAAATTGGATTTCACGGCCTCTTGCTTCAAAAGTCGCAGTGCCTGGCGTTCGCGCTCGGCATAATCCGCTAGCGCGCCAGAATCGGCGGCGGCGGCGAGCTGGGCGTCGGGCAGCGAGTCGGTAAGCAGATAAGACAATGTGCTGGCGATTTCGTGTGGCGTCAAATCGTAATTGCCGTCAGCGTTCAATTGGCCGTATTCGGTACGATGGTT
>CAZING010000098.1:0-11141 GCA_964540505.1 uncultured Cellvibrionaceae bacterium | reverse complement strand
GTCTTTGCTCTGGTGGTGATTCTGATCAGCGGTGCGGTGACTCGCGCTAACTACGATATTCGTAAAACGTCTTACCATCTGCTTAACGCCCAAGCCTATCAATACGCTTTGGGCGGAGAAGCACTGGCTCGGCAGATTCTGCATCAAGATTGGCTTACCGATAGAGAACTGTCGCAGGCCGATAGCCAACACGATCTCTGGTATCAAGACACGCAGTTTAAACCTGCGGATGCGCGACAAACCCGACTGCCTCAAGCTTCAGCGGCTGACCAAGCTCAACTACAAACAGTCCTGCAAAGCCGCAATCAACCGCTCGGTCTGAGCCACCGTACCGACCGTCATCCGAAGGCCCATGGTGCCGTCGAGGTCCGCTTTGGCGCGCACCAAAATACCCTGCTCTTCCAGATAGCGGCTGACAGCCAGCGCCTCGGGCGGGAAAGCCCAAACGAAGTTGCCGCCGCTTGGCCAGAACGCAATGCCGCGCGCTTCAAGAAACGCCTCTAGAAGCGGCTTCGCCTGGGCCATGACCTCTTGCGTATAAACCTCGGTATAACTCGGGTGGGCCAATGCCGCGCGTACCGCGACTATCGCGAGCTGGTTGATATCGTACGGCCCGCGCACGTTCAACAGAGCCAGAATATTCTCGGGCGCCGAAAGCACATAACCGAAGCGCAGCGACGGAATGCCCCAGGTTTTGGAAAACGTGCGGGTGATCACAAGGTTCGGCAGATCCAGCAGCAGATCGCTGACGGATTCGCGCAGATATTCGAAATAACACTCATCGACCAGCACCGCCGCTTGTGGGGCACTGCGCGCGATGGTGGCGATATCCTCGCGGGCGACCACGGTGCCGCTCGGGTTGTTGGGGTTGGCGATGCAAATTAACCGCGTGCGCTCGGTGACCGCATCGAGCACCGCCTGGGTCGGAAAACCGCCGGCGAGCGTATAGGCGGGCTCGATTATGCGAAGGTTCTCGACCTCTGAACACTGGCGGTACATAGGAAAGCTCGGCGCGGGGATGATCGCCTCATCGCCTTCCCGGCACGCCGAACGGATGACCAGGTCGATGCCCTGATCGGAGCCGTTGGTGATCATCACCTGCTCGGGCGCCACGCCGCAATAATCACCCAACAGCTGGGTGATATCCCCGTATGCCGGGTACATTTGCAGTTTGCCGCTGCGGATATAGTCGATCATCGCCTGCTGGATGACCTCGGCAATTGGTAAAGTCCGCTCGTTGAAATCCATCAACAGGTGCCGGCTGGCGTCGCGCCCGTCCAGGGGCGGCTTATAAGCGCCCATCGCACTGATATGGTGTTTAAAAATGGTCATGGCTATTCCTAGAGCAAAACCAGATTGTCGCGATGAATCAACTCATCGTAATCGTTGTAGCCTAAAAGCGCACCGATATTCTGGGTGGGCTGACCGGCGATAACCGCCGCCTCGTCACTGCTGTAGTTGACCAACCCTCGCGCAATTTCCCGACCGCTTTCATTTTTGATTGCGACAAGGTCGCCGCGCGAGAAATGCCCTTGAATCGCTTTGACGCCGACGGGCAGCAAACTTGTGCCGCTGTTGGTCAGAACCCTCTGGGCACCGTCGTCAACCACAACGCTGCCCTTCAACTGAAGCTGACCCAAAAGCCAGCGCTTGCGCGCCGCCACCGGCTCTTCGCGCGCGTAAAGAAGGCTGCCTATGTTGTCGCCAGCCGCCACCCGGTTGATGACATTGTCGATACGCCCACCGACTATGACGGTATGCGCCCCCGAACGCTCGGCCAGGCGCGCGGCGCGCACCTTCGTGCTCATACCGCCGCGCCCGAGCGCACCTGCACCACTGGCCATAGCGATCAAGGCGTCATCGCTCGCCGGCGCCTCGCTGATGATTCGAGCCAACGCGTTTTTGCGGGGGTCGGCGTCGAACATACCGAGCTGATCGGTTAGGATCACTAGCGTGTCGGCTTCGATAAGATTGGCCACCAGTGCCGCCAGCGTGTCGTTATCGCCAAAGCGGATCTCCTCGGTAACCACCGTGTCGTTCTCGTTGACTATGGGAATCACCTGAAGGCCGGTCAGGGTTCTAATGGTGGAGCGCGCATTGAGGTAACGCTTGCGATTCGACAGGTCGTCGTGATCCAAAAGAATCTGCGCGGTCGCAAGATTGTAAACTTGAAACGCCTCTTCGTAGGTTTGAATAAGGCCCATCTGGCCGACGGCCGCAGCCGCCTGAAGCTCGTGAACAGCGCTCGGGCGCGTGCGCCAGCCCAAGCGGGTGATACCGGCCGCCACCGCGCCGGATGACACCAGCACCACCTCGTGGCCGCGCTTGACCAAATCGGCAATTTGCTTAACCCAAACCGCTATAGCTGCCTTATCCAAGCCTTTGCCGTCATTGGTGAGCAGCGACGAGCCGATTTTTATCACCCAGCGCTTACTTAAAGTCAACAGCTCTCGTCGATTGTGCACTTTCGCGGCCACCTTACTTGACGTATTCAACGTCTACATCGTAGTCGTCTTCGTTCCAATCATCGTCGTCGCTGTCGTCTTGTTCGGCGGCGGCCCGGGCGCTTTTTCGTCGCTCCTGCAAAGCCTCGATGCGCTCGCGCGCTTCGGTCTGCATACGGTTTTGGGTCTGACGTTCGAGTTCGAGCAGATGTGGGTCTTCGCGCTCGGCCTCCCAGATGGTCTCGAGCTCGTTTTGAAGCGCCTGGCAAAGCGCGTCCGTCCCTTTGCGCTCGGCGGCCGATATCAAAAACACCGGCCCATCCCAGTTCAGAGTTGAAACAAGGCGCTGCTGCAAGGCCTCGCAGTCCTCTTCTCGCAGAAGATCCGATTTATTAAGTATTAGGTAACGCCGCCGCTTGGCAAGTGTCGGGCTGAACTTTTCGAGTTCTTCGACAATGGTTTTGGCGTTATCGACCGGGTCGGCGCCATCGGCGGGAGCCACATCCACCAGGTGCAGCAAAATCCGGCAGCGGGTCAGATGCTTTAAGAACCGGACGCCGAGACCGGCGCCCTCCGAGGCGCCCTCGATCAAGCCGGGAATGTCTGCGATCACAAAACTGCGGTGGCGGTTGATCTGCACCACGCCGAGCGTGGGCACCAAAGTGGTGAAGGGGTAATCCGCCACTTTCGGCTCAGCGGCGGAGACCGCGCGAATCAAAGTGGACTTGCCGGCATTGGGCAAGCCCAGGGTGCCGACATCCGCCAGCACCTTAAGCTCGAGCTTAAGCTGACACCTGCCGCCTTCGCTGCCGGGCGTGGTTTGCCGGGGCGCACGATTGACGCTGGATTTGAAGCGGGCATTGCCCAGCCCGTGCCAGCCGCCCTGGGCTATTAGAAGCCGTTCGCCGGGTTCACGCAAATCGCCAATCACTTGCCCCGTTTCCTCGTCGATCACACTGGTGCCCACCGGCACCTCGAGAACGAGGTCGTCGCCTTTTTTTCCGGTGCAATTGGAGCCCTTACCCGGTTCACCGTTCTGGGCGATGAAGCGGCGTTTATAGCGAAAGTCAATTAAGGTATTCAGGCTTTCGTCTGCAACCAGATACACAGACCCGCCATCGCCGCCATCGCCGCCGTTGGGACCGCCATTGGGAATGTATTTTTCTCGCCGAAAACTCAAACAACCGGAACCGCCGTTACCGGCCTGTACGTATATCGACGCTTCGTCTACGAATTTCATAGAAAACCTGGGTTACCATTTTGAGCGCGCCCAAACCCGCTCACCGGGGTTGATGCACCGCTTTTAGAAAAAATAAAAAGGACGACTGAGCGCACCGACTTACCCGATTACTCACTGTACTTTGCCAGCGCATATTAAACGAAAAAAGCCCTGCTTTGTGGGCAGGGCTTTTGCGATTCGTTTGTGGCGCCTGTTAGGCTGTCACAACACTTACCGTTTTACGGTTGTTTGGGCCTTTCACCTCAAACTTAACCGAACCTGCCGACTTGGCAAAAAGCGTGTGGTCTTTGCCGACCCCGACATTTAAACCCGCATGGAAGCGAGTACCGCGCTGTCGAACTATGATGCCACCGGCCACAATCTCTTGGCCACCGAATACTTTAACGCCCAAGCGTTTACTTTCGGAATCGCGTCCGTTGCGGGTACTACCGCCAGCTTTTTTATGAGCCATGATGAATCCTCTTAACTGTTAATGCCTAGAATTTTGACGTCTGTGTACCACTGACGATGCCCTTGGCGCTTCATATGGTGCTTGCGACGCCTAAACTTGATGATCGTCACTTTATCGGCACGACCGTGGCTAACCACTTCGCCTTGCACAAGCGCACCGCTGACGGTAGGCCCGCCCAGCTTGATATCGTCGCCATCGGCAACCATCAACACTTGGTCGAATTCCACTTTGGCGCCGGTTTCGGCTTCAATTTTTTCTAAGCGTAGAATTTCACCCTCTACTACACGGTGTTGTTTACCGCCCGAAACGATTACTGCGTACATGTTTTGCTCCAAATTGATTTTGGACGTCGCGAAGCACTCGAATTTGAGTTTTAGGCCCCACCCCCATTGGCGAAAGCCGCACAGCTTGCGTCGTGCCCCTAAACCCGTAACGGCAAAGCCCTTTAAAAAGAATGGCCCAAAACGGCACACTTCTTCACGGCCTCGCCCTCGAAGGGTCGCGAACTATACAGCAGATGTTGGCACCTGACAATAGCCAGGCCCACCCTTCGGGGCCGCCCCGGCGAGCCTTGAAAGCTTCGGTTGTGATCAACGCGCCGCTCGATGCGCCTCTGCTATTGTCGCAGTTCAAACTTGATACTAGGGCCCCTACTAAGGAGCGGGCTATGGCGACCGGGCGCTTTGGGTTACGCACCGCATTAACAACGCAAACGCGCTACTAGGCGTGCTCCGCCTTTGAAGCGCATTCGGGGTTACGCCTCAGCCCCCGTTAAGAGGCTTGCGAAGGTCGCCCGTGTTCATTTCGCCTTGACAGGCCCTTGGCTGCCTCATAGCATCCTACCGCTTTAGTCATATAGATCCGATACCATGCTGCCATTCCACGAGCCAGTCGCCGCGGACTTCACTAGGGTCAACGACCAGATTGTGCGCGAACTTCACTCTGAAGTAGACCTAGTGGAGAACATCGGCCATTACATCATTGAAGCCGGCGGCAAACGGCTGCGCCCCCTGCTGGTGCTGCTTACCGCCAACTGCCTCGAGTATTCGGGGCACAAACACATTAAGCTCGCCGCGATCATCGAGTTTATCCATACCGCAACTTTGCTGCACGACGATGTGGTCGACGTCTCGAACCTGCGCCGCGGGCGCGCCACCGCCAATGCCAAATGGGGCAACGCGCCCAGCGTGCTGGTCGGCGACTTTCTGTACTCGCGCGCGTTTCAGATGTTGGTGCAACTGGGCGAGATGGAGATCATGCGTATATTGTCCAACACAACTAATGTCATCTCCGAAGGCGAAGTGCAACAGTTGGTCAATGCCAAAAACCCAAGCGTCACACAAGCCAATTACTTTGCGGTTATCTATAAAAAGACAGCGGCGCTGTTTGAGGCCGCCGGCGCCGGTGCCGCGGTCTGTGCCGGCGCGCAAAGCGCGGAAGCTCAAGCCGCAGAGCGGTTCGGGCGACATTTGGGCATCGCCTTTCAGCTTGTCGACGACGTGCTCGACTACGACGGCGAGCAAGCCTCGCTCGGCAAGAACATAGGCGACGATCTCGCCGAAGGTAAGCCGACGCTGCCTTTGATTTACGCGATGGAACACGCGGGCGCCGAAGAAGCCGATCTGATTCGCCACGCGATTGCCGGCGCCGACGGCTCGGCATTAAATGACGTGGTGGCGATCGTTCGAAATTCGGGCGCCTTAGCTTATACCGCCAATTGCGCAGCGAAAGAGATCGCCAAAGCGAAGCAATGCCTGCAAGCAATGCCGGCTAACCGCTACAGGGACGCCATGTCTGAACTGGCGGATTTTGCACTCGCACGAACTTTCTAATGCACCTACGCGGGCCAAAGAACTCGCGCAACCGATTACACGCCGGGTTTTATTGGCAGGCGGCCGTCGCCGAGTATCGCACGCGTTGCCGGCCGGCACATTTGAAATCGAACACCCAATTGTGGAGTTTTTATGTCTTATTGCAAATTATCTGAAGCTTACCCGTCTTGGGCCGCGCTCGAGCAGCAGCGCGACCAATGGCGCGCGACCACTCTTGCGCAACTGTTTGACCAAGACGGCATACGCTCGGAACGATTTAGTGTTTCGGCCGCGGGGCTCGATTTCGATTACTCCAAGAATCACATTGACGAAACCACCATGGCACTGCTTGTAAAGCTTGCCGAAGAGGCCGACCTTAAAAACAAAATAAAGGCGCTGCTTGCCGGTGAGCCTGTGAACAATACTGAAAGGCGCCCCGCTTTACACACGGCCTTGCGCTTCCAGGGCGAAGCCAAAACCGACGAGCAAAAAGCCGTGGCCGACACCTTGGCCAAGATGGCCGAGCTCGTCGAGCGGGTCCACAGCGGTCAGTGGCTCGGCTACACAGGCTCAAAAATTACCGATGTCGTCAATATCGGTATAGGCGGCTCGGATCTCGGCCCGCGCATGATTACCAAAGCGTTAAGCCCCTATCACACCAAGCATGTGAAAGTGCATTTCGTGGCCAACATAGACGGTTGCGAACTTGCCGACCTGTTAAGCGAGCTGAGCCCTGCATCCACCTTATTTTTGGTTGCATCCAAATCCTTTTCCACCCAGGAGACCCTCGAGAACGCCCTGAGCGCGCGCGAGTGGGTGCTCAACTCCGGTTGCCCGAAAAGCCAACTGGCCAACCACTTTGTGGCCATCTCCTCGAAGGTCGATAAAGCCGTGGAATTTGGCATTTCCGCCGATAACGTCTACCCGATCTGGGATTGGGTGGGTGGGCGATATTCGCTCTGGTCGGCGATCGGTCTGCCCATAGCTCTTGCTGTCGGCATGGACAATTTCAACCGGATGCGCGCCGGTGCCCACGCGATGGACAACCACTTCGCCACCGCGCCACTGGAGAAAAACATTCCAGCGATCATGGGCTTGCTGATGTTTTGGTACAGCGAGTTTATGGGCGCAACCACTCAGGCCATTCTCCCCTACAATACGCACCTGGGGCTTCTGCCCTCTTATTTGCAGCAATTGGAAATGGAGAGCAACGGCAAAAGCGTGAGCCGCGAGGGCGAGCCCGTCGACTACCCGACAGGCGCAATTGTCTGGGGCACAGAGGGCACCAACGGTCAGCACTCTTTTCACCAATTACTGCACCAAGGCACCGCGCTAATTCCAATCGATTTTATTGCCACCCTTAAAACTCACAGCCCCTATCAGCACCAGCATCGGTTGCTGTTCGCAAACTGCGTCGCGCAAAGCCAGGCCCTGCTGACGGGGCGCAGCCTCGCGGCGTCTAAAGCCGAGCTGAAAGCTCAGAATTACAGCGATGCCGACATAGAGTTGCTCGCGCCTCATAAAGTCCACCCAGGCAACCGACCGAGTTCGACCCTGCTGATGGAGCTGTTGACGCCCGAGACCCTCGGCGCTCTGGTCGCTGCCTACGAACACAAGGTTTTCACAATTGGCACGCTGTTGAACATCAATCCTTACGACCAGTGGGGCGTTGAGTTGGGCAAACTTTTGGGGACCCATGTGAACATCGCGATCGAAACGACCGACATACCGGGCGACTGGGACTCTTCGACGCGCAATTTGATCAAGAAATACGGGCAAACCCACAGCGTTTAACCAACGCTTTGCGACGGGCGTTGATTGCGATCAAGACACAGGCTCGGCAAACTGCCTATAATCGTGACAGAACGCGACAAAACACTGTCGAAGGCGCTCGTTCGCCCGAAGGTTCGCGCCGGCGCTTAGACGGACCGAACCGCGCCGGCGCGAAGCCCAGATTCACAACCCTACGGGGGGTCTAACCAGAGGTAACGGTCTTAGCGAACATGGAAAAATTACCCAGGCGGGCGGGCGCGACCCTAAACCCGCAGCATTATAAGGAAATACTCAACACGCAACCTAAGGTCGCCTGGCTTGAAGTGAGCCCGGAATATTACCTGGGCCTTGGCGGCGCTCCACATTACTACCTCGAGCAGCTCGGTGAGATTTACCCTATTGGCATCAACAGTCGTATTTTGTCGATTGGCTCGGCCGAGAGCGTCAACGAAAGCATCCTGAACGATCTTCGCCGGCTTCTTGAGATCTACCGCCCGAGCGCATTTACCGAACTGCTTTGCTGGACGCGATGGCAAGGCGCCTATTTCAAAACCCCGCTGCCGCTGCCCTATACCGACGAAGCGTTGGATCAGGTCAGCTTGAACATAAAGACGGTGCAGCAGGCCCTAGGGCGTCGAATCCTGATTGAGAACCCAGCCCACTACATACCCCTTCAACCGCATGATTACACCGAGGCCGAGTTTTTTCAGGAGCTTGTCCGCGGCACCGGTTGCGGTGTTTGCCTAAACGTCACCAACCTGTATATCAGCAGCCTTAACTTCCACGGCGATGCCTTTAAAGATTTTTCGGACTACCCGCTTGCGGCGGTGCAGCAGTTGCGCCTAGGCGGACAAAAACCGCTCGACCCCGCCGCAGAAAATATTTTGATGGTAGACGAGCCCAATGGCGACATAAGTAAACCGCTCTGGCGTTTGTACCAGGCGGTTTTAGCCGGGTTGCCAAAAGCGCCTTCAACCAGCATCCACTGGAGCGAAAACCTGCAGGACTTTGCCGCGTTGTTGGATCTTGTCGAACAAACCGACGATATTCTTTTTGAAACCTTTCCGATCAAGGCCCGAGGGATGCCAAGGTGAGCCTGACAGATTTTCAAGAGCAGTTTGCGGCCAACTTGCTTACCCAAAAGCGCGACGCATCGCAGGCTCGATCGCTGCCGTATTTTGCCGACCCTGAACAAGCGATGCACTTTTACGACGCCGCGCGGGCACGAGCCTTGACGGCTTGGACGGCACAACTGCAAGCCATTTACCCCACGGTTGCTCGGGTAATGGGCGAACAGGAATTTCAGGACGCCGCAGCGAGCTATTTCACCAAACATTTGCCGAACACGCCTCACCCGGTGGAGTCGGTAGAGGCCTTCGCCTACTTCGCAGAGACCTTACCGCACACACAAACTTATTCATTTCTACCCGATATCGCGACACTCGACCTCGGTTACCACAAGTCGTTTCATACGATTGACGTCGAGGCAGTTAAAACCAGAGTCTTCACCGAGCTGGCGCCGGAGGTACTTGCCGGCAAACGCCTGCAGCTGCACCCGGCCTGTTTTTGGTTTTCGTCGGCTTACGCCGTCCACGACATCTGGCGCATGCACCATTCGCCCATGCCGCCGAAGTCAATTCAATATCACACCCCTCAAGATGTTGTGATAGTGCGACCGGCGCTGACCGTCGAGGTGCATAAAATCGATTCGGGTTTCGCCCACGCGCTCGATCAGCTCGACGCCGGAGAGACGCTCCAAAACGCATTTCATAGCGCCAATCAAATTGATAAAAGCTTCAAGCCGGTCGCCGCCATGCAATTTTTAATTCAGAACAATTTGATCGTCAACCTCTCTTGACTGCGAGCTCAACCGATAACCCGACCCACTGGTAGGCCGGGTTAAACGTTGGCGACTAAGGGCAGCCGCGCGCGTTAAGCTCAGTCGAGATACTCGTGCACGTGCTCGGCGCGCGATTGCGAGCTGGAAAATAGCTGAGTAAAACCCTTAGCGGCGCTGCTGCCCCAATGCTCGGCCGCCAAAGGGGTAATTTTCAACAGCGCCAGGTTTGGGTTGTCGACACCCTCTGGCACCCATTTTTTGAATTTTTCTTTCCAGTGGCTGTGTATTTGTGACTCGTTCTTCTCCAGTTGCGCGACCCCCGAGACGGACACAAAATCGCTTTGATCCGAACGCGTGTAACTTAAATTGACAAAGTCGTTATCGGTTAACTCATCGGCCAATTCCGCGTCCATCATGGTAAAGAAGAAAATTTCGCCGCGCTCACTGACATCGGCTGTGGCCATCGGGCGGCTGCGCAGATAGCCCTGTTTGGTCCGAGTGGTGAGCATCGCGATATGATCCTGCTCGATCAAAGTGTGCAAATATTCCAAGTTTCTATGTTTATGTTCAATGGTCATGATTCGGCTCCTCTGAAATTATTTCACTAAATTTTTCGGGTCTAAAAGCGCGCTTAGAAGCGCGGGGTCCAGGTCGGTCATCTCCTTTGCTACATCCAAAATTGGACGGCCTTGCCGGTAGGCCTGTTTGGCGATCTCGGCGCTTTTTGCGTAACCGATTTTGCGGTTCAACGCGGTCACCAGCACCGGATTTTTGGCCAAATTCTTATCGATGGCTTCGCGGTTGACGGTGAAGCCATCGATCGATTTTTCGCCCAACACCCGGGCACTGCTCGCGAGCAATTCGAGGCTCTGCAGCAGGTTCCAGGCGATCACAGGCAGCATCACATTCAACTGAAAATTGCCCGACTGCGCGGCGATGGTGATAGTGGCATCGCTGCCAATCACCTGTGCCGCGGCCATAGCGACGGCCTCGGGTATCACCGGATTAACCTTGCCCGGCATAATGCTGCTGCCGGGCTGCAATGCCGGCAAACTGATTTCTCCGAGACCGGCGAGCGGGCCGCTGTTCATCCAACGCAGATCGTTGGCAATTTTCATCATACCGACGGCTGCGTTTTTCAAATGCCCCGAGAGCTCAAGTGCCGCCTGCTGGCTTGAAAGCGATTCGAAATAATTGTCGCTCGCCTGCAGCTCGAGGTCGGTCAACCTCGAGAGCACGCTCGCAACACGTGTGCCGAATTCTTTCGGCGCGTTGACCCCCGTGCCCACGGCGGTACCGCCAAGCGCCATTTTACGCAAGCGGGTCCGACATTCCGACAGCCGCTCGATATCCGCTTGCACCTGCGCGGCCCAGCCCTCGAGCTCCTGAGCCATAGTCACCGGCATCGCGTCCATTAAATGTGTGCGCCCGGTCTTGACCACAGTCTCCAACTGCTCGGCTTTGGTCAATATCGTTTGGCGCAACTTTCGCAAAGCCGGCAACAGCTTCACCTCAAGCACCTGCAATGCACTCAGGTGCACGGCCGAGGGAATCACGTCGTTGGAGCTTTGCGAGCAGTTGA
>CAZING010000097.1:0-11264 GCA_964540505.1 uncultured Cellvibrionaceae bacterium | reverse complement strand
GTGTCCAGCCGACGCGGTTGCCGCAATAGTGTTTTCCAGTGGCAGCGAAGGCACTGCCAAAGGCGTGCAACTGACGCACATGAATATAATGGCCAACGTTAAGCAAATAGCGGACGTGTTCAACATAGAAAACGACGATGCGGTCATGGCCAATTTGCCGTTATTTCACGCATTTGGGATGACCGTTACACAGTTTCTTCCGCTTCTGGAGGGCTGCCCGATGATCTGCCACCCAGACCCTACCGACCCCCTGGGCGCGGCCAAGGCCATGGCCCGCTATCGGGCGACGCTTTTGTGTTCGACCTCGACCTTTTTGCGGTCGTTCTCGGATAACGACAAGGTCCACCCGTTGATGCTTGCGAGCCTGCGTCTGGTGGTGGCGGGCGCGGAAAGGCTCGGCGAGGATGCGCGCGCCGCCTTTCAAGGTAAATTCAATAAAAACATTCTCGAGGGCTACGGGGCCACAGAGACCACGCCTGTTGCCAGCGTGAACTTGCCAGACCAACTGGAAACCGAAACCTTTAAAGTTCAGCGCGGCCAAAAGCCCGGGTCGGTGGGTATGCCGCTGCCGGGCAGCAGCTGTTTGGTGGTTGACCCGCAAACCTATGAACCGCTGCCGACGGGCCAGAAAGGCCTAATTTTGATTGGCGGCGCCCAGGTAATGAAAGGCTACTTGAACGACGCCGAGAACACCGCGCGCGTGATCAAATATCTCAATCAGATGCGTTGGTACGCAACCGGCGACCAAGGCTACCTCGACAAGGAGGGCTTTTTGTACATAGTTGAGCGCTATTCGCGTTTGGCGAATATCGGTGACGAGTGGGTGGGTCTTGGCGCGGTCGAAGCGCAGATCCGTAACGCGCTTGCCCAGTCGGATATTGAAATTCTGGTGGTCGCCATAGAAGACGATCAAAAAGGTGAGCGACTGGTGGCGCTTTATACCGGGAGTATGGATGTCGAGGCGCTTCGGGCGCGCTTGCGCGAAAGTGAAGGCGCTCTGGCGTTACCGGATAAATGGGTACAAATAGCGAGCTTGCCGAAGTTGGGCAGCGGCAAAACCGATTTTGTTAAAGCAAAAACAATAGCGGCTGAGCACGGTTAAGGTTCGGTATCAGCGCCCAAAAAGACGTTTAGCGTGCGAGAATATACTGTTTTCTTTGGCGTCTATGGCACGGTAGTGCGTAAGCTTATAGCGGTACTTATCGACAAAACAATAGATGGCCGTTTTCTTATACTCGGACAGACTGCCTATGTGCGCGACCATAAACACCTTATACAAACCTTTGTCTGCGTCGAACCGGGTTGAGTGCTCATCGACATAAGTGAGCGCCAGGTCCTCGCCAAACCGGTTTTTTGTATGCGTTTCGCAGTAGTGAGTCGCATCGAGCATATCGAACGGAATTTGCTGAAAATCCCTTTGCGCCGAGGCGAAGATATCTGCGCGCAAATCGGATTCTGCGGGCTTGTGTATTTTCATCCAATTCACCAACAGCGCTCCTAAAATCGTGAACATCAATGCTACACCCAGAAGAATAAGCGCAATCGGCCAATGGCGGTTGAACTTGCTGTCCGGTTTTTTAATCGGTGAGTAATGCAAAATAAACGGTCCATTGAAAACAAATTGAACGCCGGAAGCGGAAACCGCTACGCGCGATTACATGTCGATGGCTTGACTGAGTTTGGCGCAAAAGAACCGATTGGTCTCATCGGTAACCTCGCGGCGGACGCTGGAAAGGCAATCGCTGTAAGAGTTTTGTTTTGAAATGCGCATGCGCGTGTCGCGGATGTCGACTTTATAAATGAAATCAAACCTTGCACGGTCGTACCAAGGGTCAGCTATCACATCCGATTGCACGCAATAATAATCAATTCGTTGCTGATAACCGTGCGGGTTGGAAAACTTGTGGTGATAGTAGCGCCATTGGCCGTGATTACCCCGTTGAATTTCCCTCTGACAATCCGGCATAGAGCTGATGCCTTGGTCGTAGAACAAGACGACCTGGGTGTGGGTGGTCGCTAATATCTTGATTTTTCCGACCATGTAAATGCGCGACTCCGCTTTCGAAAGAGTCGGAACGCTAAACAATAGCAGTGCCAAAGCGTACAACAGTTTCATATGGCCAAAAAATCTCAATAGGTAACTCCAGTGTAGAAGCCCAAACGCGAAAAATCCCTGGCATTCGTCCGATAGATGGGTTCGGATGACGACCGCGTAAATTAACGGATATACGGCAAATTTTACGCGATGAAAACCTACTTTGTAGTGGAGGTCGGTGCAAGTGCGGGGCGCCTAAAGCGCGCGTATCCAGCGCGGCTGATGGATTATTGGCGGTTTCTTGAATGACCGCGAACGTTCTTCTGGAAGATCAAAAAATTGACGCGGCTTCTTGCCTACGATGTCAAGTGAACGGACGAATACGACTGCGTTAAGCGGTCGAACACCCCCGAAATGGTCAGGTGGCGTCGGGGCTTTCGGGTGGTCGAATGGCGCTTAAACGGCTATGGTTAAAGAGTTACAGCCACCAGCAGCCACGGTTCCGATGGACTATTCCTTTAATATAGTGGTATCGATGTTCTATATCACGGCCGGCTATATGCTTGTGGCCGCCATAGTGACGGCATCCGTGACGGTCGTGGCTCGAAAGCTCAATAATAAAATCGCCTACGGCTCGCTGGCGCTTTTGAGTCTCGCCGGTGCCGGGTATCAAATTTCCACCGCGGTCTACTACCAAACAACCTCGATTCAAATATCGCATTCGGCGCTTATTTGGCAGATGGACTTCGCCACCGTCGGTTTGATTGCCGCCTATCTTTTTATCGCCTTCGAAAGCTTGTCGCGCCCGCATCCGCTAAGAGTTCTCGCCTTCGCATCTGCGCTTATGCTGGCGATGATCATCGGCAATCACACGAGTGGGTTCTCGCTGCATATGGACCGAGTTATCGACCGCGTCCAGTTCGACAGCGAGGCGTTGCAAGGGCTTAGCTATCTGGTCGGCGAACCGGGTGTCGGGGCCAGGGTTTGGTACGGCATTATGGCGGCTGTACTGATTTGGGGGCTCGGTGTTGCGCACGATATATGGCGCGAGATCAGCCGCAGGCGCGCGGTGCAGATGGTGATTTATATACTGATGCTAAGCGCGAGTCTCGTCGCCTGCTTTTACATCGATTGGGGGCTTTGGGTCGGCTTTTACCCGCTTGGGTTTGCGTTTACTTTCATTGTCGCAATGCTCTCGGGTAGCCTCGTTATGGAGTCTTCCAGGCGCAGCCAAACGCTGGCCCTGCGAGACCGCCAGATGCAGCTTGAAATGCAAGAGCGCAAACGCGTCGAGCAAAAGCTGCAGCGCTTGTCGCAAGTGTTTATGCAAGAGCCATCGCCGATCCACATTACCGATATGGATGGCAACACCTTGCTGGTCAATGAAGAAAGTATCCGGTTTCTGCGCGCCGACGTCAGTAAAGCGCCGGGCTTGAACTTTTTTGACGTTCTCGAGCGGTTCGACGTCAAAAGACAAGACATACTGCGGTGCCTGCGGCGTGCCGAGGTCTGCGAGTATGGCCCGTTTTACATCCCGGGCGGCGACGCCAATGGGGGGCTCGCGTTGGCAAGCAACTGCTGGGCAAGCTTTAAGCTCTACCCGATACTTGATGAAAGCCGATCGCTAAGAGAGTGCGTGGTGCGTCTTGAAGATGTCACCGAGCGACGATTCGTGGCCACGGCCATCAGCACAATTTCCACCGCGGTTTCCGCCGAGACCGGCCAAGCGTTCTTCAGTCGGCTTGTGGTCCACCTCGCCCGGCTTTTGCAAACTAAGTACATCTTTATTGGCTTGAGTGCCAGTCGGCAGCAGACGCCTGGGTTTCAAACCGTTGCCGCGTGTATCGACGGTGAGCTTGTCGACAACCTGTTTATACCCGTAGACGGCACACCATTGGAGGCGGTTCTTCGCAAAGGGGAATACGCGTTCGCCCACGGCGAGCTTGCCGATCAAAAAGATCAGCCGTTCTTGCAAGAGTTTCAGGTGTCGAGTTTTGTGGGCGTAGCCATTGCCGATAACGAGCGGCAATCGGTAGGGGCGATCTTGATTATGGACACAGCGCCCATGGAACAGATGGAGCACATACGGGATTTAGCGAAAATCTTCGTGTCCCGGGTCGGTAACGAACTCGAACGCTTAGAGTCGGAGCGGACCATTCGTAAGATGGCATTCGAAGACCCCTTAACCGGCTTGCCTAACCGGGCCGAGTTAAACGAGCAGGTCCGGACGAGATTGAGCCTGCCCGGGACCAGCGCATTTATTCAAATCGACCTGGATCATTTTAAAACGATAAATGACGCCTTGGGTCATGACGTCGGCGACGACGTAATTAAACAGCTCGGCTGGCGTTTGCGAGAGGCCGCCGACGAGTCGATGTTTATCGCCCGTCTCGGCGGCGACGAATTCGCTGTGGTGATCTCCAACCTAGAAGAGAGCCCCGAGCGGTACACGATCGGCCGCGCGAACCAATTGTTGACGCTGCTGGAAAAACCGGTGGAAGTCGGCGACCACGTGCTGGATGTCGGGTGCACAATGGGCATTGTGCTGTTTCCCGAGTTTGCCGACACGCCCGTGGATGTTTTTCGCAATGCGGATATTGCCCTGCATAAAGCCAAACAGCACGGCCGCGGCGGCTTCCAATTTTTTACGCCGGCGATGCGCGATGAGCTCAGTCGACGGGTGTGCATAGAGAAGGGCCTGCGCGAGGCGCTGGTTCGAGACGAATTCTCGCTTTATTTCCAGCCGCAAATGGACGCCGATGGCGAAGTCATGGGCGCGGAGGTGCTGCTGCGCTGGCTGACGAGCGACTCGAAATTCATATCGCCCGCGGTGTTCATTCCGGTGGCAGAGGAAACCGGGCTTATTAACCCGATAGGCGACTGGGTGCTGCGCAAATCGTTGCAAGTGCGCAAGCAGTGGCTTGAGAGCGTCAGTGAATTTAAAGGGCACTTTTCCATCAACGTGTCCGCTTGGCAATTCGCCCGGCCGGATTTTGTCGAGTCGACGCTCGGGGCGATTGCTGAGATCGACCTGCCGGCGAACTTAATTACGCTTGAGATCACCGAGACCGCCGTGCTGTCGGATATTCGCGATACGATTGCCAAAATGGCAGAGCTTCGTGAGGCGGGGTTGACCATCGCGTTAGACGATTTCGGAACGGGCTATTCCTCTTTGGCTTACTTGCGCGATTTGCCGCTTGATAGTTTGAAAATAGATAAAACCTTCGTCGACCTATTGGAGGAGAAAACCGAGGAGCCGCTTGTGGGAGCGATGATTTCTATAGGTGAGTATATGGGGATGCAGGTGGTCGCCGAAGGCGTTGAAAGCCAAAAGCAGTTCGAGCGCTTAAAGCATATGGGCTGCAATGCGTTTCAGGGTTATTTGTTCTCTAAGCCCTTATCGGAGCCAGAATTTATCGCCTGGCTACGCCGGCCGAGCGAAGACAAGACAGAGTCACCAGAACTTAAGGCGGCGCAGCAAAAGAAACTCCACCAGCCCAACGCCGGCCAAAATTAGACACAGAATACTAAACGCATAACCCGCGGCGGCGCCCGGAATGCCGCCCACATTGACACCGAGCAGGCCCGTGACAAAACTCAGCGGCAAAAAGATGCCCGCAATCAGCGACAACCAATAGGTGTTGCGATTCATTTTCTCCGCCAGCGCTTGTTGAATGTGCTCGCGCAGCATCCACACCTGATCGAGGTAAGCTTCGATGTTTTCAAGGATGCGTAGAATCACGTCTTTCTGATTGTGCAGCATCTGCTTTTCGGCGGTTTTCAGCTTTGCGGCATAGTCGCTGATTAACAGTTCGCTAAGCGCGGTGGTTTGGGGCTTTAGAAACCGATTCAATTTTAAGAGTTGGCGATGCAGGTAGGTGAGCCTGCGTTGGTCGCTGTGCGAAATGGTATCCAGGCGCTCTTGGATTTCATCGATTTCGGTTTCGGTGTTCTCCACCACGTCTTCTATACTCTGGTGCAGTTGGTCGATGATGCTGAGCAGCAACTCGTCCAGACTGCGCGGGCCACTACCCGCGCTCAAGCTGTCGTGCAAGTGGGCGATGGCTTTAAAAGGGTGTTTGCGCAGACTGATTAAAGAGCCTTGGTAATACAGAATGCGCAAGCTCAGCATATCGTCTGGCTCTTCATCCTGGTTGAGGTTGACACCGCGAATAATCAACAGGAAATTGCCGTCATCCAGCGGTTGGAACCTCGGCCGGGTGTCTTCCGCAAGCAAAGCTTTGATTAGCGCTGGGTTCAAGCCGATGTTGTCTAGCCAGGGCTCTAAACCGCTTAAGTCGCGCTGGCAGTGATACCAACCGCCGGGCTCCCAGGCCGCTGGGTCATGGGCCCTATAGGCCGCCTGCCCTTTCTTAAACCGCCAGCTGTCGATAATGAAATCCGTGTTCACGCGCTTTGAGCCTCAGTTTAGGTGTATGCAAATTAGGGTCACGGCCGAAACACATCCGCTTCGCGCCGCTTACCGTTCATTTCGATGATTAGACTTCTGTCGTCATTTCTTGATTGACTTTCTTTCGGTCGCAACAGGCTCTAAGTTCACAGTCAGGCGGGGGGAGGTAGCCGGCGGCCCCTCTCGCGAATAAAAGGTGACCTGCGCCATTGTGGCGCGACGCTGTGGGGATATCTCCAGTGTGAATTCGCGTTGTCCGGCAAGAACCAGACCCGCGACAAGTTCGGTGACATCAATCAGAAACGTTTTATCGGGCACGCCGCCGGAGCCCGGCACCGAGACGGTAGGCAGTTGGCGTATGGCAGCAGGTGTGTAATGGCTCGGGTCGTAGAACGATTCCCAGGTGACCTCCTGCTCCTCCCAGTCGTTGGCGACGGGCTTTAAGTAAAACGCGTTATCGCCCGTTTTGGTCGAGTGGCCGGGCGATTCCCGGTTGGTGGTGCCCTGGCCGTAAAGTTTATCCTCGGTGTTGGCGAACAGCTCGAGGCTGGCGCCGGCGAGTTGTTTGTCTGGGCTTAGTTTGAGCTCGCGCAGTAAGCTCGAAACTTCGAAGCGAATCAGGCTTTTGGTTTCAAGCGTCCTGTTGTGCGCAGACCAATAACCGGATGACAGCAGCGACGATTTGCCTTGGGCGGACTTGCGGGTTTTGATCAAAAGCGCATCGGCTTCGGGCACAAAAGTAAAAACCAAACCATCGGTGGTGACGGCGGTCTCGCGCTGACCGAGCAGGGTCGCCTCTGTGTTGGCTGCGCGTTTATCGCCGTAATGGACCCGACCTTGGCTGTCGGTCCATTGGTAAATATCCGCGAACACGGGTGTCAACGGTAGCGCGAGCGCGGAGGTCAAGCCGATTGCTAATAAAAGCCGATGGGCGGAGAATCGTTTGGCAAGCACTGGAAGCATAATCCCCGGTTTTGTTCCGTTATCTGTTGGTGATGCAATTAGGCCCTGTAAACGTAATTCGATGGCTTCTGTTGCGGCTTTCGCTCAGTTGCAACAGAAGCCATCGCGCCAATGTTAACAGGCCCCAACAATAAAAGCCGATCTCACAAAAAGAGATCTCATTTTTTCATTATAGGCGAGCCACCCGGGCTTTGAATCGACCTTAGCAAAAGGAGCTGAGCTTGAAAGCAGCGGTAATCCAAATGGTCAGCGGACCAAGAGTTAAAGAAAACCTCGCGAAAGCGCGGTCGCTTTTGCGCGAAGCGGCAGCGCGGGGCGCGCAACTCGCGGTGTTACCGGAAAACTTTGCCGTATTTGGCGGGCGAGCGTACCGTGAAATCGCAGAGGCCGAGGCCGCAGGCGGCGGTCTGATACTGTCGTTTTTGGCCGAGACGGCCGCCGCCGAGCGCCTGTGGTTGGTCGCCGGGTCTGTGCCTCTGTTGCATCGCGAGGCCGGCCCGGCAACGCCAAAGGGGCGGGTTTTCGCCGCCAGTACGCTCTGGAGCCCGCAAGGGCAACTGCAGGCGCGCTACGATAAGTGCCATTTATTTGATGTAGAGGTGGCCGACGGAGTTGGCAGCTATCGCGAATCCGATACTTTTATCGCGGGCGGCCAACCGGTGTCTGCGGCGCTTCCATTTGGTCTAGTGGGGCTGAGCATTTGTTATGACTTGCGCTTCCCGGAGCTGTATCGCCACTACGCTCGACAAGGCGCTGTGATGATGACCGTGCCCTCCGCGTTCACCTATAAAACGGGGCAAGCGCACTGGGAAGTACTGTTGCGCGCCCGCGCGATTGAAAATCAATGCTTCATCCTGGCGGCAAACCAAGGCGGCGAACACGACGCCCAGCGTGTCACCTGGGGGCATTCGTGCATCGTCGATCCCTGGGGCGATGTGCTGGCGATGCAGCAAAACCCAGGTGAGGGCGTGACGGTGGCCGAGCTCGATTTTGCTGCGCTCTCGCACCTTCGCACGCGCATGCCCAGTTTGTCGCACCGACAGTTCGACTAGCCGGCGCGGATGCTTGGCGGCCGCGGTTCAGGCCGGTCGGTTGTTGGCTTAATCGAGGGTGATGGTGTAATCGACGTAGACGACTCGTCCGGTATTGTCGTACAGGTCGTAGTGAAGTGGGTCGTATTTGCCGGTGCGGTCCAAAACCGGGTCTTCGCTGGTTAGGTTGCGCGCGCCGATTTTGATTTTGCCCCAGGTGTCGTTGGCATAGGTGTAAGCGACATTGAGGGTTCGCCAGGCGTCGAGGGTCTCGTCAGAGCGGGCGAGGTAGGCATCGGTGTCTTCGACCACGACATAATTCTGCTGGGCGCTAGAGCCCACCTGATCGACTATGAGGTCTAGGGTGTGGGTATCGTTGGTCCAGCCAAGGCGCGCTTGGCCACGGTATTTGGGTTGTAGGTTATAGCCGTTGGTCTCTTGCGTGGGGCCGCCAAAGTAGGCGGTTTGTTTATAGCTGGTGGTTTGCGCCACTAAAAGATCGAAATAAAAGTGACCGACAGGCGCCGCGATCAGGGCGTTGAGTTGATAGTCGAGGCCCCGGGTCGACAACTCGCCCTGGTTGACGTATCGGCTGTACAGCTCAACCCGCCCGCCGCTTCGGTCCAAGTAGTTGCCGGAGGCGGGGGTCAGGTTAACGCCCGCGAGCTCGGCATAAAACAAATCTTGTGCGCTTGGCTCGACTATGACGTTGTCGATCTGAATGTCCCATGCGGCTATGTCGACCGCAAGGTTCGGGGTGATTTGATAATTCACGCCGACGCTGAGCGTTTCCGACTCTTCGGCTTGCAGGGCGGCGTTGGTCGTGTAGTAAGTGTCAAACTGCGAGCTGCTGCAGTCTTCTGGTGCAATGTCGTTTAAAAAACAAGTGTATTGGTCGGTGGCGGGCTCGGCGGAAAATATCTCTGGTCCGTAGAGTTCATCGAGCGCCGGGGCGCGAAAACCTTTGCCCCAGCGGGCGCGCGCGACTAAGTCGTGCGACGCGCTCCAGCTTAAAGCCAAAGTCGGGGATAGCTGCTCGCCGAAATCGTCGTAGCGGTCGTAACGAACGGCCGCGCTTAGCTCAACCGCTGCCGGCAGGGGCACCAAGTATTCCATAAAAGCCGCGAAAATTTCGCGCTCGCCCGAAGAAGAGTTGCCGGCGCTGCCGCCGACAAAGCCACCTTCGGAGTTGCGGTCATAGCGGTTTTGATACTCCAAATCTATGTGCTCTACGCCGATCAACCCGTACACCTCGCCCGCGTCGAGCCAGTCGCCGAGACCGACTTGCAGTTGGGCGAAGGATTTGAACATTTTCGTGAAGTTATCCTGGGTGGTGGTGGCGCTCATCGCCGCCGCTCCGGCCTCGCTGAAGGGGTCAATGCCCTGGCTCAGCACATAGTCCAAGCCCGGAATCGAGAGGTAGTAATAACCGAATTCTTTCGAGGTGTATTGGCTCGTTTGCACATAGGCGTCGTAGCTGATGCGGGGCGTGAAATCGCCTCGCAGCCCGAGCGTGAAGTCGGTTTGATTGTCGGTTACTTGGTTGTCGCGCGGGCCGACGTTGGTCCAGCGGTAAAAGCCGGTCAGGGTAAAGTCGTCGGTAATGGCGCCTTCGGCCAGCAGCGCGTCTATATCAAACGGCACGTCCGCGTAATCGGGCGGCATGTCGTCCCAGGTGGCGGCGGGCGGCGCAAATCGGCCGAATGAATCCACTTTGGAAATAATAGAGGTGATGTAAAGCTCGGCCCAGTCGTTGAGCGTGTAGTGCGCGTTCAAATAAGTGTTGACCCGGTCCAATTCGGCTTTGTTGGCCGAGACATCCGCGTAGCCGTACATACAATAGGTGTGCAGGTTGGCATCGGTCGGGTTGCCCCAGTCGACATCGGCATCGACTTCGCCAAGAAAGCCGTTGCCCGGCTCGCAACTGGTCGCCGCGCGGATTCGATCAAAACCTGTAGTGACATCGTACAACCAAATGGATTTGCCGTAGTGCGAGTAACCGTCGGTGTCCAGGTAGGCCTCTATAACGCCGTTGTCATTGGTGTCGCGCGTCCAGGGGGAGGTGTAACTGCGGTCTAAGTCCCATATGGGGTCTCGGCGGTTGGTCTCAAGCGCAAAGGTGATATTGCCGCGGTCGGAGCTAAAGCCACCGAGCAGGCTCGCGCCGAACTCACCGCCGTCGTCTTCGCTTCGCTCGCCATAGCGAAGGTTGACCTGCAAACCCTCGAAGTCCTTTTGCATTTGCATATTGACCACGCCCGAAACCGCATCGGACCCGTAAATCGCAGAGGCGCCATCGGCCAGAATATCGATACGCTCAACGGCGGCCATCGGAATCATATTGATATTGGTAACAGCGGCGCCGAGGTTTGGCGAACCTACCATGCGCCGCCCGTCGATCATCACCAAGGTGCGTTGAGCGCCAAGGCCGCGAAGGTTAATGTCGGCGTTCGACTGCGCGCTGCTGCCCGAGCGCTCACTGAAAGAGCCGTAACTGTTTAGCGGTGTGTTGCGAAGCACATCGGCAATGGCCAAGGCGCCCAGCGCGTCAATTTGCACCCGGTCCATCGCCACAATCTGGGACCCGCCTTGGTAGCTGGCCTCTCGTTTGATGCGGGTGCCGGTCACCACAATTTCTTCTTGCAGTTTTTCGCCGGCACTGTTTTGCGCCTGCGCGGGCGTTACAAAACATAACAACAAAACGGCGGGGACGGTGAGAAAGAGGTAGTGTCCACTGTCATTGGCTGGCATAGGATGCTCCTGGGATGTTAATAAGATCTCTCTGCGCTGCGCTAGAAGTTGCTAACAATTGTTATGTGCAGCC
>CAZING010000096.1:0-11620 GCA_964540505.1 uncultured Cellvibrionaceae bacterium | reverse complement strand
TGGCCAGCTCGAAGTTTCGCAATGCAGAGCCGTGACAATCGCCCCGCCAACAACCACTGCGTAAGCACCAAAGATCGCACACAAGCGTGCAGCGTTGAGCTTACGATAGAGTGCTGAACGGGTCGTCTATACTTTATTGCGGGTTCGGGCGGTAAAGGTTGAACTTGCAGAATTGTTAAAAACGTTATAAGTTCACTTGATCAGAGGTGTTCTAGCCTGGGGCCAGCTAATACTCGTTCGATCACTCGGTTTGGCCGGACGACGAATGGCCATCGGCAGGCGCGCTAACAGACCTTAGTGAAGCGCTAAGTTTAGCAAGTTTTAGCTTGAACTTTACATTTCAGCCCTTATCTAACTTAGGTCGGCTTTCACGCATCCGAATGCGGGCTAACTCAGAGTAGGTTTTATTTTACGGAGACGAAAATGCAACGAATTCACACAGCACCACAAACGCAGCTAAATAGTGTTGAGGTGAGCAAGGTACTGCGCAACACCTACGCTTTGCTGGCCATGACCTTGCTGTTCAGCGCGTTTACGGCGGCGCTTTCTATGGCGGCCAACATTGGTCACGGTGCTTCTATGGCGTGCTCGTTCGGCGCACTGGGGCTTATCTGGTTTGTGTTACCTCGCACCGCCAATTCATCCAAGGGTATCTGGGTAGTCTTCGGCTTCACCGGCTTGCTGGGCTTCGGTCTCGGGCCACTTCTCAACCACTACCTGGCCACTGCACAAGGCTCCGCCATTATTATGCAGGCGTTAGGCGGAACCGCCCTGATCTTTTTCGGTTTGTCCGGCTACGCGCTCGTATCTCGAAAAGATTTCAGCTTTATGTCCGGTTTTTTAATGACCGGTATTCTAGTGGCTTTTATCGCTGGCATTGCCAACATATTCTTTCAGATTCAAGGCCTGCATCTGGCGGTCAGCGCGATGTTTCTTATGCTGTCTTCCGGTGTCATTCTTTGGCAAACAAGCCGTATTGTTCACGGTGGTGAGACCAACTACATCATGGCGACAGCCTCTTTGTACGTCAGCCTCTACAACGTGTTTATAAGTCTTCTTAATTTGTTGACGGCCTTTGGCGGCAACGATTAAATATCGCGGTTTGCGCAGGAGCCCCACCCGGGGCTCTTTTCATTTATGAACTACCTTTTGTTAATCAAATCGAGCCCCACTTCAGCGGCAGCGCTCAACGCCTACCGGTTTGCGGAAGCCTTAATCCAATGCGGACACCGAATTGAAAGGCTGTTCTTCTATGGAGACGGCGTGCTAACCGCCAATTGCCTCAACTGCCCTCCCCAAGACGAATTTCATCTATACGAAGCCTGGGAGACATTAATTGACGCCAACAAGCTTTCCGCTACTGTGTGCATAGCTTCGGCGATTCGACGCGGCTTGCTGGATGATGAAGAAGCAGCGCGATACGCAAAGCCTTGTGCGAACCTACAGCACCCTTTCGTGCTCGGCGGTCTCGGAGAGCTCGTTGAAGCCAGCAGCAGAGCCGATCGGCTTTTAACGTTCCACTGATGAGCTATATTCTTTTTCAGTTTTCCCGAACCCCATATGGCGATCTCAACGCGCAGGAAGCCCTGGATGCGATACTGGCATTCGCGACCTTTTCGAGCCCCGTACGCGGTCTATTCCTTGACG
Source organism: uncultured Cellvibrionaceae bacterium (assembly GCA_964540505.1). GTDB lineage: Bacteria > Pseudomonadota > Gammaproteobacteria > Pseudomonadales > Cellvibrionaceae > CAYZQH01. Next base: position 9,973 of record CAZING010000096.1, on the reverse strand, counting down.
ACGGCATTTTTCAGTTGCTGAACAACCAACGCCCCAGCCACTCGCGTAACCTACAAAAGGTTATTCATGCTTTTGACATTTATGACGTGCCACCACCGGGTGTCTGCGCGTCCTCTTTAAGCGCTAGGGGCCTTTCGTCAAAAGATCTATCGGTCTCGTGTGAACCGCTTGATAAGCCTGAGGTGGCCCAGTGGATTCGCCAAGCTCACCATATTATTAATTTTTGAAATGACGCTTCATATCGTTCAAAGCTCGCCGACGACCAGCAACGCTTTGCGAAGCTGCATCGCTGTTTTCGCCAAAGGCGACTGCCTAGTATTGATTGCCGATGGCGTGTATGGCGCCGCCCACCCTGAGCTCTCAGACATACTCGAGGGGTGTTATCTCTTAGAGGCCGACGCCACCGCCAGAGGGCTTAGCGCTCGAGCTTCCTGTCCGGCGCGAATCGACTATGCGACTTTTGTCGAGCTCACGACTCGCAACCACCCTATAGTGAATTGGGGTTAAGCTCGGCTTGCGAACGCGCAAAGTGAATTAAGATGACCGATCTCACTGTAAACGGCCGTGCTATCCCGCTCGACCGAGATGGCTACCTGGTAGACCTAAACGACTGGACGCCAGATGTGGCAGAGGCTTTGGCTGATAGAGAAGGTATTCGTCTTAGCCCGCCTCATTGGGAGATACTTCTCGGCTTGCGCGACTTTTACGCGCAGTACAGTGTATCGCCCAGCATGCGGCCCTTATCGAAACACTTGAAGCAAACCTTAGGCGAAGCTAAAAGCCGCAGTATCTACCTATTGAGCCTTTTCCCCGGCAGCCCGCCAAAGCTCGGCGCTAAAATCGCCGGTTTACCGCGCCCAGCCAACTGCCTATAAAAGCTTATCGTCATAAGCCGTTGCAGCGAGGCGCCATAAGTCTCTCGCTGTGTGTTCATGCTCGACGGGCGTCGGCGTATTTTTTTTCACCCTTAAGCCACCACCGAGACCTCTCCATTATGCCCCGGCGACAGGAGCTGTTTGAGTCAACCGTTGCGCCTAGTGCCGGAGCTGTCCGCCAAAACCGCGACTTACTCGCCGCAAACCGTCGCGACAAGACGTCTGGGGCCGCCGGAATTTCGATGCTCGCAAAGATAAATACCCTGCCAGGTACCCAGGGCGAGCTTGCCTTGGCTTATCGGAATCGATAAGCTCGCCCCACCTACAATTGATGATTTTAGATGCGCTGGCATATCATCGGGCCCTTCATCTGTGTGCTGGTAATAAGGCTCGTGCTCCGGTATTAAGCGGTCAACGAATTCTCTGAAATCACGGCGCACCGTTGGGTCGGCATTTTCGTTGATGGTCAGCGAAGCGGATGTGTGCTGAATAAACAAATGAAGCAGCCCGCATTTGAGCTGAGGGATTTCAGGCAACTCTTTCATCACTTCGTGTGTAACCAGATGAAACCCGCGTTCTCGATGTTGTAATCGAATCGTTTTCTGCACCCACATGGTTAACTCTCTCAAAAACCAGAAAATAGAATAACCCTAATGCAATTTGATCACTCTGAGCAAGCCTACGCAACGCAACTGGCCACCAAAAAGGCGAAGACGCTGAATGAATTTCATCGCTTTGGTGTTCACGAAATTGAAGTATTCCGCTCACCGATTACAGCGTTTCGATACCGGGCAGAGTTCGGAGTCTGGCATAAAGGCGACACAGCGCAATATACGATGCGCGCCCCGGGAAATAAATCGGAAATCATCGCGATAGATCAATTCCCGATAGCCGCCCTACCTATCCAAGCTTTAATGCCGCGGGTGCTCGCGCAAATCAATAGCAATGAAATCCTTAAGCGAAAACTTTTTCAAATTGAGTTTTTGACCACAACCACCTCAGACACACTGATAACTCTAATTTACCATCGTGCACTCGATGAGCAATGGCTACAACAGGCATCTGAAGTAGTACGTTCACTGGATGTAAAACTGGTGGGGAGAGCTCGAAAGCAAAAAATAATTGTCGATTCAGACCTCGTAACAGAAACCTTTACCGTCCGCAACCAGCAGTACCATTACCAACAAAAGGAAGCGTCTTTCAGTCAACCCAACGCACCGGTCAACGAACAAATGATCAACTGGGCTACAGACAATGCGCGGGGATTTTCCGGAGACCTGCTCGAGCTCTACTGCGGAAATGGCAATTTCACGATTCCTCTCGCCAAAGCGTTTAATAGCGTATTGGCAACAGAGATCGCCAAAAGCAGCATTCAATGTGCGACCGAAAACTGTCAAATTAACCAAACGGACAACATTCAATTCGTGCGAATGTCCAGCGAAGAGATCGTCCAAGCCCTCAATGGCGTCAGGCCCTTCAGACGCCTTAGAAATATCGACCTTGACGCATACCAATTTTCTACTCTGCTCGTCGACCCACCGCGCGCCGGCTTAGATGCCACCACGAGAGCGCTGGCCGAAAGGTTTACCAACGTCATCTACATTTCATGCAACCCCGAAACCCTTGCAAGAGACCTAGACGCTTTGCAAGGCAGTCATGAACTTGTGAAATTCGCGCTGTTTGACCAATTCCCCTATACCGCGCACAGAGAGTGTGGGGTGATACTAAGAAAGCGCCCATAAAGCGCTTCTTGTGCAAGGTTTTAAGCGATCGACCTTTCCTTAGGAATAAATTGAGGCCAGAAGAAAATTGTCGCCTGATCTCGACTTTTTCGCCAGTTCGCGGCCTGCGTTTTCATGCTTAATCAAAAACAAAAAAGGCCGCAGATTATCTGCGGCCTTTGCGATCTATGGTGTGTCCACCCTCGCCAGTTTGTGCGTCCTTGCACTTAGCAATTATTTATTCCCAGGGGGGTTCATAGCCAAGTAATCTCGCAGCCAGTTCATGGCGGGACGCCGTCGGCCGTCGGGATGGATCAGACCACTGTTCGGAATCCAAGTGCTGCCCTGTACATAACCCCAAATCGTGATGCCTTTGATGTGAGGGTAGTTGTAGAACAGCTCGAACTGCTGCGAAAACACTTGTCGCTGGCGGTTGTCATCGGCAATGTCGACGTCGTACTCAGAAATGTACATAGGCAATCTGAGCTGATCGTACAGTCGATCAAGTTTACCGCGCAATTCCGTCACCGACCGGTCTTCCAGGCCGTGCGACTGTAAGCCAATGGCATCCACAAAGCCCGATTGAGCAGGCGCTCGGGCCATGTCGATGAACTCTTCGGTATTCCAGCTCAAAACGTTGTAGTCGTTCAGAATCAACACAGAATTCGGGCACTGTGACCGCGCGTATCGGAATACTTCGGTGATCCAGTTGTTACCATAGGCCGTTCTTGCATAGCCTGCAGGTTGGTGCCCCGGTGTGGATTCGTTAACCACATCGATCATCTCTGTGTTGGGGTAGCGCCGGCAGTATTCGCTGATCCATTCTTCGATTTCCGAACGCGCGTCGGCACTGTTTAGGTTGTTCAGCCAGGACGGTGACTGGGCGCCCCAAACAAAGGTGTGGTGTTTGAACGGAATATTGTGCTGACGCGTATAGTTGTAGTACTCGGTGGTTTTGGTCCAGTTCGGGTTGTCACGACTGCTTTCCACCGATTGCCACTTGCCTTCGTTCTCTGCGGTCAGCTGATCCCAGTATTCCAAGAAGTCTGAACGAATATTGCCGCGCGTGGTGATGTTCCCCACAAAGTACGGATGATCGAAGCCGCTGGACGGAGGCGGTTCGACATATTCGCCGCCCGAATTCGAATAAATCGCAAAACCGCTGATCTGGGCGTTGTCGATCTGAGACGTCAGGTCAATTGTTAAGCTTTCATCGGCCACCATAACCAATGGCACTATCACTTCCATTGCGGTGTCATGGCCAACTACGCTGAACAGGTCCACGCTCTGCAACACGGGTTCGCCTTCCACCGATACGCTGAACAGACGATCACCAGCGGCCTCTTGGTACATTTCGACAAAGTGAAGTTTAACGCTGTAATTGCCGTTGGTGACGGGCACTTCGTATTTGAAAGTACCGTAGCGCTCGCTTTGATACAAAGTATCTTCTGTAACGCCGTTGATCGGGTCGGTAGTTGTGTTAGCGGTGCCGCCGGTCGAATGACGGTCTGCTTGATACTCTACGCCCGCCAAAGTTGTCGCACGGCCACCCGCGTTAACGGCAAAGACGACAGAAGAACCGGGCGGAATGGAGCCCGAACTGGATGAAGAGCTGGAGCTCGAAGACGAACTGGAAGAGCTCGACGAACTGGATGAGCTGGAGCTGCTGGAACTTGACGAGCTCGACGAGGAGCTGGATGAAGAGCTACTGCTCCCGTTTCCATTGCCGCCGTCACCCCCGCACCCTACAAGCGCAAGGCACCCGAGGATTACCGGACCCAGAATACTGACATGGGTATTTTTAGTTTTCATCTTCGAAAGACCTTTGATTATGTGAGTTTAATCACCGCAACTTAACTTAGCCTGCAACAACGCTTATGCGGCTGAACCCAGTCTCAACCCGCGATTAGTCACACATTGTGATAAATATGAGGATTGATGGATTAGTGTGATTCTATCGACTTTCTAGTCTTACACCATTAAGTAGAACACATTCCTGAAAAATGTCTGATAAATAACGGTTGAAATCGACCCCGCTGAGTGCTCTAAAAGGCCCAATTTAGATGTAATCGGTTACACCGCGTACCGAGCTTCGCGCGAAAACTCGCACTTCAACCTTGCTCCTCGTCGCCGACCCCACTTCGAGAACCGCTGGCCACCGCTTTGCAGGGCGTACAAAGCCCGATAGGCTTTGCGATCGCGCTCGCCCAACTTTGACACGGCATCGCTGAAACATAGAATTTTGTAATTGAAACTTCGAGCGAAGTTATCGGACTTCTTGTTAAATTTTGTTCTGTCGGCGATTCGGCCAGCCGGGGTCACGCCAAGCAAACCCGAGCCGTTGGCAGTCTCGCAGCTCTAAAAGCCACCCCGGCGCAGCAACGCCAACTCATCCAGCAGCTCCAAAGCCAAAGCCAAACCAGGGGTGTTCACCCCTAAATCGCGCGTCAAACGAACGGCAATTTTGATTCGGTTCAGTGACGAGGGTCGAAAACACCAGGGTTGCGACCTTGTGTCCAGCGGCTCAACCACACCGAATTCAACGTACTCGAGTACAGTATCTACCGAGAGGCCGCAGGCTCGACAAACTTGAGCCATAGTTAGCGTGGCGCTCTCGTCCACGAGTTCGCCATGTATTGTGTCGGTAATTTGAGTCATCTGTTCTGTCTCCGAATCTCATCCAGCGACTGAATGTATTGGGTTTCAACCCTTTGAAATCGTTTTATTCCCAAAGGCTCGCAACTGCTCTCAATTGCAAGCCTAACAGGCTCTTTCTACCAAAGAACAAAACTCAATCGACAATAGCGGCCATTTTGTCCAATGATTCGCGCGGGTTGAAGGCAAACGCCGCGGCCAGAGCCTTGTAAGCCTCGATTTCCTGCTCGGTTCGCGCCTTTGGCAGCTTAACCCGCAATTCGACGTATAGATCGCCAGGCTCTTTGGCCGGGATACCTTTACCTTTCAGGCGCATTTTGCGACCGTCCTCCGTGTTGGCGGGTATTTTTAACTCCAAGCGCTTGCCGAGGGGGGTGGGCAAAATAACCGTGGCGCCAAGTGCGGCTTCCCAAGGAGTAATGGGCAACTCGAGAAACACATCCTTACCTTCGGCTTTGAAAAACTCATCCGGAAGAAAATGTACCGAAAGGTATAAATCCCCCGCAGGGGCGTTGTGCCCGGCACCACCCTGCCCTGCCAAACGGATATTCTGGCCCTGCGCTATGCCTTTGGGAATGCCGACATTGAAAGAGCGCTGGACGCTTCGAGTGCGGCCATTAGCGTCGTATTCTGTATGATTCAAGCGAATGCTGCGGGTAGCGCCAGTATAAGCATCGGCAAGTCTGATCATGATGCGGGCGTGGGTGTCTTCCCCGCGCAGGTTAAAGCCGTGCCCGCGCGAGCGCGCGCCATCGAAGTCGCGAGCTCGGCCAAACAGACTTTCAAAAAAATCGCTGAACTCGGTGGCATTCGCTTGGGTATAGCCGCCACCGCTGAAGTCAAAGCCTGCCTTCCAATTCGGAGGCGGGGTAAATTCCTGGCCGGGCTGCCAGTCGGCGCCGACCTGATCGTAGGCTTTACGCTTTTCGGGGTCTTTTAAAACTTCATAGGCTTCGTTGATCTCTTTAAATCGGTCCTCGGCATTGGCCTCCTTGGAGACATCCGGGTGATATTTTCGCGCAAGTTTACGGTAAGCGCGCTTGATCTCCTCTTGAGATGCGGCGCGCTCGACTTCCAGCATTTGATAATAATCGCGAAATTCCATGGACACCCCTCTGATGCAATGCCTAGAACCACAGTTTATTAGCTAAAAATAAAAAGGCCGCCCACATACTGCTGTACGTGAGCGGCCTTGCGAGAATGGGGCCGGAAATACCCGGACCCCCGGTCCGTTACGCAGCTTCATCCGAGTCGGCTTTTGAGTCGCCTGTCTCATGATCGAGCGTATTATTGCCGTTAGCGATTTCGATGCGGCGAGGTTTCATTGCTTCTGGCAAAATTCTTACCAAATCGATTGTCAAAATCCCGTTGCGCAGTTGCGCCGCTTTAACTTCTACATGGTCGGCCAGATTAAATTTACGTTCGAATGAACGGCTGGCGATGCCCTGGTGCAAGAAACGGCGGTTCTCGGTTTTTGCCATTTCGCCGCGAACGCTTAAAACGCCATTTTCCACATTGATATCCAGTTCATTGTCACCGAAACCGGCCACCGCAAGCGTTACGGCATAGCGGTTTTCACCGAGCACTTCGATGTTGTAAGGCGGGTATCCGCTTGTCGCCGAATCGGTTCGCAACGCGCTATCTACCAAGGCCGCAAACCGGTCGAAACCAACACTGTTTCGGTAAAGGGGAGTGAGATCTATTGAATTCATACTATATCCTCCAAAAGAAGCAATATTTAGTTTATTCGGACAATCGCTTTGCGACTTGCCCAAGTATTAAATAGGGGCGCGCCCTCGTCGTTTCAAGTCTTTTAGAATAAAAATTTCAGCCGAACAGCTTCTCTCGGAAAATAAAAAACACGGCGCCGAGCAAGCACAAACCCGCCCAAAGGTAATCGAGTTTTAACGGCTCTTTTAGATAGAAGACAGCAAAAGGGACAAACACCGTTAAGGTGATGACCTCTTGCAGAATTTTCAACTGACCCACGCTCGCCACGCTGTGGCCAATTCGGTTGGCGGGAACCTGAAACACGTACTCAAGAAGCGCCACCCCCCAGCTGATCAATGCCGCCACGACCCACGGCTTATGCGCCAATTCCTTTAAATGGGCATACCAAGCAAACGTCATAAATATATTGCTGATTATCAATAGAACGACCGTGTAAAAAAGAGGAGGCATGAGTTGAGTCTACCTGCGAAAAAGGGTGTGTATTCAGGGTAACCGGCCGGCGCGACTTTCCGCCTCGCAAGGAAGAATTCGCCCATCTGGGGCGAACTTTAACACCGCCGTAACGTTAATGGGTGTTTGGCGACAATTAGGATGGCCGGTCCAACGACAATTATCTTGGCCGGTTGAGTGACACAATCGGCACCTCATTTCCCCAGCGGAGAACCGAGGTGCCGGGACAACACATCACTCAACGACAAGAGACACTGTATATGCAAAGTCGTCAATCGGGCCTCTCCCAAGAAGCCTCGGCCGCCAAGGCCGACATCTCTGTTCGATCCGGCCGGAGGATCGAGAATAACGAATGCACCACCGCCGACGGACCCAGGCTCTGGCGCACCCGAACCGACCCGCTGGCGGCGGTCTGGGACAGCGAACTCAAGCCCCTTCTAGAGCGGGAGCCAACTCTTACTGGCCTGACGCTGCTTGAGTACCTGCAGGATCACCACCCCGGCGCGTACGACTGCGCGGTGCTTCGCACCCTGCAGCGGCGGGTCAAGCAGTGGAAGGCGCTGCAGGGTCCGGCGCAAGCGGTCATCTTTCGCCAGCAACTCGAACCCGGTTGGATGGCCCTGTCGGACTTTACCCACCCGGATGAGCCGATCACCGTCGCAGGCGAGCCCTTTGCCCACCTCTTTTACCAGTTCCGCTTAGGCTTTAGTGGCTGGCGCTCGGTCACGCTCGTGCAGGGTGGCGAGAGCTACGCGGCGCTGGCCGAAGGGCTGCAGCGGGCCTTGCGTCAAGCCGGTGGCGCACCGAAGCAACACCGCACCGACTCCTTGAGCGCCGCCTTCAACAACCAGCAAAACCGTTGGAGCGGTGCCTACGGTGGTCTTTGCGTGCACTACGGCATGACCCCAAGTCGCAACAACCCCGGCATCGCCCACGAGAACGGCGCCATCGAGTGCGCCAACGGCTCGTTTAAGCGCCGGCTCTCGCAGGCCTTGAAGCTGCGAGGCTCGACGCGCTTTGATTCGGTGGCCGACTACCAGCACTTCATTGACGCCGTTGTTGATCGCCTCAACCGCCGGGTAGCCAGTCGTTTCAAAGAGGAGCAGGCTACGCTACAAGCCTTGCCCGCGCAGGGCTTTGCCGCCTATAGCGAGCTGGCGGTGCGGGTCACACGCTCTTCGACCATCGAGGTGCGCCACGTGCTCTACACGGTGCCCTCGCAGCTGATCGGCGAGCGCCTGAGAGTGCACCTGTATCACGACCGCCTGAAGTGCTACCTTGGCTCGTCGTTAGCGATCACGCTGCCTCGAGTCTATCCCACGGCGGGTCAGGGCCGGGCGCGACGGGTCGACTACCGCCACGTGATTCATGCGCTCGCGGCCAAGCCGCAGGCGTTCCGGCGGGCGCAGCTGCGCGATGATCTGCTGCCGAGTGATACCTACCGCGCGCTCTGGCAGCACGTCGAGGCCACCCTGTCCGAGCGCGAGGCCTGCAAGTGGATGGTCACCGTGCTGCGTTTGGCGTACGACTACGACTGTGAGGGCACCCTTGGGGCCGAGCTGCTGTACGCGGCAAACCAGGGCCGGCTGCCCACTTGCCAGCAGTTGCAGGCGCGCTTCTTGCCGCGCAGGAATGATGCGTACCAAGCCACGGCTGCGCAGCACGATCTGAGCGAGTACGACGGGCTGCTCAAGCACAGCTGGGCAACTGCGGCGGCGGAGGTGGCTCATGGCTGAATCACTGGCGCTTCTGCTTAAAGAGCTCAAACTGCCGGCCTTCGCCCGCCATCACCAAGCCTTGGGCCGCAGTGCGGTTGAGCAGGGCTGGAGCCACGGCGAGTACCTCTCGGCGCTGTGCGAGCGGGAGGTGGCTGAGCGCTACCAGCGGCGCGTGCAGAACTGGACGCGCGAGGCGTTGTTGCCGGCGGGCAAAACCTTCGCCACCTTGCAGCCGGAGCGCCTGGGGGAGACGGCACGGCGGCAATTGACCGTGCTCCAGCAAGGTGCCGACTGGGCGCTCAAGGCCGACAACGTGGTGTTGGTTGGCCCGAGTGGCACCGGCAAGACGCACGTGGCCGCCGCCCTGGGCCACTGGCTGATCGAGCGCGGCGTACGCTGCCGGCTCTTCCCTGCTGTGGCGCTGGTTCAGCTGTTACAGCAAGCCAAGCGGGACCTGACGTTGATGGAGGCCATGAGCCGACTGGACAAGTATCGGGTGGTGATTGTGGATGACATCGGCTATGTCAAAAAGACGGACGCAGAGACGCAGGTACTGTTCGAGTTCATCGCCCACCGCTACGAAAGCGCCAGCCTGATCATCACCGCCAACCAGCCCTTCAGCGCCTGGGATCAGATCTTCCCGGACACGGTGATGACCGTCGCGGCCATCGACCGACTGATCCACCACGCGAGCATCATCGAAATGACTGGCGAGAGCTATCGCAAGCAACAGACGGCAAAAACCCTCGCCTTAGAAAATTGATGTCACTCAACCGGCCATCATAGTTGTCGTCAAACCGGCCAAGATAGTTGACGTCAGACA
>CAZING010000095.1:1757-11795 GCA_964540505.1 uncultured Cellvibrionaceae bacterium | reverse complement strand
TGCCGAGTCGATCACGGCGGAAGCCGGGCAAACGAAAGCGGAGATGCCACGGCTGGTGCAGAAGTTGTTTAACGGTTGATCGCCGCACGCGAATGTCGGCCGCACGCGGCATAGGCAGGTGTTATTCGGTCGCAAGGTTATTCGAGGCAGCGGCGGCTGGACTTTGCCGCATCGCCTCGCGCCACCAGCGGCTGCCCGAGTGCGGTTCTCGCAAAGATAAAATTTCACCCATTTTCGGTGTGGTTAAGGCCGTGTCGTGTTGCGCCGCCAGGCGCTCGATACGCTCGAAAGGGTCGTACCAAGCGTGCATCGCCAGGTCGAAGGTGCCATTGTGAATGGGCAGCAACCACTCCCCGCGCAAATCCAGATGCGCCTGTAAGGATTCCTCGGGTCGCATATGCACAAACGCCCATTGATGGTTGTAAGCGCCGGTTTCCATCAGGGTCAGGTTAAAAGGTCCGTATCGATCGCCTATGGCTTTAAAGCCGTCGAAATAGCCCGAGTCGCCACTGAAGAACAACCGAAAATCGCCGACTGTCATCACCCAGGAGCACCAAAGCGTTTGGTTGCCGTCGCGAAGAGTGCGCCCAGAGAAGTGTTGCGCGGGGGTTGCGACAAATTGAATGCCGCAATACTCTGCGCCGCTCCACCAATCGAATTGGTCGACTTTCGCGGCTTCAATTCCCCAGTTCACTAAGGTATCCCCAACCCCGAGAGGCGTCAGAAAGCGCTCTGTTTTATCGGCGAGCGCGCGCACGGCATCGCGGTCGAGGTGGTCGTAATGATTGTGTGACAGCACGACCGCGGCAAGCGGCGGCAAATCCTCCAAGGCGATTGGCGGTTCGTGGAACCGCTTCGGCCCCATAAACGAGAAAGGTGAAGCGCGCTTGGAAAATACCGGGTCGGTCAACAGGTAACGGCCATTGATTTTGAGCAACACGCTCGAGTGCCCGAGGCGCACCAGGCAATCGGGCGCGGCCTCTAAACGTTTTTTGCAAACCGGTTCAACGGGTATCGGTTGCGTCGGTTCGCAATCGCTCGGTTTGTTGAAATAAAAATTCCACAGCAGCCGCAAGATGTTACTGGAGCTCGACTTGGGGCGAGGATGTGTGTTTCTAAATCGGCCCTCGCGGAACTGCGGCGAGGCGGTGTAGCCTTGGTTGGCGACCGAGCGCCTGGTGGCTGCTTGTGATCGCATTGAAATCGGCTTCAGCCTGGAGACCCGGCTCATTGCTAAACCCCTGTATGAGTTGTGGCGAAACGGGAGATGCCCAAGGGCAGAGCGGCTGTGCGCGCCACTTATTCGGTTGTCAGTTCGCGCGATAGGATACGTCACCGTGCCTGAACTGGGCATTAATGTTGCGCAATTATAACGACCTTAGTGGCAGACTGGTTCTCGCGCGATCATTTCCGCACAATAGCCGCTTTTCGAACTGTTTAGGTGGTCGATCATGTTGATACAAGTTTTCACAACGGGCGGCACTTTCGATAAGGTCTACTTCGATGATCTCAGCGAGTTTAAAGTGGGCGAACCCACCGCCGGCGATATTTTAACGGAAGCTGGCGTGACCTGTCGGTTCAAGCTCGACTCGTTGCTGAAGAAAGACAGTCTGGCGCTCACTGACACCGATCGCGCGCTCATCAAAGAGCGCGTCGCGGCCTGCGACGCCCAGCATGTGCTTATTACCCACGGCACCGACACCATGGCCGACACGGCGCAGGCCCTGAGTGTCATAGCGCAGAAGACCATAGTGCTGGTCGGTGCCATGCAACCGGCGGCCATGCGCGTGTCGGATGCGCGCTTCAACCTGGGCTACGCGGTGGCCGCCGCGCAGTTGCTCCCGGCGGGCGTGTACATAGCCATGAACGGCAGGGTGTTCGACGCGGGCAAGGTTAAGAAGAACCGCGCTGCAGGGCGCTTCGAAGCAGAGTAGTCATTGTTGGCCTGCGCCAATCGCGCCTCGGCGCATGCTTACAAAAACGGTGTCAGCCAGGACATCTGAGGCTTGTCGCCGTCCTTCGGTTCAAGGCTGAACATATAATCGGCCCACCAGGGGCCGGCCGCCCACCAGGTCCAGCCTATCCAGTATTTTTTGTTGTCTTCTATGTGCTGCAACGCGCCTTCGACCGCTTGGCGACAGGTGGGGTTGTCGGCGCCGGCGAATTCGCCGAGAAAGCCACGTTTGTTGTTCGCCGCCAGCCAAGCAGTGAACTTAGTCAGAAGTTGTCCGCCGTCGCTGGTGACGCACGCGGCCATCACCCCGGCGTAGCCCTTATCGAAGTACTGGTGCGCTTCGATTGCGTAATTATTGCCCGGGTCGTTATAGGCCAAAATAGCGGTGGCGTTTGCGGTGCCGTACCAATCCTCAAACCAAGAGTGTGCGCCGCTCCAGGCGTTGCCGGGCATCAGAATTAAGTTGGTGGCGCCGGTGTTTCGGATCGCGACCGTGGCGGCGTTCGCTGCCGCCACCCACTGTTCGGTCGGCATGTCTCGCGGTTCGTTCATCAAACCAAAAATGACGTGCGCGTTGTCTTTGTATTGTTCGGCCAAGCGATGCCAGAGGTCGGCGAAGGCAGAATTCGGCACGCCAGCGCCTATGATCATATTGTTCCAGCGCGCATAGTTGTGCGGGTCGAGAATCACATGCATGTCTTTAGCGGTGGCACCTGTGACGAAACTGTCGAGCCGCCCGAATTCGGTGGCGTTAAACGCACGGTTCAATTCAGGCTGCAGGCGCTCCCAGCTAAACGGCATTCGCAGCGTATTCATCCCCTTGGATTTGAAATAATCCACCTCGTCTTGAGTGGGGTAGATGTAATCCTTCTTATAGACGCCGGGGTAGCTGCCTTCGCCAAACTCGGCCCCCGCCAAGTTCACGCCTTTGTACATGCCGTTGAAGCCCGCGCGCGAACTGGACGAGCTTGCGGCACTGCCGGACGTGGAAGGGTTGGACGAACCGAAGGCGCTGCCCGAAGACGCGCCGGTTTCGGTCTCGGTGTTGTCGCTGCAGGCGACCAGGCAAAGCGCTGCGGTCAGCAACAGCGGACGTAGCAAGTCAATGGATGCCATAAAAGGTCTCTCAAGTGGAGGGCGAGCTTCGCTTCGAAGCGGTTACTAACCGCGGTTCCATTGGCGCGAAATCGCCACTCAAAATGCGCATTTACGGCAGGCCACACCGCCGGTTGGCGTGCTTTCGCCTGGCCGCGCCAACGCTTGCAAACGTTGGCGCCACGATCGTTAAAGCTTACCGCAGATCTTATCCAGAATTCGGCGTGATTGCCACGAAGCGCAGCACCCAACGCGCGATTCTCGTTTCTCGCGCTTCTGTGCGGCAACGCATAAGAACTCGCCTTGGGGCGTCAGTCGAACCCGGCATTCTTTTTACACTTTTTCACAGCGCGGTAACGCGGGCGGTATTATCTTGATCTAGCGATCGCGTCCAAGCGACTTTGGGTCTTATTTGAAAAGACTCAACTGCCGGGGCCGCATTGTGTTTTAATGTTCGCCCCCAAACACCTATTGGCACCGTCGAAGATAAGCGTTCGATGCGCGCGCTTTGGGCGTGGCAGAGCATAGCGATATGTTCGTTGGACCTAATCGAAAGGTTCATCAGAGAATTGGCAATCGCCGGAGGCGTTTATGTTGTCAACCAAACCCCTGAAACAGATTTTAATCGGTACGTTTTATCTTCTGCTTGGTGGCTGCGGCGGCGAACAAATTCAGCCGCCGCCGCAATCGAGCGTCTTGGTGGAAGCCGAGAGTCTATGCAATGCCATTGTTGGGCGACGTTACCTCGAGCAGACAGCGCCGCGGGCCACAGGCCAGGCAATGCCGGTGGAAAGCCGTTTTGTGGAGTTTGCGACCAAGGCCCGGGCCACTTACGAATTCACCGCCGCGGGCAGCGCCGCCGAAAACGGTCGTTACAGTTGCGAGGCGGCGGTGGTACTGATTTCACCAGCGTCCAGTTCCGAGCCCGCCTATGCGCTTACCGCGTCCGACAGTGCGGCCGACACATTGGTGCTTAAGTTGGACGATCAAACTCTGGCCTTTAGGGCTCAGTCGGCAAGCGTCGACCTCGAGCCGAAAAACGCCTGTGTGGTCGCGCCTGATAGCACTCAATGTGCCTCCGAGCCATGTCCGCTCGGCTTTTATAAAACCATCGGTATAGCGAACGGCGCCGCCCCAAGTGAGGTGGTGTTGGTGTTTAACGGTTACTGTGGCGAGCTCGAAGGCGAGCCTTACTACGCCACCGCGACCTGCGACACAGTTTACGACCCGGTGTGCGCGGCCGATGCGCTGTTGCAGCCTTGCACCAGCGTACCTTGTCCGACGCTTGTCCATAAAACCTTTCCTAACGCTTGCGAGGCGAAGGTGGCGGCTGCGTTTCAATTGCACGAAGGCGCCTGTGACGAAGCGTTGGAAGCGAACCCGGTGAGCGCTTTGAACGGTGCTTGTACGTTTATTCATGCGCCGGTGTGCGCCAAGGTCGATGCCAACATTCAATGCGTCACCACCCCTTGCCCGGGCCATCAATTTAAAACGTTCGGCAATCACTGTCAGGCGCAACAGGCTTTGGCTGATCTCGCGTTTGCAGGTGAGTGTGGTGATTTAGAGGGCAGGCTCGTCAGCGGCGAACCGCTGGCGCGTATGGTCAAGCAATTGCCCGAAAGCGCTGCCAATGTGGTGGCCGCAGAAATTAAAGCGGACGTTTTGTCGGTGACCTTGGACTACTCGGCTTGCGATGCCCAACACTTCGACCTGCTGGTGGACGAGGCCTTTCTCGAGTCGAATCCGGTGCAGGTAAAAGTGGCGTTTGTGCCGCAGCAGCGCCAGAGCTGTCGCGCGCATTTCACCGGGGAATTCCGCTACGACCTGCTGGCATTGAAACGGCTTTATCGACAAGCCTACCAAAGCGAGACCGGCGCGATTTTGCTTAAAGGCGTGACGACCTATCGGTTTTGATACCGAAAGTCGCGCGCCCGATATCGTAAACCGGCTTGGCACCGGCTTCCCGTTTCGGGAAATCTTCACAGGGTCGCATCCCTCGACTAGGCTTATAGAACTCAAGCCTACACGGAGATCGCGATGAACGATCGACTATGGATGCTGAACCCGAGCGCCATTCGTATCGCCGAGCAGTGCATTCAGTTGGTAACACAAGAGCTGGACATTACCTTGCGGCTGTCGCATCCGGAGTTTATGCAGTTGCTGCACGGCTATGTAGAGCTGTCCGAATCGCGGGAGCTGAACGAGGCTTACGGTCGGCTGCTCGCCTTTGCCGGTGTCGGCAAGGTTGTGCGGGGACTGAAAGCCAAGCCGTCTGAAACGGTGCTGTTGAAAGCATCCGGGGCGGACGTGCCGATTGTGAGCGACGTTTGGGAAGAAGAGACCATCCGCTGCGGGGGCCAAGAGTTTCCTCGCTGGCGCGACGGCGCCGAGTTTGTTGGCGTCTATCGCGGGCAGCCTCGCTATAAGTAATCCGCGCGGACCCTCCGCTTAAATTTGCGCGCGCAATAGATAGACGGCGTCGTCCACTAAGCGGTTGTACCAGGCGCGCTCGCGCCAGCTTTCCAAATGAATTTCCTCGCTTCGGGCAAGGTCTTGCAAGAACGCCTCGCGCAGCTGGTTGGCGATTGTCCGGTCCAATAGCCCCACTCCCACCTCCTCATTAAGCGCCAGCGCTCTGGCGTCAAAATTGGTGGAGCCAACGTGGCTCCAGGCGCCGTCCACTATCACGATTTTTTGATGAAGCAGGGTCGGACAAAATTCGTAAATTCGGACACCGGCCTCGAGCATGCCCCGGTACAGCGCCATCCCGGCGCGGCGCACAATGGGGCTGTCCGTGTGACCTCCTGGCACCATAAGATGGACCTTCACGCCGCGCTTGACCATTTCACCCAAGAGTTTGGCGACGTCTCTTTCCGGAGAAAAGTAAGGGTTTTGGATGATGATTTCGTCGCGCGCGCTGGCAATCGCCAAGGTATAAAGCAGGGCCACTGAAGAGATGGCGTCGCCGGTGGCGCTGCTGACAATGTGGGCGGCGGTGGTGCCCGGGGCACTCGTTTGCGAAAAACAGGCATGCCCCGAGGGTACCGAATGCGTCTCTTCGATCCAGTTTTCCATAAAAACCGACTGCAGCGCTATGGCCGCTGGGCCTTCAATGGCAATGCCGGTATCCCGGTAGTGCGCGGCGTCCTCGGCGTCACCCGTCCAAAGATCGGAAATGCCGTGGCCGCCGGTAAACGCCAAATGGCCGTCGATAATCAACAGTTTCCGATGAGTGCGGTGATTAAAGCGGCGCAGATTCCACCAGCGCGGGCGACAGTAAAAGCGCAAATTCACACCCGCGTCCTTTAAGTTTTTGAAGGCCTCGTCGCTGCCGGTTCTGGCGCCGACGGCGTCGAGCAGTAAGCGCACATCAAGCCCCGAGCGCGCGCGCTCGCACAAAAGCGCCACCCATTGCGACTCGACTTGCCCTGTCGCCCAGACAAAGGCCTCTAGGTGCACCGTGCTTTTGGCCTCTTTAATGCCCGTTTGCATGGCTTCGAGCAGGGCACCGTTTTGATAAACCGTGACACGGTTGCCCTCGTAAACCGCGCCTTTGGTCAAGCCCGCCAAAGACCCAAGCCCGTCGGTGACTGAGGGCAGGCCGTCTATGTCCAGGTCGAGCTTGAGCACCCGACGTCTCTTAGTGAGCAGAAAGTAGACGGCCGTCGCCAACGCGCCTAGTGCCAGAATGGCTATATGGGTGAGCATAAAAAGTCTCGCTTATCCGGTTGCACTTATGTTGCCGGCCCGCTCTGATGGGGAATGCCGCGCTCGAGGTGCGATAACCGGGTATGTCATGCAACAATCGCGCTTCTATTCACTCGGCCTCATTTTAAGTGCATGAATTGCTGAACTAGTCGACAAGAGGGGCGCCTAAGTAGCTCCAACCTCCAGACCCCTGCGTAAAGGAGCTTACAGTGACCGAGAATTACACCCCCCCAAAAATCTGGAGCCCCGAGGCTCAATCCTCTGGTCAGTGGGCGAAAACCAACCGCCCAGAGGCGGGCGCGCGTTTCGAGCGAGCACTGCCGGTCGGCCGGCATCCTTTGCAGTTGTACTCCCTGGCCACGCCCAACGGGGTGAAAGTGACTTTTATGCTGGAAGAGCTGTTGGAGTTGGGTATCGAAGAGGCCGAATACGATGCTTGGTTAATCGACATTACCGAGGGCGACCAGTTTGGCAGCGGTTTTGTTGAAATTAATCCGAACTCCAAGATACCGGCCATGGTGGACCACTCTATCGACCCGCCTTTGCCGGTGTTTGAGTCGGGTTCCATCTTGCTGTATCTCGCCGAGAAATTTAATGCATTTTTACCGCAAGCGCTTGCCCCAAGAACCCGAACACTGAATTGGTTGAACTGGCAAGTAGGCGCCGCCCCGTTTTTAGGCGGCGGTTTTGGTCATTTTTACGCCTACGCGCCAGAGAAATACGAGTACCCAATCGATCGCTATACGATGGAAGTCAAACGCCAGCTCGACCTGTTGAACCGTCATCTGAAAGATAATGAATACATTGCCGGCGACGCCTTCACCATTGCCGATATCGCGATAGCGCCTTGGTACGGCGCGCTGCAGGCGGGTTCGTTATACGATGCCGGCGAATTCTTACAGGTACAGCAATACGGCAACCTCGAGCGCTGGCGAAAACTGATCTTCGCGCGCCCGGCCTATCAGCGCGGCCGCATGGTGAATAAAATAGACGGCGATGCCAGCGAGCAATTACACGAGCGCCACGACAAAAACGACTTTCACGAAAGAACCCAAGACAAATACTTCGCCGGGTCATAACCGCAATAAATGAGGCCAGATGAAAATTTCCGAGCCAGAGACCTACGAGCTTTAATAATCGCTAGTAATTTTATCTGGCCCCAATTATTGATAAACCCGAACGTAGTCCACTTCATAAACCGCTGGGAAGGCCGTACCTGAAGGGTCGCCGCCGTTGTTGCCGCCAATGGCCAGGTTCACCATCAGGTAAAACGGCTTGCCGATAAACGGGTTGCTGCCGTCGGGGTTGGCGAGGTTTGCAAGGTTGGTGCTGTTGAGCAGTAGGTCGTCCACATAGAGTCGAATCTCCTCGGCGCTCCAATCCATTCGCCAAACGTGAAAACGCTCTTCCCAGTCCGGGTGCTGAAACCGCAATTGGCTGAGCGCGAAGGTGGCGGAATCCCAAGCGGCAGACCAAGCATCGGCATTGTCGGCCTTCCAGGCGACGTTCGCTAAAATCTTGCCTTGGTAGTACTCCATTATGTCGATCTCGCCGCCTTCGGGCCATTTGCCCGGGCCCAGCATCCAAAAAGCCGGCCACATGCCATCGCGTACATCGATGCGCGCGCGCATCTCAAAGCGGCCGTAGGTCCAGCTTAATTTGTCGCGTGTGTGCAGGCTCGCCGAGGTGTAGGCCGCGCCTTGATAATTCTCTCGGCGGGCGGTAATGGTCAGCATGCCGTCGGCAACCTTAACGTTCTCGGGCCTGGCCACCGTGTAATATTGCGCTTCATTGTTGCGCACAAGCCCTTG
This sequence comes from uncultured Cellvibrionaceae bacterium, assembly GCA_964540505.1. Taxonomy (GTDB): domain Bacteria; phylum Pseudomonadota; class Gammaproteobacteria; order Pseudomonadales; family Cellvibrionaceae; genus CAYZQH01. The sequence continues at coordinate 3,227 of CAZING010000095.1, read as the reverse complement.
CTCGTAACCCCAAAACGCCGGGTCGGGCAGCCCTTCGTAGTCGAATTCGTCGCTCCAAACGAGCTCGGTGAAATCGTGTGGCGGCGCGACCGCAACAAAGCGCCACTGCTGGTTGGTCAGATCATCACGTGCGGATTGCCGGATAAGCGCGCCGGGCTCGGCCTGGCCGTTCCAGACATCCAGCGCCATGCCGCTCATGCGCGAAACCAAGCTGTAACGGCCGTCGCCAAGCGCGTTGATTTGCCATTGCTGGTGCGGCTCGCCCAGATAATCGTATTGGCGAATCTCACCGCCGTCGTCCGTGCTGCGATCCCACACATCCAGGCTTTTTCCGCTGTGAGCCGGGCGGATCGCGTAATAGCCGTTGTCCAAGTCGACCACATCAAATTTTTGGTTCAGCAGATCCAGGGACTCCCAAAGGCGCACGGTCGCGCCATTGTCTTGGCTGTACTCGGTGATTTCCAGGGGCAAACCGTTCAGTTCGGAGTGAATGGCATAGCGACCCGTGGGGATCGAATCGCCCGAGACGGGCTTGCCGGAAGAGCTGGACGAAGCGCCGCTGCTTGCCGATGAGCTGGACGACGAACTGCTTGAGGAGGCGCTGCTTGACGACGAGCCGGAGGCTGAGCTGCTTGCGGAGCTCGTCATATGCGGTGCGCCGCCCCCGCAGCTGCCGAGCGCCAAGGCCAGATACGCGAACGCCAGCGCTTTGCCCAGGCGCGTCTCAACCGCGCCACGCCCGAAGAGGCGGTGCGCGTTATTGCGGTAAAGATTGAAGCAGGCAACAAGCGGAATGCGAGCGCTTGTCGTAACGTAGCTGAGCATGTCTGTACTCGTGTTTTTTATCATCGTTCTTAAACTTTGTCGTGGCGACTCAATTTCTGCATCGTCGCCCCAAGTCGTAAAAGAACTCTACACCAGCTGCTAAAGCGGAACCGTGGACTGCCGAACGTTTCCGGTATTTTCCGTTGCGGGCGTTACAATTTTTCACACAGTTTCGGTGTTGGCCGCGTTATATTGCCGACCTAACGCAATACTGCTGTCCTTTTGGAGGTTTTATGAGAATTTACCGCCCGTTGCTATGCGGCTTGTATATGTCCACTTTCGCCACGGCGGCGGAGGCCACTGTCGTGCAATTTCAAACCTCTATGGGCGCTTTTTCGGTCAACCTCTATGACGAGACCACACCTCTTACGGTCGCCAATTTTTTAGAATACGTAGACCAGGGCGCCTATGACGACTCCATCATCCACCGTTCGGTAAAAGATTTTGTCGTTCAGGGCGGCGGCTACCGCTACCTCGGTGAATTGCCGCTGACGCCCGTCGAGACAGAGGCGTCGGTGAAAAACGAACCGGTACACTCGAACGTGCGCGCCACTATTGCTATGGCGAAACTCGATGGTAAGCCCAACAGCGCCACCAGCCAATGGTTCATTAACCTAGAGGACAACAGCCTCGATCTCGACCCCG
>CAZING010000095.1:0-1657 GCA_964540505.1 uncultured Cellvibrionaceae bacterium | reverse complement strand
GGAAAATGTCGAGCAGTTTCTTCAGTACTTTAACTTGCGTCGGTTCGCCCGAAAAAGCCTTATCCTCCAGCCGGACGACGCCAGTGATACTCTGCTATATATATTGAAAGGCACAGTGACAATTACACTGCGCCACAACCAGCAAAGGGAAATGGTTGTGGCCCACCTCGGCGAGGGTGCCTTTCTTGGGGACGCTGGCTTCTTTGACAGGTCCGCAACACGCACGTCTTACGTTCGTGCAAAAACCGATTGCGTGATCGGTGTTATTTCCTACGAAAACCTGGAAGAACTTTTAGTCGCGCATCCGGAATTTCTGAAGTTGCTGGTCAAGCAGTTGGGCTTGCGTTTGCGCGACCTTAACCGCAAAGCTCAAAATTTATTTTTTATGGACGTCACCGGGCGTGTATCGCACACACTGCTCGAGCTTTGCAAACAGCCCGATGCCAAGCCTCACCCGGACGGCACCCAAATAAAAATCAGCCGCCAGGAAATCAGTAACCTCGTCGGCGCCTCTCGGGATATGGTTGCGCGGGTGCTTCGCACTTTGGAAGGCCGGGGAATGATAACCGCGCAGGGCAAAACCATGGTGGTAAGTGAAGTCGAACTCTAAAGCTTGCACGGCGAGGACTCATGGCTTGGTAACCCAGTTAAGCATCGTCGTGGGTGCCACCAACAGCTTGGTCTTTCCGGTCGGTTAACACAGAAACCCTCTCGAAGTTCGAACGAATTTAACCGAACCGGTCACGCAGGCTGCGACCTTGGCCAACACTCTGAACCGAACCAAAAAAGTGCCGTGACCTAGACTTGAAAATTGATCAGCGTTCGGATTGTTATTGGCAGCCACCGATAAGTATTACAGAACGTGTAAGAGGATTGCCATGTAGTGACTGACACTGCCGGCCAGCACAAACAAATGCCAAATCGCGTGAAAGTATTGCCGCCGATGATCCAGTGCATAAAATGCAATTCCGCCGGTGTAAAATAGCCCCCCGAAGAGCAACCACATAAAGCCTTCGGTGGAAAGCGCTCGAAGCAGCGGCTTTATCGCCACAAGGCACAACCAGCCCATTAAGATACAAATGGAAATTGCCAGAGCCTCGCGCCTCGGGTTTATCAGGGCGTCGAGCGTAATGCCGATTATGGCGAGTGCCCAGATTACCGCAAATAAAGACCAGCCCCAAGCGCCATGAAGGCTTACCAAAAGAAAGGGTGTGTAGGTGCCCGCAATAAGAAGATAAATTGCCGCGTGATCGAACTTACGGAAGAGAATTTTTGCTCGTCCGCGAAAGCTGTGATAAAGCGTTGATAGTAGATAAAGCAAAAACAGGCTGGTGCCGTAGATGCTAAAGCTTACGACTTTCATCGCATGGCCTTGACGCGCCGCCAGAATAACAAGAACGATCAGCCCCGCCATTGCCAACGCGGCGCCCAATAAGTGGGTAATGCTGTTAAGCCACTCGCCCTTGTACATATCGATCCCTGTTGGCCATATTCGCTTTTGAGGGCGGGCGTCTCATCGCAACCTTCTGCCCTGACGGTTTCTGAATTGGTATTAATTGCTGATCTTCTAAATTGAGTTATCGCGAATTGGACAAGTCAAAGCCGAATCCAATTATGACGAGTAAGCCGTTCGCTCGCCAGCCAGCGTCACAGGCGA
>CAZING010000094.1:0-11812 GCA_964540505.1 uncultured Cellvibrionaceae bacterium | reverse complement strand
ATGGTCGCGGCGACCTCTCGAGGGTGATGCCCATAGTCGTCCACAAGCATCAGCGGCTCTGCGACGTCGAGAGGAAATTCGCCGTAAATCTGGAAGCGTCGGCCGACGCCCAAGAACTCTGCCAGGCCCGCCTGAATCGCCTGGTCGTCGATACCTTCTTCAGTGGCGACTGCAATTGCCGCCGTGGCATTTAACACGTTATGTCGACCGGGTAAATTTAAAAAGATGGAAAGCGCCTGCGCGCGGCCGGGGCGCTCGACTTTAAAACGCAAAGTCTTACCGGTCTGCTGCACGTCAAACGCTCTGTAGTCGTTATCATCCTCAAAGCCGTAGGTCACGACCGTGCGTGAGATTTTCGGAAGCAATTCGCGCACAACCGGGTCGTCACCGCACATCACAGCCAAACCGTAGAACGGCAAATTGTGCACAAATTCGAGAAAGGTTTGTTTTAAACGATTGAAATCTCCGGCGTAGGTGTCCATGTGGTCGACATCGATATTGGTCACCACAGTGACCATCGGCTGGAGGTGCACGAAAGACGCATCGCTCTCATCCGCTTCGGCGACAAGGTAACGGCTCTCGCCGAGGCGGGCGTTGCTGCCGGCAGAGTTCACCAAACCGCCGATGACAAACGTGGGGTCGCGATCGCCCGCGACCAGAATGGCGGCAATCAAGCTGGTGGTAGTGGTTTTGCCATGCGTGCCCGCTACCGCGATGCCGTGTCTATAACGCATCAACTCGCCCAGCATTTCCGCGCGTCTTACCACGGGAATACGCAAGGCACGGGCGCCCTCAAGTTCGGGGTTGTCTTCGCGGATTGCGCTGGAGTTAACGACGACGTCTATGCCTTCGACATTGCTTTGGCTGTGACCGATAAAAATGTTTGCGCCGAGCTTCTCCAGACGCGCGGTAGTTTCGGACGGTTTAAGATCGGACCCCGAAATTTGATACCCCTGATTGATCAGCACCTCGGCAATGCCGCTCATACCCGCACCGCCAATGCCAATGAAGTGAATTTTTCGGATGCGGCGCATCTCTGGTACGCAGTAAACATCAGGCCGCGCCATAGGCCACCTCCATGCACAGGGTCGCAAACTGCTCGGTCGCGTGCGGTTTGGCGAGCGCGTGCGCCGCTTGGCCCATCTGCGAAAGACGCGCTCGATCGCCGATCAAATCGGTAATGGTGCGCGTAAGTATTTGGTCGCTTAGATCCTTTTGTTGATGCAAAATCGCCGCGCCCCGAACCACTAACCACTGGGCATTCGCGGTTTGGTGATCGTCGATTGCATGAGGAAAGGGTATCAACACGGATGCCACACCCGCGCATGCGAGTTCGGAGACGGTTAAGGCGCCGGCACGGCACACGACAAGATCTGCCCATTGCAGCGCCTCGGCCATGTCCTCAATAAATGCGACAACATCCGCGGTCACACCCGCGTCGTGATAATGTTGTTTGGCCGCCTCTAGATGCCCTTCCCCGGTTTGGTGAATCACGGTTGGTCGTTCTTGTCCGGGCATGTTGGCGAGCGCTTTTGGCATCAATTCATTGATTGCTTTGGCCCCTAGACTGCCGCCTAAGACCAACAAATGAAGTGGCCCAGGCCGCGGATGTTTCGCTTGCGACGTCAAAGCGACGATCGCCTGGCGAACCGGGTTGCCGATACACGAAGCGTTGGGCAGTGCGTTGTCAAATGCGACGAGGACTTTACTGGCAAAGCGCGACAAAATTTTATTGGTCGAACCGGCCCGCGCGTTTTGTTCGTGAATGATCAGAGGTATCCCCATAGTCCAGGCCGCTATACCCCCTGGCCCGGCCGCGTAGCCACCTAAGCCGACGACAAGATCGGGACGCTTTTGGGCGAACCACCGGCGCACTTGGATGACCGCCCGCAGAATGCGAAACGGCGTTTTGACAAGCTCGAGCAGACCGCGCCCGCGCACACCTTTTATATCCAGGTAATGAATGGTGATACCCGCGGCGGGCACCACTCGCGCTTCGATACCGCGTCGCGTGCCGAGCCAGGAAACTTCCCAGTGATGGGCTCGGAGCGCCTCTGCCAGCGCAAGCCCCGGAAACACATGCCCGCCTGTACCGCCGGCCATAATCACCACGCTTTTGGCTTCTGTGGTCATCGGCGCAACTCCCAATCCATGCGCAGCAACAGTGCGATAAATGCGATACACACAATTAAGCTGCTGCCCCCGGCGCTAATAAATGGCAGCGTCAGGCCTTTGGTTGGCAATAGTCCGGAAGCTACGCCGATGTTAATAAACGCTTGGGCTGCAAGCAGTACCGATACACCGATTGCGACATAGGCGATAAAAAACTTGTTCTGCTGTCGAGCGCGGTTGGCTAGCATCAGTATTTTCATAACCAGCGCACCGAATAACAGTATCAAGCTGCAGGCGCCTACCAAGCCGAACTCTTCGGCAATGATTGAGAAAATAAAATCGGTATGCGCTTCCGGCAAAAAGAAGAGCTTCTGAAGACTGTTACCAAGGCCCAGCCCAAACCACTCGCCTCTTCCAAAAGCGATCAGAGATTGGACCAATTGGTAACCGTTGGCGAATTGCTCGGCCCAAGGATCGAGAAAGGTGACCAGGCGCTCCCATCTATAAGCCGAGGTCACCGCCAGTATGGCCAGCGCCACAACCCCAGCCAGTGCCAACAATATAAATCGAATAATGGGCACGCCCGCGGCAAACATCATCGCCCCGCCGGTGATGCACAGCACAACGGCGGCGCCGAAATCCGGTTCAAGCAGAAGAAGAATCACGAAGCTCGCGAGAATACCCAATAACTTAAAGAACGCTGGCCAACGACTTTGGAACTCGTCGGTTCTACGGGCCAGAAAGCTTGCAAAAAATATGATGAATGTGAACTTTGCAATCTCGGAAGCTTGAATACTGAACCCGCCGATTGAAATCCAGCGCTGCGCGCCGTTGACGGTTTTACCAATCATAGGCAGCAGCACCGCAACCAACAAACCCAGACCACCCAACAACAGCACAATCGCATAGCGGTTCCAAAGCTCTGTGGGCACAGAAAATACGATTGCGCCAAGAGACACCGCCAGCATCAAAAACACGCCGTGACGCTTGCTGAAAAACCAAGGGTCGCCGTAGGTCTCAGCGGCAAAATCCATAGACGCCGAAGCGACCATCACGACACCGATAGAGATCAGCACCAACGGCAGTACCAACAGGCTGGTATCAATACCTCCGCCATCGCGTTCATCCGCGAAAGTAAGGTTTAGAGGAAGACTCATGCGCATAGAGCCTCCACACAAGCGACAAACTGCGCGCCCCTATCCTCGTAATTTTTGAACATGTCAAAGCTCGCGCAGGCCGGTGATAGCAAGACAATATCGCCCGGCGCCTTGATTTGATCTGCGAGCGCGACGGCCTTCTGCAAAGTTTCAGCGCTATGGGTTTGCGTGCATTGCGCGAGTGTCTGGATCAGCTTGGGGCCGTCCACACCTATGGCGATTAAAGCTTTCAAATGTCTTTCGGCCGGTCCGCCGAGCCCAGTAAACTCCGCGCCCTTGGCATCGCCACCGGCGATTAAGATGACGTTTTTACCGGCCGCAAGCCCAGCGATCGCGGCGACTGTAGCGCCGACATTGGTGCCTTTTGAATCGTTGATAAAATCGACACCGTCCTTTCGAGCAACGAATTGACAGCGATGCGGCAGGCCTTTGAAGTTTTTAACGCAGTTGAGCATCTGCGCACGATCGAGGCCAAGATGTTCACCAATCGCGAGTGCCGCTTGGATATTGAGCGCGTTGTGGCTTCCGCAAAGCGCTGTATCTTTCATGCTTATCAACACTTCAGTGCCCCGCGCAATGAAGGTCTCGTGGCCTTTGGTTATTAAGCCGTATTGATTTAGATCGGGGCTGCGCGAGCCAAAGCTCAAATACTGTTTATCGTTGGCAGCCGGAAATTGCGTCAAAGCGTCGTCGCGGTTGACAACAAGCTTCTTCGCGCCCCAATAAATCTTTTGCTTGGCCGACCAGTACTGCTGAATAGAGTCGTAACGATCCATATGGTCCGGAGTGACGTTTAAGACAGTGGCAACCGCGGCGTTGAGCCTGTGCGTGCTCTCGAGCTGAAAACTGGATAACTCCAGCACATAGAGCTCGACATTGTCTTCGAGCAAATCGAGCGCCGGTGTTCCGAGATTGCCGCCTACTTTTACGTTTATGCCGGCATCCTTCGCCATCTGCCCTACTAAGCTGGTGACGGTGGTTTTACCGTTGGAACCTGTGATCGCCACGATCGGCGCCAGAGCGCGCCGCGAGAACAGCTCAATATCCCCGATAACCTCAATGCCCTCGGCAATCGCTCGCGCAACCGCCGGCAGCGAGCGCGCTACCCCCGGGCTCAATACCACGCGATGAAAGCTTAATAAAGCATCGTCCGACAGATCGCCAAGCACTACAGGCGCGTCGGGTGCAATCTTACGCAACTCGGCAAGCGACGGCGGTGCCAGCCGAGTATCGAACAAGGTAAATACGGTTTGTTGACGCGCAAGAAACCGCGCCACTGACAGGCCGGTGACACCGGCGCCGACGATGGCGGTATTGAGGCTGCTTGCGATCAAACCGCTCATAATTATCTCAGCTTCAGGGTCGCGAGACCCACCAGAACAAGAACCACACAGATAATCCAAAACCGCACGATTACCCGAGGCTCGGGCCAACCTTTCAATTCAAAGTGATGATGCAATGGCGCCATTCGGAATATCCGCCGGCCCGTCAATTTAAACGACGCCACCTGTAAAATGACCGAAACCGTTTCCATGACAAAAATTCCGGACATAATAAAAAATACAATTTCGTGCCGGGTGATCACGGCGATAACGCCGAGCGCCCCGCCCAGAGACAAAGCGCCGACATCGCCCATAAACACCATCGCCGGATAGGTGTTAAACCAGAGAAATCCCAACCCCGCGCCGGCCAACGCCCCACAAAATACGACCAGCTCACCGGTGCCGGCCACGTATGGGATATTCAAATAACCGGCAAACTTGGCGTTGCCCACTAAGTAGGCAAATATGCCAAGCGCGGAACCGATCATCACCGTTGGCATAATGGCCAAACCGTCGAGACCGTCGGTGAGGTTGACGGCGTTGCTCGCCCCGACTATGACGAAATAAGCGAGAAGAACGTAGGTCCAGCCCAGGTTGATACTGACGTTTTTAAAGAAGGGCACAAACAGCTGCGTCTCCACAGGGCTTTCGGCGGATACGTATAAAAATATCGCCACCGCCAAACCGGCGATCGACTGCCAAAAGTATTTCCACCGGCCCGGAAGACCTCTGGGGTTTTTCTCGATAACTTTACGGTAATCGTCCACCCAACCGATCAAGCCGTAGGATACGGTGACAAACAACACAGCCCACACGAAGCGGTTGCTTAAATCCGCCCATAAAAGCACGGCTATTACTATGCCAAACAATAAAAGCGCGCCCCCCATTGTTGGCGTGCCAGTTTTGCTTAAATGGGATTTAGGCCCGTCGTCTCGTACCGCCTGGCCGATCTGTTTCACATTCAGTTGACGAATGAACCAGGGCCCCAGCAGCAGCGATATACCAAGCGCGGTCATCACGCCGAATATCCCGCGCAGCGTGAGATACTGCACCACCGAGAACGCCCTCATGTACTGCTCTAAATAATCGGCCAGCCACACTAGCATCGCACGCTGTCCTCTTCGCATAGGGCTTGCACTACATTTTCCATACACGCACTGCGCGACCCCTTGATTAAAATCGTGGTGTGCGCATTCAGATGCGCCTGTAATCCGTTGACCAAAGCCCGCTGATCGGCAAACGCGTAGCCGCGATTGCCGAAACGCGCCGCCGCCAATGCGGCCTGAGCGCCGACGCAAAATAAAAAATCGATGTTTCGCTCGCTTGCGTAAGCGCCTACCTCAACATGCGAGGCTTCGCTCGCATCACCTAGCTCACCCATATCGCCGAATACAAGAATGCGCGTGCCTTTATAGCTGCGCAGTTGGTCGATGGCCGCAAAAACGGATTTGGGGTTGGCGTTGTAGGTGTCGTCTATTAAACGAGTGCCATTCGACCCGGCGACTATTTGCATGCGCCCAGGATCGCCGCCGAAAACGGTTAAGCCGGCGACTATGGCGCTAATGGGGACACCGGCCGCGCTAGCTGTGGCGGCCGCCGCTAAGGCATTGCTGATGTTGTGGCGGCCGAGCACGCGAAGCTTTAGCGAAAAACTTTGACCATCGACATTCAAGTTGAACTCACCGCAGCCCGATTCGTCGAAACGGATATCGCTCGCCCAAGCCGCCGGCTCGGGTTCTGCTGAGCCGTCGCCGCCAAAACCCATTTGCCGGCAAAAACCTGTCTGTTGAAGAAGTACGGGTGCGTATGCGTCGTCGAGGTTGATAACCGCCGTCTGCTCGGGCGTCAGCAATGCATAAATAGCGGACTTTTCCCGTGCGATTGCATCCAAGCTGCCAAAGCCCGCCAAATGAGCGGGGCCGATATTGTTAACCAGCGCGATATCGGGTCGCAAAAGGTCCGTCAGATACGAAATCTCACCTGGGTTACTCGTGCCGAGCTCTATCACCGCGAAGCGCTGCGACTGCAAACCAAACAAAGTCAGCGGCACGCCTATGTGATTGTTCCAGTTGCCCGGTGTCGCATGTACTGAAGCGAACTGCTCGATTATGGTTTTCAAAAAGCCTTTCACTGTGGTCTTGCCGGAGCTGCCGGTAAGGCCGATCACCACGCCTGCAAACCGCTGTCGCCAGCTTTTGGCCAAATCGCCAAGCGCAAGCACGGCGTTGCTGACGACTATTTGCGGCAGTTTTACTTGGTCGTTAAAATTCTGAACCACAGCGGCCACCGCGCCCGCCTGTTGGGCGACCCCTAAAAATTCTTGGCCATCGAAGTTGGCGCCTTGGAGCGCGAAGAAAAGCGCACCCGGCGAGAGCGTTCTGGTGTCGGTGTGAACCGCGTCAAAGCGTTGGTCATCGCCGTGTAAAATGCCTTGCATGGCACCAGCCGCTTCGCTTAACAGCATCATGGCCCCACCTTCGCATTTTTGGCCACTCTTCGAGTGAGCGCGAGCTGCGCCACATGGGTATCGCTGAAGGAGATCTTTGAGGTTCCGAGGATCTGGTAATTTTCATGCCCTTTGCCGGCAAGCAGTACCACGTCGCTCTCGTCGGCCCGGGTGATAGCCATTTGCACCGCTTGGGCTCGGTCAATCTCGACCGTTGGCGTGGTGCGCTTAAACCCTGCGCAAATATCGCGGACAATGCTTTCCGGGTTTTCGCTGCGCGGATTATCGCAGGTGATGATGACCTCATCGGCCAATGCTTCGGCGACCGCCCCCATAGGTGCGCGTTTACTTTGGTCGCGATCGCCGCCGCAGCCGAAGACACACCAGACTTTGCCTGTGGTATGGGCTCTGACCGCTCGAAGGGCGTTTTCTAAGGCGTCGGGCGTATGCGCATAATCGACAATCACACAAAGCTCCGTACCGGCTTGGGTGATGCGCTGCATCCGCCCTGGTACCGGTTGCAGCTGTTCGCACAACTCAATGACATGGCTGAAACTTGCCCCCTGCGCACAAAGGGTGGTGATAATGGCCACTAAGTTATAGACATTGAATTCGCCCATCAGCGCACTTAACACTTCCGCCTCGCCCCATGGCGAGCGGATATAAAAACGGGTAAACAGCTCGCCATATCGCAGATTCGTGACCACGACGTCGGCATCGCGTTGGCGCAATGAATACGTCAGAGTTTTTGCCGAACCGGATACCGCAGCGAGAATCGTCGGGGCGGCATCATCGTCCAGGTTCACCACCGCAAACTGCAGCTTAGGCTGTTTAAAAAGACGGCTTTTGGCCTCTGCGTATGCGCTGAGAGTGCCATGAAAATCGAGGTGGTCGTGGCTCACGTTGGTGAAGATCGCCACCCTGAAATTCAATGCCGCCACCCGCGCAAGCGCCAGACCGTGGGAGGACACTTCCATTGCCACGGTACTGACATCGTTCGCACGTAAATCCGCCAGCGCTTTTTGGCAAGCGATGGCATCGGGCGTGGTCATTGCGTGATCGACGTGAGTTTTACCTTTGCAAAGCACACCCAAAGTGCCGATTGAAGCCGCCTTGCGACCGAGACCGTCCGCCATTTGGGCAAGTAAATGCACACAAGTGCTCTTGCCGTTGGTGCCGGTCACGCCAATGAGATTCAGTTTTTCAGAAGGGTTGCCGTAGAATTCTCCGGCCAACTGACTCAAGCTTGCCGCGAGCCGGGGAACAGGCACAACCGGCACCGAAAACGCTTGCGAAACCGGTTCATCTTCATCGACAAGAACTGCAACCGCGCCTTTGTCGATCGCCTCGGCGATAAACCCCCGACCGTCGTAACGCTCACCTTTTAAAGCGACAAACAGCGCACCGGGGCGCACTTCGCGACTGTCGAGCGTGAGCGCGCGTACATTGGTGTCAAGCGAGGTGGCAACACCTATCGCGTTTAATAAGGTTGCCAGCGAGCAAGAGGGCGACTGAAATTGGCGAATCATATACCGGCCACCTTGGGGTTGGCCGGAGGCACGTTCATTATGCGCAGTGCGGATTCGGTGACGCTCGCAAATATCGGCGCGGCCGCCTCACCACCGTAATAATGTTCGGCCGGCGGCTCGTCGATCAGCACCACTGTGACAATTCTCGGATTATCCGCCGGTGCCATGCCGGCAAAAAAGGCGAGATACTTATTATCTGCGTAACCGTTAGCGCCGACTTTGTGTGCGGTTCCGGTTTTTCCAGCCGTTCGGTAGGCGGCTATAGCGGCGCGGGTCGCGGTGCCGCCTTTTTCAGTCACTTTCTCGAGCATCGTTAATACTTGATCTGCGTATTTTTGCTCGAATATTCGCGTACCCGGGTCGCGTTGTTGGCGTTTTAAAAGCGTCGCATGATGAAGAACACCGCCAGAGGCAATACTGGTGTACGCCTGCGCAAGCTGAAGAAGCGATACGTTAAACCCGTAACCAAACGCCATAGCCGCCCGCTCGGTCGGGTGCCACTTGCTGCGCTCTGGTAAATAGCCGATGGCCTCGCCCGGGAACTCGACACCGGTACTTTGACCCAGACCGATTCGATAAAACATCTCTCTGACATTGTCGGGGTCGAGGTCCATCGCCAATTTGCTGATCCCGACTTGACTCGACTTTTGAATCACGGTGGTCAAATCCATAACGCCGTAATTTCTGAAATCCGAATAGGTTTTATCGGCAACCCGAAAGTGCCCAGGGTTCGTATCGATTTTGGTTCCGGGGTAATATCGACCCGTCTCTAAGGCTTTGAGCACGGTGAACGGTTTCATTGTGGAGCCGGGCTCAAATAAATCCGTGATAGCCCGGTTTCGAATTTGCGCAGGTTGCACACGCGAACGGTTGTTGGGGTTATACGAGGGTTGGTTGGCCATCGCCAACACCTCCCCTGTATGAACGTCAAGCATGACGATCGAACCGGAGGCGGCGCCCTGCTCCGCAACGGCCGACTTAAGTTCGCGATAGGCCAAGTACTGGAGCCTAAGGTCGATGCTCAGTTGCACGTCGTTGCCACTGGAGGCGGCGCGCTTGACGCCAAGGTCCCTTACGACATTGCCTTTCAAATCCTTGATTACCTGTTTGACGCCCTGCGCGCCCGCCAACCAGGAATCGAGAGCAAGCTCGACGCCTTCCTGGCCTTGCTCGTCGACATTGGTGAACCCGATAATGTGCGCGGCGACTTCGCCCGCCGGGTAGTAGCGCTGGTATTCCTCTTCGCTCGCGACACCGGCGATGCCCAGAGATAGCACCTTTTGCGCTTCGTACGGCGGCAGTTGCCGCTTGAGGTAGACGAATTGTTTATCGGCGTACTGGCTGATTCTCGCCGCCAATTGCCTTTCTTCAATGCCCAAAGCCGACGCCAATTCGGGAAGGCGTTGCACATCGAGTTTTTGCGGGTTTGCTACGATTGAGGCGACCGGTGTACTTACTGCAAGGATTTCGCCGTTGCGATCGGTGATCACCCCGCGATAGGCGTTGATTTTAATTTGGCGCAAGGCGCGCGCCTGGCCTTGCTGCTGCAGAAAACTGAAACCGCGCTCGGCGTTCGGCACCACTTGCAGGTGCGCGATATGCCAAATCAAAGCCAGCGGCAACAAGGCAAGAAACGCCGCCAAAGCCGTCAAACGCCAAGGCGTCAGCGTACGCGAACCTAAACTCTTCTCGCGGGACGCGGTGCGGCTGTTGCGTTTCACGGGTTAATCACCACGACGGTTTCGCTCTCCGGTACAGTCATTCCAAGGTCTTTCAGGGCTATGTTCTCAATCCGCGCATAAGCTGCGAGAGTGCTGCGCTCTAATAAAAATTGGCCGGCTTGCACGTGCAAGTCGGCCGCTTCGTGTCTCAGTATTTCCAGCTCGCTTGTGGCCACGCGGGTACGGTAAGTAACCGATACCACCGCGAGACCGTTGACCACCACCGCAAGCCAAAGGATCGCAACGCCCCACACTTTAAGGCGCATGCGAATTCTCCAGAGGCTTTTGCGCAACGCGCATCACCGCGCTTCGTGAACGCACGTTGAGCGCGAGCTCTGCCGGCCCTGCCACTACGGGCTTGCCGATAATGCGCAACAACGGCTGGACCATATCTGCGGTGACCGGCAGGTGCTTCGGAAAGTCTTTGCCGCGCGCCATTTGTTTAAAAAATCGCTTCACTAAACGATCCTCCAAACTGTGGAAACTGATGATAACCAAGCGTCCACCAGGTTTTAATGCGTCGACCGCCACCTGTAACACGTCCGCCAAATCGGCCAACTCGTTGTTCACCGCAATCCGGATGGCCTGAAAGGCCCGGGTTGCGGGATGTTTACCGGGCTCCCACTTCGGGTTCGCCTGGCTTACGACATCGGCCAATTGTTTGGTGCGAGTAAACGCAGTGACTTCACGGGCGGCTACGATGGCTCTTGCAATACGCCGGGCAAACCGCTCTTCACCAAACTCTTTTAAGGTGTTGCTTATCACTTGCTCGCTTTGTGTGTTCACCCAAGTCGCGGCACTGATGCCCACCGCCGGATTCATGCGCATATCCAGCGCGCCGTCCTTGTTAAAACTGAAGCCGCGACGCGCGTCATCCAATTGAGGTGACGAAACGCCTAAATCCAACAAAATGCCGTCGACCTCGCCCCACCAACCTCGTTCGCGCAAAGGTGCTTCCATCTCGGCGAACGAGCGCTGCTCGATACTAAAGCGCGGCTCTTTCTCGGCAAGCAGCCGCCCCGAAGCCACGGCCTCGGGATCCTTGTCGAACGCCAACAGTCGGCCTTGCTCATCGAGCGACGCCAGCACCTTTTTGCTGTGCCCGCCTCGACCGAAGGTGCCGTCTACGTACAGCCCTGAAGAGGCCTGCACTAAGGCGCCCACGGACTCCTCCAAGAGGACTGAGAAATGCGCGTTGGTTGTCATGTGCAACCTACAGCGACAAGGTTTTCAGCTCCGCAGGCAGATTGTTCGGGTCGAGGACCACATCTGCTACGGATTGCAACCAGTTTTCATCACTCCATAATTCGAATTTTTTCCCCAAGCCCACAAGCATCATTTTTTTATCCAGATGGGCGTATTGACGAAGCGGCGTTGGGATCAACACCCTGCCGTTGGCGTCGAGCTCCATTGACGTGGCATAGCCGATCAACAACCGCTGAATCCGTTGCGTGATAGGATTAAATGTCGGCAAAGCTTCGATTTTGGGCAATATGTTTTCCCATTCGGATTCGGGGTATATCAG
>CAZING010000093.1:0-11902 GCA_964540505.1 uncultured Cellvibrionaceae bacterium | reverse complement strand
GTGGTCGCGACAGCAACCTCGCTCGCCACCATTGTACCCACCTCGATCAGCTCAATTCGCGCGCATCATCGACAAGGCAATGTGGATCTCGATCTTCTCACGCGCTGGGCCCCATCCATTGCGTTAGGCGTACTCACGGGCAGCTGGCTCGTCACGCGGGTAGCGGGCAGTTGGCTTGCCGCGCTGTTCGGTGCGGTCGCGACCCTATCGGCATTGAACATGCTGTTAAGAACAAACAAGTCGGCAGTGTTTCCGGGCTTACCCGGCAGACCCGGACAAACAGCCATGGGTGCATCGATTGGCATGGTCAGCTCAATGGTTGGCATAGGCGGCGGTACGATTTCAGTGCCATTATTGACTCTTTATAGCTACCCCACTCATAAAGCCGTGGGCACAGCCGCCGCCATCGGGTTAATCATTTCATTGCCTGGTGCATTGACGATGCTTGTATTCGGCAAGCTCCCGGCAGATGCGCCTGTCGGTACATTTGGACTTGTCAACATCTTCGGCTTCATTTGCATTGTGCCGTTAACCGTGATGTTCGCGCCTATCGGGGCTTCGCTCGCCGCGAAATTGGATGCGGCCAAACTCAAAAGACTGTTTGCTGTTGCGTTACTTATCACGGGTTTGCGAATGTTGGCTCAAGTCGTTTTCTAGATCTAAAAAAAAAAGCCGCCTTCCATTACGCTCTTAAAGCCAAGTGCGCCTGCGAAGC
Source organism: uncultured Cellvibrionaceae bacterium (assembly GCA_964540505.1). GTDB lineage: Bacteria > Pseudomonadota > Gammaproteobacteria > Pseudomonadales > Cellvibrionaceae > CAYZQH01. Next base: position 11,187 of record CAZING010000093.1, on the reverse strand, counting down.
ATGCCCCGCCTGGGTTGAAAATACAGCGACCATACATTGAAGCCTGTCCGCTTCCTGGAAGCTTCAATGTTAAAAAAGTAAGATTCGAAACGTGTGTTATACGGTGATGAACACACCGAGATGGACGAGCGCAAACGCGACTTGAGCTCGACCTCAATCTGCGGAGCAAAGCGGACCGCCAAGCCCTGTTGAACCAAGCGATTCGCAGCCGCCACAGTGCCGAGCTTCACATCACCATCAAATAGGCGGCAAACCCGAAGGCACTTACTGCAGCAAACACACCCAAAAGCACCATGAGACCATCTTTAGCGCTCAGACCAATCGCCAATAAGGCAATCGCAAACGATGGCGCCGATGACGCAAAGGGAATGAGCTCGAGCGGCGGCAAAGTCAACGCTAAAACGATACAGATTCCAGCCACCAAGCGGTTCATCAACCCCGTGGTCAATCCGGGCAAACGCGGTTTAATGAACCGGTCGCATTTGGACGTAAAGGGTCTTAATTTCTCGCGACCGGCCTTAAACTTTTTATGGCTGAAACCCTTGGATGCCAACTTCTCAGGCACCCAAGGTCGAGTTCGTCCGACTAGAAGTTGTCCGGCTACCAAGACCACCAAAATCGCCACCAAAGTAGGCACGCCGGGAATGGCACCCGTTGGCAAAAGCTCAACGAGCGCCAAGGACAACAATACAGGACCATATCCTCGCTCTTCAAACGATTGGATGATCTGGTCTATGGTGATCGTCTCGCCGCCTGCTTTGTCATCAAGATGGTCAAGTACCGCTGTCAAATTCATTGCCGCAGCCATTTTCGCTCCGTTAATCTCAAGCCCTAAGTTAAAGTTCCATTACACCACCAGGGCCTGCTCGCGCACACTTTCTTCGTACCACCGACGAACCTCTTCGAGGTGATGCGTTTCCTGTGCTAACGCATGTTCGAATTTCCTCGCCATATCGGGCAAAGACATGTCGTTTGCGAGTTCCACCAGCAATTCCCAACTGGCGTTGTCAGTCAACTCCACAATTAACATGGACTCCAGACTTTGGCTTATAGATGCGCGCGGATCGAGAATGACCTTCATTGGCCCGCTGGTGGCAACGCTGGACGCGTCTGCATCGGGGGTTTGCGCTGTCGGGTCTGCACCTAGCTGTTTCATACAATCGACCAACATCAAGAAATGCTCTTTCTCTTGATCACGAAAGGCTTCCATCCGCTTTATCGGTATCGAATTGCCTTGGTCGCCACTGACGTTGCTGTGCTTGCATTTTTCAATAAGCTGCTCATAGATTCTCACGCCACTGCGCTCGTAAGCCAAACGCTCGCCCAACTTATTAATAAACACTTCTGGGTGTTTTCCAGAGATCATTTTCATGGTGGATTTTGCGACCCCCTTAACCGTGCCGGGCAGAGGAACACTACCGAGGGGGTCGGCCTCTTGTAAATGGTGGCGATGTAACGCTTCCAACTCGTTCGAGTCTTTTGACACAGCCATAAGCAGACCTTCGGTGTCTAACATTTCCTTTGTCTGCTTTGGCGACATGTCAATTCCAGTTTTATTGATGCCAAGCTTGGATGATTTTTCCATGGTCGTTTACTCCCGCTTATTTATGCGCTTTGTTTAGAGTCGTTGAATGCCAACTCGGTCCCCGGCTGCCAATGATAACCGGCCGCGACGGCTTCGGAGGGCGAACCTTCACTGTTAAGCTGTTCTCGATACGCAATGCTGGCCTCGCTTTGTTTCTCCGGGGATACAAACGCAGACCCGTTTTTTCTAAGGTCAATCTCTTCCCTTAATGCTTTGCGTACGAATTCGCGCTGACTTTGATATGCGATAGGGCTTGGCATCGCGGCGGGAATAATTTCTGCTGGGTCTCGGCCTTCATGTTTTCTAAACAGATCGCATACAAGATTTAGGTGACCAAGTTCGTAATCCAAAAATCGCTCCCAAATCGCTTTCAATCTAGGGTTGGTTTCGGATTCCATGCAACTGTAGTAGTTATAAGCCTCGTTCGCTTCATAGAGCAGCCATTTTTCCAGCCAAGATTCATCGGGGTCGATAATAGAGCCGTAGTGCGTGACATGCTGCTCTTCAATGGATGCGATTTCGGCGTAGAGTGCGCGTGCTACAGGGTCACTGAATGTGGGCCCGATGTTCATGTAATAATCGCGAGTTTGGTACTCGCCAGAAAGAATCGTCAAGGCGTTCATCTTGCTGATAGGGTCGGCCGTTTTTCGATCGTAGTGCTCGTTTAAGTCGTCGTGCGGTGCGCGATGTTCCTCAATGGTCGCTCGCCCCGGCAGAATATCTGTGTAGCTTTGCAATAGGTTATTGGCATCTTTACCTTCGACGCGATCCATAAGCGCGGAATACCGGTACATGTGATCGAAATCCTCAAGTAAGCCGTACCTGTATGCCTGTGCGAGGTAAGCATCGGGTTCTTGCTGCGCAATTGCCGCCGTGACTTCAATTGCGACCTGCTCATAGCCTATAGTGGTTTCGAGGGGCGAATGGTCGGCACCTATCAGCCAATTGATCATAGTCTGTTGATGATGCTCAATTCGGCGAACCTCGGCAAGTGGACGCCTTAGATGACCGTTGAATTGCGCGCAAAGGTGTTGAAACCGATTCGCCTGCTGCTCTATGCCGTTCATTAATATCACCCGCACCCGAGTGAAGGCGTCGTCGTTCAGCTTGCTGATCGGCTTGGGGGACAGCTCCCGCCAAGTAAATTTTTGCCTATCTAAAGCTATACCCTTATGGTCCAACAATTTAATTGACATAATATTTCTCCGGTCGTCGGAAGGCCTCGTTGTTTGTTCCGCACACGAGGATATTTGAGTGCGTTGTCTGCACAGACCTTTAGCAAGGAACATACCTTTAATGCGGCTTCATATGAACAAAGGTTGCGTCGCTCGTTAACGCCCGCCTGTCATTCATAAAGGAGCTGCCCTATCTCTCCCCGAAAAAGCGATATCGCAAGATTCGTAAACACGACAGAAGCGGATTCGTCACCTTAAAAGCCCGCGATAAAGGAATCATCGAGACCCGGTTATCGCACCAACTCGGAATTCCAATTAATGTGTTAATAACCAATAAAAGCACAACTCTCTGAAAGAAGAAGCAGTCCGCGCCGATTTGCTGGTGGAGATCGTCCCGACGTCGGGGACTCTTAGCGCCTAAACGGCGCCACGGGTTTGCAAACCTTGCGATTTTTCGAGACAGGAAAGCATTTAAAAAAGCAGCCGAGTTACAATTTGGCGCAGGTTTTACAAAGTTGTAATCTGTCAAAAGCGTCCCGCTTGGTCATCAATGCCTACAGATACGTAGAAGTGAATCCGGCGGCTGATCCCTCGGCCACACGGGCCGCGTTTCAGATTTTTCCACAGAGTTTCTGCGTTTGTGGTCTTTGCACGGACGCACCGCGGACACCCTGGGTGTCGGTCGGCGCTTTATTGCGTAATTCAGGCTGGTACATGGGTTTTAAAACTCATTCGCTAAACGGTTCCATGGCGCGGACCAAAGGCCGGCCACGAATTTTCGCCCTTCAGTGCCCCGATACGAATAAGCTCGGTTACAATGGCCAACCAAATCCCATAGGCACCCGTTGTATGGGTCGGTCGGCGCTCGTTGCGCTCCCAGTTGAACAGAGGTGATCATGCCAGAAGTAGAAGCGATAACAAACGAGCGTAACTGGCACAGTAACAGCGTCGACACCACGCTTGAGAAGCTGTCAAGCACAGCCGCTGGCTTAACCAGCGATGCCGCCGCGACGCGTCTCGCCGCTTTTGGACCGAACCGTCTCCCCGAGGGGGAAAAACGCAGCTCGTTCGTGCGGTTCCTACTGCAGTTTCACGACATTTTAATTTACGTGCTACTCGCTTCTGCCGTAACCACGGCGCTGCTGCGTCACTGGCTGGACACGGGCGTGATCATGGCGGTCGTCATAGTCAATGCGGTGATCGGTTACATTCAAGAGGGCAAAGCAGAACAAGCCATGCACGCGATTCGTCAAATGCTGGCCCCCCGCGCCAACCTTATCCGCGATGGCGAGCGCACCACCATAGACGGCGACTTGCTGGTCCCAGGCGATATAGTGCTGCTTGAAGCCGGCGATAAAGTTCCAGCCGACCTGCGTTTGCTTAGCGCTCACAGTACGTCCGTACAAGAAGCAATTCTGACGGGCGAATCCGTTCCCGTGCAAAAGCAACACCTAGAGGTCGCGCCGGATACCCCTTTGGGCGATCGCGCGTGTATGGCCTACTCGGGCACTCTTGTGACCAGCGGTCAATGTACGGGCGTGGTTGTGGCGACCGGGTCGCAGACCGAGATAGGCCGAATCAGCGGTTTGCTGTCACAGGTCGAGCCACTGGAAACACCTTTAGTGGTCCAGATGGGTGTCTTCGCAAAGTGGCTGACGGCGCTGATCTTGTCGGTCGGTGTCTTGCTGCTCGCTTTCGGTTATTTCGTAGCCGGTTACGAATTTACAGAGATATTCATGGTGGTGGTTGGGCTTTCCGTAGCGGCCATTCCAGAGGGGCTGCCTGCCGTACTTACGATTACTCTGGCGATAGGGGTTCAGGCTATGGCGAAACGCAATGTGATCGTTCGCCGTTTACCCGCGATAGAAACACTCGGCTCAGTTTCGGTTATTTGCACGGATAAAACCGGCACCTTAACGCGCAATGAAATGATGGTGTCCTCAATCATCACCTCCCGCGATGCCTTTACGCTCGACGGCAACGGCTATGAGCCCAAGGGGGTTTTGAAGCTCGGCGCCGATACAGTCTTCCCCGGTGACCACGTATCACTGCAAGAGCTCGCGCGCGCGGCGACGCTCTGCAATGATGCGTCCTTACGTGAGCAGGATAGTCATTGGCTGACCGAAGGCGACCCCATGGAGGGCGCCCTACTCGCCTTTGCCGGCAAACTGAACCTGAATTACCGAGAGCAGCAAGCCTCGTGGGCGCGGACAGACGCCATTCCCTTTGACGCCAGACACCGGTATATGGCTACCTTGAATCACAATCAAAACCGGGCGGGTTGTATTTTCGTCAAGGGTGCACCCGAACAAATTTTGGCCATGTGCAGCAACCAACGCGGCGCGAGCGGCGCGACCGAGGCGCTCACGCCGAACTATTGGGATGAAAGAATACTTGCCACGGCAGCGCTTGGTCAGCGCTTGCTAGCTTTTGCGGTTCTGCATGTAGCGGCGGAAGTTAATAGCGTAACGCAGGAAGATGTCGCAAGCGGCATGACATTTCTCGGCATAGTGGGCATGATCGACCCCCCCCGCAGCGAGGCAATAACCGCTGTCGCGGAATGTCATAGTGCGGGCATAGCCGTGAAAATGATAACCGGCGACCACACCCTAACCGCTGCCGCTATAGGCCAACAAATTGGCCTTCATAACGCCGATCAGGTGCTAACCGGTGCCGACCTGGACCGTCTCGATAACCAGGCGCTTGAAGCGGCCGTGTTAACCTGCAATATTTTTGCGCGTACGAGCCCCGAGCATAAATTGCGGCTGGTGATGGCACTACAAGCGCAAGACATGACTGTGGCAATGACCGGGGATGGGGTGAATGACGCCCCGGCATTAAAACGCGCTGATGCAGGGATCGCGATGGGCCGAAAAGGCAGCGCCGCGGCCAAAGAAGCGGCTGAACTGGTGCTGGCCGATGATAATTTTGCATCCATCGTCGCGGCGGTTCGCGAAGGGCGCACCGCTTACGACAACTTGAAGAAGGTGATCAGTTGGACCTTGCCGACCAACGCCGGTGAGGCCGTGGTCATTATTATGGCCTTACTGCTTGGCATGACACTGCCTGTGACCGCCGTGCAAATTCTCTGGGTGAACTTGATCACAGCCGCTACACTCGGCATCGCGCTGGCCTTCGAGCCCACCGAAGAAAATACCATGCGCCGCCCACCTCGCGGACGACACGAACCCATACTGAACCGTCAGCTGGTTTGGAACATCATTTTCGTATCCATTCTATTTGCATGCGGCGTGTTCGGTATCGTTCACTACGCCACTGAAAGAGGCTATTCAGTAGAACTCACTCGAACTTTCGCATTGAATATGCTTGTGGTCATGGAGATTTTTCATTTATTTTTTATTCGAAACATTTACAGCACTTCGATAACTTGGCAAGCTATTCGCGGCACCAAGGTCGTGTGGTTGGTCGTGTTCATAGTGACCATTGCTCAATTTTTGGTCACCTACCTGCCGCCCCTACAGATGGTTTTTGGCACCGAGGCAATTGCCTTTGAAGATGGCTTCGTAATTATCGGGGTGGGTATTGTAATTTTTGGCATTACCGAACTCGAAAAACAAGCGCGACTGGCAATTATTCGGAAATGGAAATCCAACCAGGGAAGTTAGGTGGCTAAGGAGCGTAGTTCGACAATCAGATTCAGGCGGAAAGCGCGGCAACAGTCGGCCTATTTCAAAAGCGTTCCCAACGCCCAGATGAACGCCCTGGCGAAGCAAACAGCCGCCTGATTTACCGCACGGTCCGCCAGGCTCTGTTACCACACATTAGATCGCTCCGGGTGCAGCTGAAAGAAAGCCGATCAAGGTTGTGGACGGGTCGGCCTATCGGTAGGCGCAATTGCTATGACCCGTTTCCAGGCAACGGACTCGAAGTCGGTATAGTCAGGCCCAGCGCTGCCCACGCGCAATCGATAGCGGCGCGCGTGACCCCACCATAACGCCCACAATGGCGCGGGCAATCCAAGGCTTTTAACATCGGTCGCATCAAACCGTTCATAGTCGTCGGAAGCTCACCGCAGGCAATCGTAGCTTAATAGAAAGTGGCACCCGTCAGTGCGGAAGGCCTTAACAGCGGGGGTCCTCAGTGTGCACCGCGGCCTCTGTGGCGTTGTTAACAGGCGCCAGCTCGCGGGCTTTCGGGGTCCTCAGCCCGCGCCGCGTGAGGCGGGTTTGAGTTATCGGCGCGGTCTTCCCCGCGCGCAATGCCTGCGGTGCCTCGCGACAGCCCGACAAGATGTCGCCTCTGATGTCGGAATCATAAGCCTCGAAAAATGAGGGTACCGCCCAAGTCTTCGGACACGCGCCAAGCATACGTGCGAAGCGATTACCAAGTATACTTTCGTCAAAACTGATCACTATTAAACTTGATGTACCTGTAAATGCAATGGCAGGTAAGGCCCAACACGTTATGTTCTTAATTGACCAAATTATTCTGCTCGGCGCTTTTTTAATTCTAATTGGCGTGATTTCCAGCAAACTTTCCGCCCGTTTGGGGTTACCGGTACTGGTGTTGTTTCTATTGATTGGCATGCTCGCTGGAGAAGGCGGGATTGGCGGCATCGCCTTCAATAACCCGGTGTCAGCCCACGCGTTGGGCACCCTTGCGTTGGCACTGATTCTTTTCGATGGCGGCTTGCAAACCTCCAGTGACGCCATTAAGGCGACCTGGAAACCCTCGGCATTGCTGGCAACCATTGGGGTGGTAGTAACGGCGTTGGTCACCGGTCTTGCGGCTTCGCTAGTACTGAACATCTCACTGCTGGAAGGGCTGCTTGTTGGCGCTATCGTTGGCTCCACAGACGCCGCAGCCGTCTTCTCTTTACTTCGCAATGCCGGCGTACACCTCAAACATCGCCTAAAATCCACCCTGGAAATTGAAAGTGCGTCCAACGACCCTATGGCGATCTTTCTCACCGTTGGCTTATTGGAGGTGCTTGTCAACGATGTCGAGATCGGCGTGGGCTTGTTTAATCTATTCGTCACGCAGATGGGCATTGGCGCCGTAGTCGGTTTGAGCGTGGGGTGGCTTGCAGTCAAGCTGATCAACCGTGTAAACCTAACCGCCTCAGGCTTGTATCCGGTCACCGTCGCCGCATGTGGACTGTTGGCGTTTGGCATTGCCGCCAATCTAAACGGTAGCGGTTTCTTGGCGATATTCATTACCGGTGTCTTCATTGGTAACAGCCGCTTTGTGTTTCAGCGCAGCACCCTCTTATTTCACGATGGCCTTGCATGGCTAAGTCAGATAACCATGTTCGTGGTGCTGGGCTTGTTGGTGAACCCGGATGAGCTGTTTGGGGTTTGGCGCGAAGGTTTGTTAATCTCTTTGATCCTGATGTTTGTAGCACGGCCATTGATCGTGGTACCGATCCTAAAGCTAACCGGCTTCTCTTTGCGTGAAATCACTTTGGTGTCCTGGATAGGCCTACGAGGGTCTGTACCGATCATATTGGCGATATTCCCTCTGATGTACGGCCTGCCAAATGCGGCTTTGGTTTTTAATGTCGTTTTCTTCGTCGTGCTCATCTCCGCAATTACACAAGGCTCCACACTGGCAATTGTCGCCCGTCTTCTGGGGCTGTCAGAGCCACCACCCGCGACACCCGCCGCCGCCTTAGAGATCACAGCGGTGGGAGACATCGACGCGGATATCGTTCGCTACACCCTGGGCACACAATCGCGAGCGGTAGGCCAATTGTTGGCTCGTCTCGCACTACCAGACAACACCGTAGTTGCAATGATAACCCGCGATAACTCGGTGATTCCGCCGAGAGGTTCGACCCGGCTGCAAGTGGGCGATCATCTTTTTGTCGTACTTCGACCAGAGGTACGTGAATTTGTCGATTTGGTATTTTCAAACGCCGAAGCGGTAACCCCGGACGACCTTCCCAAACGCGAACTCGCCCTAAAAGGCGCGACCACCATCAACGATCTCAATCGCAGTTACGGCATTAATTTGGATGGACGGCGCAATCAGACACTAAATGATTTGTTGCGAGAATCGAACGAAACCCCAGAGGTTGGTACCAGTTTAACGATTGGCAATTTGGTGCTGTATGTAAGAAGCATGGTGGATAATCGCATCATCACTGTCGGTATCGTAGCCGAACAAACGCCAGAATAAGGGAAATGGCGCGCTCCCAAGCCATTGCAAACCCGGCGCGCCGTAGCTTAACCGTTCACAAATCTCGCACGCCGAACCGCGCATTGCGCTATACCTAAGTCGCGGTGCGCTTTAGATCAAGCGAGCTCCCGCCAGACTCAGCTCTCATTAGCCGCTATCACATACCGCCGCAGGCGGATGTCCTACACGAAGTGACAACGATCTCGTGCAAGCACTGTTCGGCAATTGTGGATAATGGTTCGCACAGGGACGTAGCGAAGGACAGCAACGAAGTCGACGGATTGCCGCAGTAGGTTCCTACTTCGAACGGACTCGAAGTGTTAAAGACCCCCTAACGGGGGTTTTTTGCAATGACTCGAATGTCGGTGGCTGAACGCCTGCACTAAGCGGAGGCCGTTACCGACAGAGCCCAGCCTCATTCAGACTAACGCCCACTGCTTGCCGTTTCCCGGGCGGGCACAATGCCCCCTCTACGGCTATGTCCAATTTTTTCTTCGCCTTCGCACCGTCCCTAGTCCTCTGCACATAGGCTAGATTTTCAATGCTCGTTTTTCTGCCCGCAACGTACCGACTAGCGTGCGATATCCGCGCTCGCCGACCCTGCCGTCGAACGCGTCTCTCGGCTGTTTTCAAGATCGTGGTTTGCGCGTAGGCGCACGCTTATTAATCTTCGAAATATCGCTGTGGCTGCTTACTCCTATCGTTGCCTTTTACATAACAGATTCCACGTTTCGTTAATAGTCGAAAAATTCACAGAATATCCGTGTTTATTTAACTTCAAATGAGCGTTTGATTTGTCACACTGGACTTGCTGTTCAATCACTGCAAAGGAGAACGGATATGAGAAGCAAATATAGGTCATTAAGGATAAGCGCCCTACTTGCAGGTCTCGCTATGACGAGTAGCGTCCATGGCATGGAAGAAGGCGGTTATGTTGGCACAACAGATGAGGGCCACGATACTGTGGTGTACAACTTTCTTAAACATTTTAACTACGAACAATATTACTACTCGTACAAACATCAATGGACCTGGAACAACAACAATCGCGTCGACGCTATGGATTTCGCGATATTCGCCGGCCACGGTAATCGATGGTATATCGCGGGCCTTGACGGTGGCGTCGATCTTCGTTCGGCGGGTGCCGGCAGCGCCAGGGGCTATGGCAATATCGATGCGGAATTCATCGCCTTCCAGTCTTGCTACGTAGTCCCAAGCCCAATCGAAGTGAGTGACTGGTACTCCAACTGGACGCAAGGTAATGACGACGTTTTTGACGGCTTACACCAAGCGCTTGGGTTTCGCACGGTGAGCTGGCAATCCACCGACGAGAAGGTCACAGACTATTTCGGATCTCGTATAAAAAACGGCTACAAGGTTTGGCAGTCTTGGTTCGCTGCGATCAATGCCAAAGGTAGAAGCGATGAAAAGGGCTCTGCGGTAATGCACCCAAGCGCCGAGAACGATACCTACTATAGCTTCGTCTCGGATCCTGCCGAGAACCATTCAGCCCTCAGAATTTGGTATCAATACTAAAGGAGATCCAGCCATGTTGAAGTCAATAACAACTATTGTGATCGCAAGCGCAAGTCTGTTTATCAGCCATTCCGTTTATGCTCAAAAAACGCATTCCGTGCTTGACCTAGCTTCGATTCAAACACCGATTGTCACTAGTATCGATAATCTCACGGTCGATAAACGTATAATCGACAAACAACTGATCGATAAAAGTCGAGCCGACACCTCCCAGATAGACGGTCTGGAACTGCTTAAAAAAATTGGCGATTACCCGAATGAGCCTGCGGTTTTCATAGCGCGAACGCCAAGCGCTCATGAGATAAGCGAGCGGTTGGCCTCATCGAAGCGTTTCGCGGAAGCCTCCGGTGAAAGATTCAGCGCAAAGCCTGAGCTTCTCGGGGATAACCGACTGGCCCTTATCGGTACCAAGGACACCTCGGCAAGCTTTGAGGTGGATCGACTTACCGGCAACTTTTTATTTGAAAGTGGTATGAGCAAATACTCTGGTGAGTACAGCACACCTAGCCTGCCTAAGGACTCGCACCTCGAACGCTTGGCCATGCGCACCCTCGACCAATACGACCTTAAGGTGAACCCGAAAGAGCTTAAGGTTGCGCATGTCGGCGGCCTGAATATGAGTGCTGCCAATGGCGAGGACCGGCCGGAGATTTACGAAAAGCTGAAAACCATTCGCTTCGAGCGAGTGTTGGACGGCCTGCCGGTTATGGGTGACAGCCGCTTGGTGATGCATTTTGGTGAGCACGCGGA
>CAZING010000092.1:0-11974 GCA_964540505.1 uncultured Cellvibrionaceae bacterium | reverse complement strand
CGGCTCGATCTTTCGTTTTCGCCCTTCATCCGCTTCACACTTTCGGGCCATCGCGTGATAGTCTTGCAGGTCGAAATTTTGCGGGTGCTGGATTGAGGAGTCCTTCCGGTCGCGCGATCTACTGTTGTCGTTAACGCTGACGAACCTATGTTGCTGAGTTTGATCTTAATGCCCTTTATAGGCAGTTTTATCGCTGCCTGTATGCCGGAGGATGCGCGCAATCGCGAAGCGTGGCTCTCGGGGCTTATTGCCGTTTGCGGTCTGGCGGTAACCGCTGGCTTATACCCAACGATTGTCGCAGGCGAGGTGATCCACTATCGCTTCGACTGGATGCCCGAGCTGGGTTTGTACTTTTCTTTGCGTATGGATGGCCTGGCTTGGCTGTTTATGGCGTTAATCCAGCTTATTACCCTGTTGGTGGTGCTGTATGCCCGCTATTACATGTCGCCAGAAGACCCTGTCCCCCGCTTTTTCTCCTTTCTTTTGGCCTTTATGGGCAGCATGGTGGGGGTGGTTTTATCCGGCAATTTGATTCAGCTGGTGATGTTTTGGGAGCTCACCAGCCTGGCTTCGTTTTTGTTAATCAGCTACTGGCACCACCGCGCCGACGCCCGACGCGGCGCGCGTATGGCGCTTACGGTGACAGCAACCGGCGGGCTGTGTCTGCTCACCGGTGTGTTGATGCTCGGCCATATAGTCGGCAGTTACGAGCTGGATGATGTCCTAGCAGCCGGGGACCGTGTGCGTGAGCACGCTTGGTACGTGCCCACGTTTATTCTGATTGCATTGGGCGCTCTCACCAAAAGTGCACAGTTTCCTTTTCATTTCTGGCTGCCCCATGCCATGGCCGCGCCCACGCCCGTGTCCTCGTATTTGCATTCGGCCACTATGGTCAAGGCGGGCATTTTTCTGCTGATTCGCTTCTGGCCCATTTTATCCGGCACCGATGAGTGGACCTGGGTCGTTGCCGGTGCGGGCCTTGCGACCATGCTGATCGGCTCATTTATGGCGATTTTCCAGCACGATTTGAAAGGGTTGCTCGCGTATTCCACCATCAGCCATCTGGGTTTGATTACTGTGCTGCTGGGAATTGGCTCGCCGTTGGCTATGGTGGCGGCCATTTTCCACACTCTCAATCACGCCACGTTCAAAGCGTCGCTGTTTATGGCGGTGGGCATTATTGACCACGAGAGCGGCACGCGGGATTTGCGCAAATTGCGCGGGCTGTTATCCACCATGCCACAGACCTCAGTGTTGGCCATTATTGCCAGCGCGGCTATGGCGGGTGTGCCGTTATTGAACGGCTTTCTGTCCAAGGAAATGTTTTTCTCGCAAGCGTTGGAGTGGGGCTATGGCAACTGGATGTCGGTCGCCGCGGTAATCTACGGCATCTTCAGCGTCGCGTACTCTCTGCGTTTTATTTATGTATTTTTTGGGCCGCCCGCCCAAGATTTGCCCTCCCAACCTCACGAGCCGCCGCGCTGGATGCGCTTCCCGGTGGAGTTTCTGGTGCTGTGTTGCTTGGTGGTTGGCATTATTCCCGGCCTCAGTATCGGCTCGGTGTTGCACCTTGCGGTGCAGTCGGTGCTTGGCGATCAAACGCCGGAGTATAGCTTGGCGATCTGGCACGGGTTTAATACCCCGCTGATGATGAGTATGGCCGCGCTCTCGTTGGGGGTTTTGTTCTATTTGGCGTTGCGCGTTTACGGCAGTCTTGCCGTTCGCGACAAAGTGCCGCTACTGCACAGGTTCAGCGGTGCACAGGCCTATGAGAGCGTATTGTTATGGCTTTCGGTTGCTGCCGGGCGTTTAGAAAAGTGGTTCAGTACCCAGCGCATTCAGCCTCAGGTTCTGGTGATTCTCACGGTCGCCGTGATTCTGGCCGCGGTGACCTGGCCGCGCCTTATGACGTTTGATTTGGTCGAGGCTACCCAAAGTTTCGATGCGGGCTTCGCTGTGCTCTGGCTAATGGGCTGTGCTTGTGCCGTAGGCGCCGCTTGGCAAGCAAAATACCATCGCCTGCGCGCGCTGGCACTGCTCGGTGGCACGGGCATTATTACTTGTCTGACCTTCTTGGCGTTGTCCGCGCCGGATCTTGCGCTCACCCAGTTGATGGTCGAGACGGTTACCACCATTCTTATTTTGTTGGGTCTGCGCTGGCTGCCGCCGCGATTGCAGCAGAAGAAGCTCAGCGCAGTGCGACCCCCGCGCGTCTGGGGACGGCGCGGTCGCGACTTGGGCCTGGCATTGGTCTCCGGCCTGGGCATGGCGGCGCTCAGTTACTGGGTTATGATCAACCCGAGCCAGCACTCTATCAGCGACTTTTTTGTGATGAAAGCGCTCACTGAGGGCGGTGGCAGCAATGTGGTGAACGTGCTGCTGGTCGATTTTCGAGGCTTCGATACCATGGGCGAGATCTGTGTGTTGACCATAGTCTCGCTGACGGTTTACGCACTGCTGCGGCGTTTCCGTCCCGCCCCCGAAAGCATTCAATTGCCGTTGCAACAGACCGACTCGCTCGACCCGGCTTCGGGCCAATTGCCGTATCAGCAGGCGTCTACGGGCTATTTAATGGTTCCGGGGGTGTACTTACGCCTGCTGTCGCCCATCATCGCAATGATCGCCGCTTACATGTTTATGCGCGGTCACAACTACCCAGGCGGCGGCTTTGTCGCCGGCCTGACGTTTGCCATCGGGATTATTCTGCAGTACATGTTGGCGGGCACAAATTGGATCGAGTCCCGTCTGCATTTGCGGCCGCACCGCTGGTTGTCTTTTGGATTGATGATTGTGCTGGCGACGGGGGCGGGGGCTTGGCTGTTTGGCTATCCGTTCCTTACCAGTCATACCGCGCATTTGACGCTGCCGCTGCTGGGCGCAACCCATGTGCCCAGTGCTTTCTTGTTCGACTTGGGTGTGTTCGCGGTGGTCGTTGGCAGCACAACCTTGATCCTGGTCGCCTTAGCGCACCAGTCGCTGCGCAGCCACCGCCAGCCGGGTGCGAGTCAGAGTGACGCGCATATTTTGAAGGAGCTTAATTAGTGGAAGCCATTCTTGCCATCTCGATTGGGGTCCTGTTTAGTTCCGGCGTTTGGCTGGTGCTACGTCCGCGTACCTTTCAAGTGATTACCGGGCTTTTGCTTTTGTCCTACGCGGTTAACCTGTTTATCTTTTTAATGGGCAGAGTCAAGCTCAACCAAGCGCCTATCACCCTTTCAGAGAATATTGATCCAGCGCAATTTGCCGACCCCTTGCCCCAAGCATTGGTGTTGACCGCGATTGTTATCGGCTTTGCCAGCTCCGCGCTCTATTTAGTGGTACTTCTGGCCTCGCGCGGTTTGACGGGAACCGATCACGTCGATGGTAAGGAACCCAGCCAGTGATAGAGCAGTGGAGCACACATCTGATCGCTCTGCCGATTCTGCTGCCCATGGTCTGCGGGGCGTTTCTGATTTTGTTCAGCCGAGGCAATTTTTCAGTGCGGTTCGGCATTAGCGCCGTGAGTACTGTCGGGCAGCTGCTGACGGCGCTTTGCTTGCTGCAGTTGATCGAAAACAATTACTGGCCGGGCGATATAGGTGTTTATTTGGCGGCGAACTGGGTCGCACCGTTTGGTATTGCTCTGGTGGTGGACCGCCTCGCGGTGATGATGTTGTTGCTGACCTCGGTAATGGGCTTGGGCGCCTTGTGGTATTCCCATGTCCGCTGGGGGCGCGTTGGGGTCCACTATTTTCCCTTGTTCCAGTTCCTATTGATGGGGCTGAACGGCGCGTTTCTTACCGGTGATTTATTTAATCTGTTTGTCTTTTTTGAAGTCATGCTGGCCGCCTCATACGGCTTGGTGCTGCACGGCTACAACAGCACCCGTGTACGCGCGGGGATGCAGTTCATTGTCGTCAACCTTTTATGCTCATTTCTGTTTTTAATTGGTATCGCACTGGTTTTTGCGGCCACGGGCACTTTGAACATGGCGGATATCGCGGCCAAGACGCCTGCGCTGGCAGAGGCCAATCGTCAGCTGTTGCACGTGGCAACGGCGATTTTGGCGGTGACGTTTCTTACCAAAAGTGCCATCTGGCCGCTTTCATTCTGGTTGCCGACCACCTATTCCGCCGCTTCACCTCCGGTGGCGGCTATGCTCGTTTTGGTGACCAAAGTCGGGCTTTATACCGTCTTGAGGCTGTGGTCCTTAACCTTCTCCGACGACGCGGGCGGCTCTTCGGGTTTTGGTGCCGTGGCCTTGTTGTGGGGCGGCACCATCACCATCGCCTTTGGTTTGGTGGGCATGTTTGCCAGTCAGGAGCCGGGCCGTTTGGGCAGCTACAGCGCCATTGTTTCTTCCGGCACTTTGCTGGCGGTGATCAGCTACGGACAGGCGGCCTTGACCAGTGCGGCTCTCTTTTATCTGTTGAGCTCCACCCTGGCGGTGGCGGCATTTATGTTGCTGATCGAGCTGATTGAGCGCATTCGTAACCCAGCGGCGGCTATGTTGGCCTTGACCATGGAGGCGTTTGCGGTGGAGGACGAACAAGAGGAGCCCGTGGGTGTGCCCATTCCCGGCGCTTTGGCATTTCTCGGTCTCGCGTTTGCTGGCTGTGCTTTGATTATGGCGGGAATGCCGCCGCTGTCGGGATTTATCGCCAAATTCGCCATTTTCCACGCATTGTTGAGCGGGCATCACGAGGTCGCTTTGGGCTACATCAGTTGGGCGTTGTTGATCCTGATTGTGGTTTCGGGCTTTGCTGCGGTGATTGCCCTGATGCGGTTTGGCGTGCGCACCTTTTGGGCTTCGCCCATCGCTAAGGCGCCCAACCTTAAGGTGATGGAAGCGGCACCGATTTTTGCGTTGTTATTGATTTGCGTGCTGTTTACCGTGCAAGCGGGGCCGCTCATGCGGTACCTCGACCGCACCGCAGCTTCCCTGCACGAACCGCACCACTATATCCAGCAAGTGTTGTCGACGCCAGCTGTGGCCAAAGCCGGGGAGGCGCAGTGAAGACTTGGTTTCCAGCTCCGCGATTATCCATCACCTTGTTGGTGATATGGCTGTTGGTGAATCAGAGCATAGAGGTGGCCGATATTCTGCTAGGCCTGCTGCTGGTAGTGGTGATTCCGCATTGGTTTCGCGCAATTTTGCCGGTGGATGTGACCATCCGCCGGCCTTTGGTGATCCTGCGCCTGATCATCGGCTCGATGATTGAAATTATCCGCTCGGCCATCAACGTCAGCCTGTTGATTCTGTTCACCCGCCGAGACCGGCTGAACTCCCAGTTCATCACCATCCCCCTCGAATTGCGCAGCCCCTCGGGATTGGCCGTGTTATCGGGCATTATCAACACGACGCCCGGCACGGTCTGGGTAGAGCTACTGCCCGATACTTATGACTTGGCCCTGCACGTGTTCGACTTGCACGACGAGCAGTGGTGGATCGACACCATCAAAACGCGCTACGAGCAGCCTTTGATTGAGATATTTGAAGGAGACAAGGCATGAGTGTGTTGTTGCTTTACGCAATCATCTTTGCCCAGGTTTGCATTCTGGTGGCGATGGTGTTTTGTACCATTCGGTTGCTGATCGGGCCGTCTACCCAAGACCGCATACTGGCGCTGGATACTCTGTGGATGTGCACAATGATGCAGGCGTTGATGCTTGGCATTCGCTACGCCAACGATTTGTATTTCGAGCTGGCGCTGCTGATTGCGCTTACCGGGTTTGTATCCTCCATTGCGCTGGCTAAATTTTTGATGCGTGGAGAGATTATCGAATGACCGGCGCGATTGAGTCTTTACCTTTGTGGTTAACCATAGTGGTTGCACTTTTTTTGGTTTGTGGCGGCATTGTTGTGTTTGTTGGTGGCCTGGGGCTATTGCGGCTGCCAAATTTCTATCAGCGCATACACGCACCCGCCATCGCGATAACCTTTGGCGCCGGTAGCATTCTGATTGCGTCTATGCTGTATTTCAGCGCGCTTGAGGCGCGTCCGGTACTCCACGAGTTGCTGATTACGCTTTTTGTTTTTCTCACCGCGCCGGTAACCTCCATGATGATTATGCGGGCAGCGGTATACCGGGATTTGCAAGAGGGCAAAGTGGATTACACCAAGCCGAGCCATCAGCGCTTTCCGGTCGAAGAGAACTAACTCCGGTCGCGGATAAAGCCCTGCACCAAAGCCACTGCCTGCCGTTGAATCTGCGGAATGCTCTGGCCCACATTTAGGTCGATTATGTCCGGTTCGCTGTCCGTTGCTTCAAGCGCTTCGTACTGGCTGTCCAATAATGCCGATGGCATAAAATGGTTCGCCCGCGTTTCGATACGGCGTTGAATAATCTCTTTGATGCCAGTCAAGTGGATAAACAGCGTAGGGTAACCTAAGTCGCGAAACCGCTGGCGATGAGCTCGACGCAGGCCTGAGTAGGCCAGCACACAACTTTCCCCCGCCCGACGATGCGCCTCTAAACGGTCACACATGCTGGCAATCCAAGGCTCGCGCATGGCGTCGTTCAAAGGCTTGCCGCTAGCCATATGGACTTTATTTTCTTCAGAGTGAAAGTCGTCTGCCTCGAGAAAGATGAAACCAAACGTTTTTGCCAGATGTTTGGCCAGAGTGGTTTTACCGCAGCCGCTGACGCCAATACTGATGATCAAAAGGGGGGGGTGAGAGGCGGGGTTGCTCATGGGGATCTCGTTTTGCGATAGAGGTGGTAACCGCGCGAGCTGGGTCGCGCGGCGATCTGTTAGGCCGGCAGTACGACCTCAAGGTTATAGGTGTTGCCGGCCTGGATGCTGTCGAAGCGGTTGCCTTCCAGTGCCTGACCATCGACGGAGATACGAGGCTCGGCCAGCCCTGCTTTGCGGCTGTACTGGACTTTGAAGGTGGCGCCACGGAATTCGCGAGTGGCCTTGGCTGTGGGCCAGTCCTTCGGCAATTGCGGCTCTATCAGAAGCCCTTCGGGGCAGCCTTTCAGGCCAAATAGGCCTTCGATCAACGACCTGTAGACCCAGGACACAGTGCCGGTATTAAACAGCTGGCTGGAGCGGCCAGCGGTGCGCGGATGCTGGTAGTAGGCGCCGCGATAATAATTGGGGATATACACCGGCATTTGGCCGCGCTGCAGGTAATCGGCATGGTCTGGCCCGGAGAGCATCTGGCGCAGCAGGCGGTATGCGCGCTCGGTATCCTGAATCGTGTAGAGGCTGTATATATAAAACACTGCGGCGTGGTTGTAGACCGAGCCGTTTTCCGCCGAGCCCGGGAATTTTTGGGTGACGCGACCGACATCGTCGCGCATTTGAGTGTAGGCGGGGGCGAGCATCATGACGCCGTAAGGCGTTTCAAGCTGTTGCTCCACGGCCTCGATCATTAACTTGCGTTTGTCGGAATCGGCCGTGCCCGCGAGAATTGCCCAGCTCTGGGGGTTAAGGAAAATACGGCCTTCTTTGTCCTTCGCCACCCCGAAAACCACGCCGTCATCAGTGATGCCGCGCCCGTACCACTCGCCGTCCCACATATGCGTGTTCACCGCTTTGTTGACGTCGCGGGCGCCGGCACGGAATTCTCGGGCCAGATCGTTCTGCTGCATGTGTTCACAGATATCCGCCCAAATATTGAGCGCATAAGCGGTGGCCACCGACAGCCAGCCCGAAACCCCTTTGCCCTTATAGCCCACCATGTTCATAGGGTCGCACCAGTCGCCCTGGGCAATATAGCTCAGGCCGCGCCCGTCGCGGGCCGAGAGCAACCAGTGCATAGCGTTGCAAATGCGCTCGAAGGCCGTTTTGGTTTCGTCCCCTTCCCAGGCTTTTACCGGTTCGTCCAACATGCGGTAGTCGTTGGTTTCGTCGAGGTAAGCGCGCAGACACACAGGCAACCACACGCAATGGTCAGTGTGGGGAACCTGGTTGATGTATTTCAACTCGGCGCCTTCCATCAGCAAAATGCCATCGGGGATCGCGCCGTTTTGGTCTTGCTGGCTGAGAGTGTGCAAAAGCGCGGCACGGGCAACGTCGGGCTTTATATAAGTCATGCCCATATTATCTTGCAGGTAATTGCGCGTTTGCGGGTCGGTGGTCAGGCGGTTGACGTCGCCGTGGTAAAAAATCTGGCGCGGTAGCCAGTGATTGACGAACTGATCCAGGTGCGTATCAGGCGTTTCGATATGCAAAATGCCTTTGCCCGCTTCAATATAAGCAGCGTACTGGGCCTTGGTTGCGGCGAAGTTTTCATCGGCAAAAAACCGCTCGCGCACTTGGGCAATTTCCGTCTCATTGACGGCCGGGCCAAGCAGAAAACGGTAGGATTCGCTTTGCTGAGGCGCCAATTCAAGCCGGTATTGGAGTACTGCCGCTGGCGTCTCGTAGAGGGCGTCGCCGCTGTTCAGTGTGCTCTGCTGCACGCCGGTGGGCTCGTGCAGACCGCCTTCACCCTCAAAGGCTTCGCGGGCACATTCAAAGGCATCGGGTGCACGGTCGTGAAGGAAATAAGTCTTATCTTTGAAGTCTTTGTTTTTGAAATAGTCGACCACTTTTTGATAGGGCGTTACGCACGAGGCGATTACACCGCCCAGGTCTTGACTATAAGCAGCGGACTGGTTCATCCAGCTCATATAGCCCACCGCAGCGTAAGGGTACAGGCTCACTTTGCGCGGCTTGCCGGATACGTTGGTGACTTTCACCTGCCACAACTCAACGACCGCATCGGCCGGCAAACTCAGCTCCATTTCCACCCGGATGCCCAGGTGCTCCACCGTCCACCGGATGTCGCTTTTTCCGACGGAAAACCTGTAGTGATCGAGGGGTTGGCGCACGGGCTCATAAGGTGCAGAGAAGATCTCGCCGGTTTCTTCGTCTTTGATATAGCAAAAGCGGCCGGGGTGATGCGCGTAATAAGGTTGCTCTGGTTGCATGAATGTCTTGGCTTCCAGATTTGGCGCATAGGTGTATTTCGCGGGCTCCGGTTGCATGAACTGGGCTATGGCGAAGCCTCGGCAATTGACCTGGATCATCATTTGCCGGTTCCACAAAAAGCCCGCCGCGCGCGGCATAGCCGTCGGGCTTAAGAGTTCAAATCGTTCGCCATTATTTTGCGCTTGCAACAACATAGAGGTGCTCCAGGTTCAGAAAAAAGGCGCTTTAGAAGCGCCTTTGTATTCAATCAAGCATCGTGATGGTTCAAAAGCGGAGTGATAATTAAGAGGCCGCCGCTTAATTATTCGCTTCCCGCGCGGTCAGGTCGCGCTGAATCTCTTCCAGTTTATCGTCGCTGAGGTCGTAAAAAATCAACGTCAGGGCGGTCAGAAGGGCAAAAAGTCCTGGCACGAAGGTTTGCATATAAATAATGGAATCGAGCGATGCGCCATCCTGCATCTGCCCCGCCTGGTAACCCATGGCCGCCAACACGGTAAGCATCAGCGCCGAGCCCCCGGCGCTGCCCAGTTTCTGCGAAAACGTGGTGGCCGCGAAGGTCATGCCGGTCGCCCGGCGACCGTTCTTCCACTCGTTAAAATCCGCCACGTCGGCATACATAGCCCAGGTAATGGGAGGCTTAAAGCCCAAGGCGATGCTGATCAGAATATTAAGCACAAACATCCAGACGATTTCGGAGGGTAAATCCGCACTGTCCTGCACGGTGCCATCGGCGCGGGTCAGGATCACGCTGATGACATTGCCAGAGACGTCGCCCAGATTCAGCGTTGGTCCTGTTTCATCCAAAGGGACGCGCTTTTTGATGATCCAGAATATTTTGTCGTGCTGCAGCCATTGGTACACATCGCCGTCGCGCTGTTCTTTGCCAAGCAGGTCTTGCGCGTGAAGCTGCTGCGTGTCTGTGTGATACACATCCACAACGCCTAGATGGGCGGGTTTGGGCAAAAAGGTAAAGAGGATCGACAAGGCGGCTACTACGCACATCAGTACCATCAGCAATTTGCGCTTGTCGAAAAAGCGGGTAAAAGTGGAGGCGATCATCGCGCCCACCATCAAACCGGCCATTTGCAAGCCGATATAGTTACCAAGCAAATCAGGGCGTTCGACAAAATAGCGGAAGTAGTAGGCCGCTGAGCTGCCGCGCAGGGTCATGGTCACCATAAACACCAAGGCCAACACGAACAGCATCAGCCAGGGACGACAAACGAAAAGATCTTTGAGGTCGTTCAGCGGATGGGTCTTCTCTTGATTCGCCGGTGGCTGCACCCTTTCTCGGGTGGACAGAAATGTGACCAGAAATAAACACGAGGCGATGACGGCGTAGATGATCATAGTCATCTGCCAGCCTTTAGCGCTGTAGCGGTCGCCATCGCCAAAATATTCGGCCAGATCCGGGGTCGCAGCGCCGACTATGATGCTGCTGAAGTATGCAAAAAAGAAGCGGGTGCTGTTTAAACTATTACGTTCGCGGGTATTAGCGGTGAGCACGGCTGATAGCGAGTTATAGGGCATGTTGAGAATGGTGTAGCAGAGCATCAGCAAACTATAGGTGGCATAGGCCCAAATCAGCTTACCCGTTTCACCGAGGTCCGGCGTGCTCATAGTGAGGATGCCCGCCCCCATCATTGGCAGCGCGCCCCAAATCAAGTAGGGGCGAAACTTGCCCCAGCGCGTGTTGGTGCGATCGGCGATGCCGCCCATAAGCGGGTCGGTAATGGCGTCGATAATTTTGGTGAAAGTCACCATAGTGGCCGCCGCTGCCGCGCTAATACCGAAGACGTCAGTATAGAAGAAGACCAGATAGGAGCCGATGATTGCCCAATAGAAATTGAAGCCGGCGTCACCCAAGCCAAAGCCAATTTTTTCTCCCCAACTGAGTTTGGCGGTTCTATCCAGGGCTCTGCCGCCACCGTTGGAGGTTTGTTGATTGGTTGACACTCGCTGCTCCCCAGATTTGGTTTTATTTTATTTTCGGGCGCGTAGGATAAACAGGCTGCCATGGGAAATCCAGCGCGCCGCCGGACTGAGGTACGTTTCTATGACCGGTTTCAGCTTAAAAAGGGTAACCGAACAAGACCCTAACCGGACCTGCAAGCCTTCGAGGGCTAATGCGGCGGTTATCCATCTTGTGCCCCTGCTGCCAAGGAGGGCGGTGGGTTGCTCTAAAGGCACCGCCTCTCCATCCGCAGCTCGACAGCAGAGTTTGGCCTCCTACAACTCGGTGGTTGGTTGGCGGTCATGGGTGAAAAGCAAAGAGACCGACCAGTCACACATAACCAGTTGCTGGTGCCTCCTCTATGCCCTTGGCTTTTCAATAGCATGCAAACCAGACGCATGCACCTCCGCGTCAGGGCGGTTGTTGCCTCTAGATTTTGACTAGAGGCGAAGAAGAGATCAATATTCGCACAATCCGTGAGAGTTGAAACGGTCGAGAAGACCATTCCGCGACCCACCGAACGTCAGTGCTCAAGAAATGGCCGCCTTATCAGCGTAAACTACGGCATTGCAAATTAGACAGCAGTGCAAATTAGACAGTCACGATAACAGCAGAGAGTGCAAATTAGACAGTCACGATAACAGCAGTGCAAATTAGACCAGTGCAAATTAGACAGTCACGATAACAGTGCAAATTAGACAGTCACGATAAGGCAGTAGCGGTGCAAATTAGACAGTCACGATTAAAAAAGAAAAGAATCATTACCCGCTACCGGTTTTCATGAAAAATTTGCAGTTCAACACTGTGACGGTCGGCGAAAATATCGTTTTTTTGCTGTGAGGCCGAAAAGTCACCGGCTTTGCTTGTGTCCAGACGTGACAAACTCTGCCGAAGACAGCATAAGGCAAATAATAGCCAGGGGTGGGTTAGCTAAAGGCGGCTTTGCAGTTGGTGAGTCCGGGCGTTCGTTTAAAGCCCAAGGCACGAGCGGCGCGTTTGAGCTGGTGTGCGCATCCCACCAAGCTTTTGAATCGCGATTCGAACCGGGTGGTGAGGACGATCCAGTATTCGGGCTCTATCGCCAGTCGCTCTAATATGGGCGGTAAGTTGGCGTCA
>CAZING010000091.1:8673-11978 GCA_964540505.1 uncultured Cellvibrionaceae bacterium | reverse complement strand
GACTGTTTGTCGTTGAGCTTGGGCAGCCGCTGAAGCTTGGGGCAGTCGGGGTTTGTCGCGCATCTGCAGGTTTAAACTGCGTGCTTTGCGTGAGGTCTTGCAGCGCGTGAGGTCTTTTTGCGTTGAGGTCTTGCAGCGAAAAAAGCAATAGGGGCCGTGCAGCCGGCATCGCTGCCGGCTGCGGCTCGGTTCTGGCTTCAATCGGTTGGCACGCCGCCGGCATTTGGCGGCCGGCGAAAGACTTAGGCAGACAGCGCTTTAATTTGCTCGTTGAGACGGCTTTTGTGTCGAGCTGCTTTATTCTTGTGGAAAATGCCTTTATCCGCAATGCGGTCTATCACCGGTACGGCTGCGTCGTAAGCGGCTTTGGCAGCGGCGGCGTCGCCGGTCTTAATCGCTTTGACGACGTTTTTGATGTATGTGCGCGCCATGGACCGTAGGCTTGCGTTGTGCGCGCGGGCCTGGTCATTCTGGCGGGCGCGTTTCTTAGCTTGACGTGTATTCGCCACCGTGGAAGCTCCTAAAGTATGTTCGGGGTAAACCGACCTAATGGTTTCGGGGTCGTTTTAAGGACGCGGTATTATCCGTGTTTGGCTGTTTGTGTCAATAGCAGGGCGGGGTGGATTCGTCAGCTTGTCGTTGGCGGGGCGGGCTTTTGCACCGGTCGAGATGCAGGTTTTCTCGGCAACCGCGAAGGCCCGGCTGTGCCCGCTCGGTGCGTGCGCCCAAAGCATACGCAGACCGAGGCTCAACCAGATTAGCACTAAAAGATAGCCGACCAAGACGACCGCTTTCGGCCAGGTCGCGGGTTCGAAGGGATGGGGGTTGCCGTTCAGTCGGTGAAGTAAGGGTGTCATAGTTGCCTCCGGGTTGGAAGCAGCAGTATCGCCGTGAACTAAGGCAGCGCCGGGTCGAGCCTATGACCAATTATGGCAAATCGGGGCCGTGGCCGCGCTATCCGCGATAAATCACAGCGTTTCGCCCAGACCTTTTAGCCGCATAAAGCGCTTCATCCAGTCGCTGAAAAGCCTCGTCATAGGACTCGCCTATTTGCACGATCGTGGCGCCCGCACTTACGGTGACGCGCAGCGGCCTTTCTCGGTCGAACTCGTGCTGGGCAACCTGCGCGCGAAGCTTCTCGGCAATCAGTTTGATCTGTTCGGGCGATGACTGAGGGCAAATTAACAGAAACTCCTCACCGCCCCAGCGCCCGAACATATCGGATTCGCGGACCGAGCTTTTGATTGTTTGGGCAATCTCCGCGAGCACGCGGTCACCGAAGGCGTGGCCACGGGTATCATTGATGCGTTTGAAATGGTCGACGTCAACTAGCACAAGACCCAGGCGGTTCTGCTCGTGAGCGCGTTCAAACGCTGTCGACAAAAACTGCTGGATCCCCGCCCGGTTGGCAATCCCGGTCAGGGTGTCCGTCGTGGACAAGGTCTCGTATTTATTTTTCGCTTCTTCCAGAATTTTATTTTCTTCGATAAGTTTTGCGCGTTCTCTTTGCGTGTGCTTGTAGTGTCGGTACATTTGTACGAGCTTGGAGATGCTCTCCCACAGCAGCACCAAAAGCCAAAACCCAAGCAGCGTTAAATAGAGTTTTTCCTTAGGGAGTTTGCTGCCTTCTAGCGAAATGTTTTCAATTTCAATGGTGTTTTCCCCGGCCGAAATAAAATCCAGGCCCAGCGAGATCACATAGTTGAATTCGGGTGTGGAATATTTTCTCGGTATGTTGTAGCGCGTCAGCCACCATTCGGCGACGGCGAACTCATCAAGCTTAACCACAAGCTCGCCCTCAAGGTCTGAGGTCTGCAGTACGACCGACATAAATTTTGACGATTCGGCTCGGTCGCCGGTCGCGTAGGCGGGGTTGTAATTGCGGAGCGAAAAGCGAACCTGTCGGGCGTCGCCTTGATGCTTCAAGCGGATTTTGAAATGGTCGTATTGCGTTAAATCCAATCCCGACGCCAGTTCACCGGTCAACGCCAATGAGTAGCCGCAGGAGTAGTCAAAATCCGCCTTATTGACGCACTTGAACTTGGTGCTTTTATCGTTTAACCACTCGACCGACGGTGTGCCAGGGGCGAGTTCTGAGCCGAAAATAGCGGGGTAGGTTTGATCGCTCGGCACCAATTGCAGCTCGGTGCTGGGCAAGTCTTTTTGCACGACCAACACGACAATAGTAAACACAATCGCGGTTAAGCGAATCGCGCTGTATCTGTAGTTGCGAACAAAGCTCTTAAGTGCGGTGTTCATCTCGTTCAGTTCACTGTCGCTCGTGCGTCTTTTGCTAATCCACGGCGACGATTAGAGGGCGGCCGCGAGATTCGAAAGCCGTATCGCATGGGTAGCGTGAATTTAACCGATATTAAAAATAACCTTGTTATTTCAGCATGCCAATGGCGGCCGACATCTCTTCTCTTAGCGCGATATTCTGCATATGGTTGAGATCTAAATCCAAATTCAGCCGTTTGAAAGCGCCGACGGTGCTCAGGTCGAGCTCCGCAAAAGAATGAGGGGAGGCTTGCAACAACGCGGCGGTGACTATATCCGAGTAATCCGCTTGGGCGACCTGCCGGTCAAACTGTAAGTGCTCGGAGGGTACTTTGCGAATTTCCATAGGAAATTCCCACGCGGTTAATATCTGGGTGCCAATTTGCGGGTGCAGCTCGCGAATAACAGCATCTAGGGTAATGCTGTCTTTCAACAACATTGGGTTTTCTTCGGCGTAAGACAATATGGGCAGAACACCGATTTTATGGGTCAATCCGGCCAGGGTTGCCTGCTCGGGCCGAAGTTTTGTCAGGCGCTTGCAGTACAGGTTACAAAGCCCTGCGATCTCGCTCGATGTGCTCCAGACCTGGCGCAGGCGTCTGTCGACAAAATCGGTGGTGGCTTGAAACATTTGCTCCATCGCAAGACCAATCGCCAGTGTACTGGTGGTGGTCATGCCCAAGCGACTCAAAGCCATACTGAGGTCTTCGATTTCGCGCGCGCCTCGGTATATCGCGCAGTTGGTGACCTTGATGATGCGCGCGGTCAAGGCTGCGTCATTGGCGATCACGGCGGTCAGATCTTTAATACTGGCGTTCGGGTCGTCTGCGACTTCTCGAACTTTCAGTGCCATTTCAGGCATGGTGGGCAAGACCAGCCGATCGGTGGTGATGGCCGTATGGATGGCGTCTGAAATTTTGGCGGCTAAAGGGCTCATTACGATTTCCAATGAATTCTGGGTTTCCCGTCGTACCGGGGCATTCTTGACGTCGGCGTTCGTGCATAGCGAAGCGAAACCCGCGCGCTCC
>CAZING010000091.1:0-8573 GCA_964540505.1 uncultured Cellvibrionaceae bacterium | reverse complement strand
ACCGCCACCAATTCGCCGACCTCTTGCTCGGGCGTGTCACAAGCGACCACCTTGTCGCCGATCGCTGCACCTGGGCAGTTTACGAGATAGGTTCTTTTTTTTGATTGGCCGCGATAATGCAACCGGGCGATGATCTCTTGGCCTGTGTAACAGCCTTTTTTGAAGCTGACGCCATCGACAAGGTCGTAATTGAGCATCTGCGGTAAATACATTTCGCTCGTGGCCTGTCGGACTTCGACCAAACCCTGACCCACCCAAAGGTCGTGTAGAGCGTCTGGAAGCGCCAAGCGAAGCGGGTGCTTTGACAGCAGCGCCAGGCATTGCGCCTCACTCCCCCAAAACTCGAGCCACCCCGCGTGGCGGAGATAAACCCCGCTTAAGTCGGCCGCTCGACTGCCTATCGCGAGGTCTTTGGCGGGTTCGAGCGCGTTTAGCGCGACATCGTCGCCGATGAGCGCAAAGCCCTTGGCGTCGGCTGCGGCCAGGGTGACTTTCGAGAATACCGCGTACTTCGTCAGCGCCGCGTCGGCGAGCTCGAAAAGATCGGAGGCGATGCGCAGGTAGGTTCGGTCTTGGTCGTCATTGAACACCCTCATGCTGCTGATCATCCGCCCTTTGGGGTTGCAGTGGGCGCCGAGCAGGTGCTCGTGCTGGGCGAGCCTGCGCAGGTCGCAGCTCAACTGCCCCTGAAGAAATGTGTCGCTATCGCGCCCTTCGATGCGAAGCAGCTTGTGCTCGAGCATGGGCACGGCGGCTAACTCGTGTTCGACATCCGCGGCGGGTTGATAACCGGTCAGTCGGTCCGCTTCCCACAAGGCGCCAAAGGGTTCGAGAATTTTTTGCCAGTCATTCATAGGTCCGCCTTAGGTTAAAAAGGTCTCCGTGGTTATAATGCGGGCGAGTTCATTGGGAATCAATCTGTCGGTCGACGGGAATTCCCGGGCGGCCAACGGCGCCTTTATTTTGTGTTGCCAGTGTTTTTCGGCGATTACAGCCAACGTTTAAGGATGTCAGTGGATACCAATCGATTAATGTGGGCGGCCCGGCGAGGCATGCTCGAGCTGGATCTGATCTTGATGCCGTTTCTGGAGAGGGTGTATCCGTCCTTGTCGGCGACCGATAAACAACGATTTCAGCAACTGTTGCAGGAGCAAGATCAGGATTTGTTCGCTTGGCTGCTGCACCGTGAGAACCCGAGCGACCCCGAAGTTCTTGCAATTGTGGAAGTGATACGTGAGCGCACCGGTCTCAAGGTTTGATATAAGCGTGCCGTGGCGCTGTTCGCGGACCTATAGGCGGGCGCTGATCGGCATTCATTTTGGGCTGTGTGTGGCTCTGTTGGCGGTTCCGTTCGAGCTTTGGGTCACCCTGTTGTTGGGCGCCGCAGTGACGGTCAACTTTCTGTACCTGCTGTGGCGGCTTCGAACTCTGCGCTCGGTGCAGCGGATCGGGGTCAGCCGGGGCCACTGGCATTTGACCTTGGGCAATGAGACCTATTCGGCTGCGCCATGGCGGGCGCCGCTTCTGAGCCACTGGTTGGTCATTCTTTACCTGAAAGCGGCGGGGCGACGGTGGGTAATTCCCATTTTGCAAGACTCGACGCCGCCCGAGCGGTTCCGCTTGCTTCGGGTTTATTTACGTCTTCATTCAGAGTTTTAACGGAGGGGCTGTGTCCGATATAGAAACCATCGCCGTGGAAGTGGCCTTTGCGCTGCCAGAGAACCAAAAACTGATTCCGCTTCTGGTTGAGCCCGGCACCACGGCGCTGCAGGCGGTTGAGAAGTCTGGAATCGCCCAACATTTCCCCGGCCATGAAATTCTTTCGGCCTCTATGGGGCTTTTTGGCCAGGCGTTTGGTACCAAAGGCTTGGCGACCGCAAAAGAGTATGTGTTGCAAGCGGGGGATAGAGTCGAGATTTACCGCCCGCTTACCGCCGACCCCAAAGAGGCGCGTCGGCGCCGGGCGGCCAAGGCTTCAAGCGGCGACAGCCCCTGAGGTGCATCGCTTTTAGCCCTCGGTGGTCTGCGCGTCTTTGATGTAGGTTTCGGACTCGTCTTTGGTGGTGTTCGGCTCGAAATCGCCTTCGTGGCGCACCAAAGCGTCGTTTTCAAAATAGACCGTGAACTGCCGGCTTCTGAGAAGTTCATCGCCTTTGCGAACCTGATAAATATAATCCCAGCGGTCCTGATGAAACACATCGGTGGTGACCGGCGTGCCCATAACGTATTGAACCTGCCGTTTGGACATGCCTATTTTGAGTTTGTCCACGTCTTTTTGGTCGATGATGTTACCTTGCATCACGGCGATTCTGTAAACGCCTGGAAACTTCAGCGATGAGCAGCCGCTACAGAGCAGAGCAACGATAAGTATTTGAATCAACGAGATTTTATATTGCATTATTTTAGCCCCAGGGCTTCCAGAACGTGTCGTGGGCAGGGATAATACCCGAAGTGAGCTCTTGCGAAAATGCCGGCGGTGTGTCCGCAAGCCCAGTCGTTGCTGTTTTTGCTCGATCGGGCTCAAGCAACCTACGCCAGCGCTGACACGGTAACTTCATAGAGGGGCGCCAAAATGACCGAAAATCAGGAATTACGAAAAGCCGGACTCAAAGTCACTTTGCCGCGCGTCAAAATTCTTCAAATACTCGAAAACTCTCAGGATCGTCACCTCAGTGCCGAAGATGTCTACAAAGCCTTGCTCGATGCCGGCGACGATGTCGGCTTGGCGACCGTATACCGGGTTTTAACCCAGTTTGAGCAGGCCGGGCTGGTCGAGCGTCATAATTTCGACGGCGGCCATTCAGTCTTCGAGCTGGACAACGGCGAGCACCACGACCACTTAGTGTGCAATGACACCGGTGCGGTTATAGAGTTTCACAACGAGCGCATCGAGCAACTCCAAGAGGAAATTGCCCATGAGCTCGGTTACGAGCTGTGCGGGCACAGCTTAGTGCTCTACGGCAAACCCCTCAAGCGTCCGTAGCGGTCGCCAGCATCTCTCGGGCGTGCGCCAGGGACTGCTCGGATTCAATAAGCCCGCCCATCATCCGCGCAATTTCCAACACTCTGTCCTCCTCGTTAAGGTGGCGCACCAAGGTCGCCGCCGACTTTTTGTTGACGACTTTTTCCACGGTGTAGTGATGGTCGGCTTTGCTGGCCACTTGCGCGAGGTGGGTAACACAGAGAATTTGCGCCGATTTACCCAATTCGCGCAGCATGCGCCCGACCACGTCGCCGGTGGCGCCGCCAATGCCAACGTCCACCTCGTCGAAAATCAACGTGGGTACCACCGAGCTTCGCGCGGTCACCACCGCTATTGCCAGGCTGATTCTGGACAACTCGCCGCCCGAGGCCACCTTGGCAAGCGCCGCCGGCGCCTGACCGGGTACGGTGCTGATCAGAAATTCTACAGCGTCCATGCCATTCGCCGCAGGCGTCTCGAGCGGGCTTAAGCTCACTTGCAGAGTCGCCTGTGGCATGGCCAGGCTTTGCAGTCGCTGATTGACCTCGCTGGCGAGCCGCTTGGCCGATTTCAACCGCGCGCTGCTCAATGCTTCGGCCGCTTTTAGATAAGCTTGTAACGCGTTCTCGCGGGCGTCCTCGAGGCTGGCCAGCTCGTCTTCGCTGCTTTGCAGCTCTGCCAGCTCTTTTTGCACCTCTTTGTGCAGTGACGGAATGAGCTCGGCGCTGGTGCGGTGTTTGCGCGCAACCTCGTAAATAGCGGATAAACGCGCTTCCACCGCGGGCAGTTCATAAGGGTCGAACTGCGCCTGTGCTTCGAGCTCGAGCTCTCGTCCGGCCTCTTCGACCTGAATCCGAGCCTCTTGCAGCATGGCGCGCGCAGAGCCGACATTGGCGCTCAGGTAGGGCAGTTTGGAGAGCAGGGTGATCACCTTGTGCAATTGCGAGCCAATGGATTGCTCCAGGCCGATGCAGGCTTCGGCGCTTTGTTGGCAGGTCGCCTGCACGGCTTCGGCATTGGCCAACTGTTTTTGTTTTTGCTCGAGCTCGTCGAGCTCGTCCACTTGCAGCGACAGGTCGTTCAACTCTTGCGCCTGGTAGCTGAGCAATTGGTGCCGGGCGTTGATGTCTTCGCTGTGAAGGCGTACGTGCTCTAGGCGTTGCTCTATGGCGTCGAGCTGTTTGTGGTGCAGGCGTACTTGCTCGACGAGATGTGCGTGCTGGCCAAAGCCATCCAACAGGCGCCTGTGGGTCTGGCTGGACAGCAGTGCTTGATGCTCGTGTTGGCTGTGGATGTCCAGCAGATGGCGGCCCAAAGCTTTCAGTTGCGCCTGGGTGACTGGACGACCGTTGACCAAGGCGCGAGAGCGACCTTCGCTGGTTACAATGCGTCGAACGATACATTCTTCATCGCCGAGGTCGGCCTCGGCCAGCCACCGACGGGCCTTGGCAAGCTGTTGTACATCGAAACAGGCGTGGACCTCCGCTTGCGATGCCGTTTTTCGAACTTTGCTGGCATCCGCCCGTGCGCCTACGGCCAGCCCCAGCGCGTCGAGCAAAATCGATTTGCCGGCGCCGGTTTCACCGGTCATTACCGTCAAGCCGGGGCCCAGGTTCAATTCCTGTGCTTGCACCAGTGTGAAATTGGTCACCTGCAGGTAGGTCAGCATTTTGGTTTCTCCGGATTAATGTGGTCGGGTCGACGCTCCGCTTTTTCGGCTGTCTATTTATACAGTAGTGTAAAAAAAATGGAAAGAGCGGATTGTCACCGCTTGAATGACTCGCAGCTGCCCCCATATTCCAGCGCACACACGCTTCGTAATGGAGAATACCTGTGAGCAACGAGATTCCTACGTCTGAAGACATAACCGATAAGCATCAGCAGGGCGCCAGCAGCTCGAGCGACAGCGCCGCAGACATCACAGCCAGTGCCGATTCCGACCGGCTCCAAGCGCTCGAAGCCGAGGTCGCGAGCCTTACCGAGGCCTTGCAGGCTGAAAAGGAGGCGGGCCTGCGCGCGCTCGCAGAGGTTCAAAATGTCCGCCGGCGCGCCGAGCAGGATGTCGAAAAAGCCCACAAGTTTGGGCTGGAGAAGTTCGTCGGCGACATGCTGGTGGTTGCCGATAACCTGGAGCGGGCGATTGTCTCCGCCGGCGAACTCGGCGGCGACTACAACGCCGTCCTCGAGGGCGTGGAGTTGACCCTGAAAAGCCTGTTGGACGGCTTGAGAAAGCATAACGTCGTGCAAATCGACCCGGCCAACGAGCCTTTCGACCCGCAGTTCCACCAAGCGATGACCGCCATTGAAAATGGCGAGGTCGAGCCCAACACCGTGCTCGATGTGTTTCAAAAAGGCTACACCCTGAACGGTCGCCTGGTTCGCCCGGCGATGGTGGTTGTGGCCAAGGCGCCGGGGGCTTAAAAAACTCACACTTTGGGTTGAAATTGCGAAAGCGGAGCCAATATAGGGTTCAATACAAACAGTTTTAAATTGCAGGGCGGCTCAGTGGGCCGCCCGCTTGAGGAGAAATGCCATGGGCAAAATTATCGGTATTGACTTGGGTACTACCAATTCCTGTGTCGCAGTGTTGGAAGGTAATAAACCAAAAGTCGTCGAAAACGCAGAAGGCGACCGCACCACCCCTTCGATTGTCGCTTACACCGAGGACGGTGAAATCCTTGTCGGTCAAAGCGCTAAGCGCCAAGCGGTGACCAACCCCACCAACACCCTGTATGCGGTGAAACGTCTGATCGGGCGCCGGTTCCAGGACGATGTGGTGCAAAAAGACATCTCGATGGTCCCCTATAAAATCGTCAAAGCCGACAACGGCGACGCTTGGGTAGAGGCCAAAGGCGACCAAAAAGCACCGCCGCAGATATCCGCAGAAGTGCTGAAGAAAATGAAAAAAACCGCCGAAGACTACTTGGGCGAGAAAGTAACAGAAGCGGTTATTACCGTCCCGGCTTACTTTAACGACTCTCAGCGTCAGGCCACCAAAGACGCAGGGCGCATCGCCGGTTTGGAAGTCAAGCGTATCATTAACGAACCCACAGCCGCGGCCTTGGCCTATGGCATGGATAAGGCCAAGGGCGATCGCACCATTGCGGTGTACGACCTCGGCGGTGGTACCTTTGATATCTCAATCATTGAAATCGCCGACGTCGACGGCGAGCACCAGTTCGAGGTGCTGTCCACCAATGGTGACACTTTCCTTGGTGGTGAAGACTTCGATATGCGGTTGATCGAATATCTGGCCGCAGATTTTAAAAAGACCAGTGGCATCGACCTGCACAACGACCCCTTGGCACTGCAGCGTTTGAAAGAGGCGGCCGAGAAGGCCAAAATCGAGCTGTCAACCAGTCAGCAGACAGAAGTCAACCTGCCCTATATCACCGCCGACGCCTCCGGGCCCAAGCACTTGGTGGTCAAGCTGACGCGAGCCAAGCTGGAATCGCTGGTCGAAGAATTGGTGAAGCGGTCTATGGAGCCCGTTAAAATGGCGATCAAGGACGCTGGCGTCAGCGTCAGCGACATAGGTGATGTGATCCTGGTCGGCGGTCAGACCCGTATGCCGCTGGTGCAGAAATACGTTGCGGAATTTTTCGGCCAAGAGCCGCGCAAAGACGTGAACCCCGATGAGGCCGTGGCTGTCGGTGCCGCAATTCAAGGCGCGGTATTGGCCGGCGATGTCAAAGACGTGTTGTTGCTGGACGTTACGCCGCTCACGCTTGGCATTGAAACCATGGGCGGTGTGGCGACCCCGCTGATTGAGAAAAACACCACCATCCCGACCAAAAAATCGCAGGTGTTCTCTACCGCCGATGACAACCAGACAGCCGTGACCATTCACGTGGTGCAAGGTGAGCGCAAACAAGCCGCGCAGAACAAGTCCCTCGGCCGGTTTGATCTGGCTGATATTCCGCCAGCACAGCGCGGCATGCCCCAAATTGAGGTGACCTTCGATATCGACGCCAACGGCATATTGAACGTGTCGGCCAAAGACAAAGCCACAGGCAAAGAGCAGTCGATCGTTATCAAGGCTTCATCGGGGTTGAGCGACGATGAAATCGAAAAGATGGTCAAAGATGCCGAAGCCAACGCCGAGGCCGACCGCGAATTCGAATCTTTGGTGACCGCGCGCAATACGCTCGAAGGTTTAGTGCATGCCACCAAGAAAACGCTTGAAGAAGCGGGCGACAAGGCAACTGCCGAAGAAAAGTCGACTATCGAGAGCGCTATTGCAGACGCCGAGAAAGCCGCGCAAGGCAATGATAAAGCGCAAATCGAAGAGGCGACTAAAAAGTTGACCGAAGCGTCGAGTGGGCTTGCGCAAAAATTGTACGCGCAACAGCAAAGCGAAAGCGGCGGTCAAGCTGGCAGTGGCAGCGGGGGCCAGACCGGCGAAGGTGCGTCCGCGCAAGATGAGAGCGTGGTTGACGCCGAATTCGAAGAAGTTAAGGAAGACAAGTAACCGGAACGGTCTCTACGGCTGTTTTCAAAAAGCAGGGCAGTGCCCTGCTTTGTTGTGTCTAGATCCCGCTCAGGCTTGAGTCGGTCGGGCGAGTGTATTGCGGTAATGGGGTTAACGCCAAATGGCAAAACGTGACTATTACGAAATTCTGGGGGTGACCAAGAGCGTCAGCGACCAGGAGTTGAAGAAAGCCTACCGACGGGTGGCGATGAAATTCCACCCGGATCGAAATCCGGACAACAAAGAGGCGGAGAACAAATTCAAAGAGGCCAGCGAGGCCTATGAAATTCTCTCGGATGCGAATAAGCGCGCAGCCTATGACCAGTTCGGTCACGCCGGTGTCGAAGGTCAATCCGGTATGGGCGGCGGCGCGGGCGGCTTTGGCAACTTCAGCGATATTTTTGGCGACGTATTCGGCGATATTTTCGGTGGCGCGGGCGGCCGCGGCGGCCCGGCTCGAGGCAGCGACCTGCGTTACACTCTAGAGCTTACGCTCGAGGAGGCGGTGCGCGGCACCAACGTTAAAATCAAAGTGCCCACTTTGGTCGGCTGCTCCAATTGTGGCGGCAGCGGCGCCAAACCCGGTTCAAAACCCACCAGTTGCAACACCTGCGGTGGCCACGGTCAAGTGCGCATGCAGCAAGGGTTCTTCTCGGTTCAGCAAACCTGCCCGACTTGTCGCGGTAAAGGTAAAACCATCAGCGACCCCTGCGGCAATTGCCAGGGCCACGGTCGCGTCGAGGAGACCAAAACTCTTAACGTTAAAGTGCCCGCAGGGGTGGACACAGGCGATCGCATCCGTTTGGCCGGGGAAGGCGAAGCGGGCGTTGACGCTGGGCCTGCCGGCGATTTATACGTACAGATTTCCGTGCGCGAACACGAGTTCTTCCAGCGCGACGGCAAAAACCTATACTGCGAAGTCCCCATCAGCATGATCGATGCGTGCTTGGGTGGTGAGCTTGAAGTCCCCACATTAGAAGGTCGGGTAAAATTGAAAGTGCCCGAAGGCACCCAGACCGGTAAGCTGTTTCGCTTAAGAGGCAAGGGCGTAACCTCGGTTCGCGGTGGGCCTCCGGGCGATCTTTTGTGTCGGGTGGTGGTGGAAACACCGGTGAATCTCAACGGCAGACAAAAGGAATT
>CAZING010000090.1:6095-12037 GCA_964540505.1 uncultured Cellvibrionaceae bacterium | reverse complement strand
CCCGGCATGTGAAATCGCTGGCCGGCAACGTGGTGGACGAGCTGAAAGCCAAAGGCGCGCGCCCGATGGGTGTAGAGGGCATGGAGACAGGCGAGTGGGTGCTGGTGGATTTTGGCGATACAGTTGTGCACGTGATGCAGGCCGAAACCCGAGAGTTCTACGAGTTGGAGAAGCTCTGGTCCAAGGTGCCGGCCAACCGCGGTGCGTCGTCGCCGGAGTAGCGGTGCTGAGGTAGCGCAATGCACGAGGTAAGGGCATGAAGGTGCAGTTGGTGGCGGTGGGCAGCAAAATGCCCGCGTGGGTGCAGCAGGGGTATCAGGAGTTCAGCAAACGCTTGCCGGGCGACTTAACCCCGCGCCTAGTAGAGCTGCCGCTGGCGCCACGGCACAAAAACACCGACCCGGCTAAAGCCTGCGTGCAGGAAGGCCAGGCCATTCTTGCGGCCATTCCGCCCGGTCAGGTGAAAATTATGTTGGACCTTAAAGGCCAGCCCTGGAGCACCGAAGATTTGGCCGAACAACTGGCCAAGTGGCGGATGGAGGGCGCCGACTTGAGCTTTGTGATTGGCGGCCCAGACGGTTTAAGCGAAGCCTGTCGGCAAGCGGCGGATGTGAAGTGGTCTTTATCCAACCTCACCTTGCCGCACCCTTTGGTGCGCGTCGTTTTTATCGAGCAGCTGTACCGCGCTTGGAGTCTTCTGCAAAACCACCCCTACCACAAGTAATGTTTTAAAGCCGAAGCGCCGACGCGTTGAACACGACGCGCGGCGAGCAGTCGAACAGAGGCAAACACCGGAAAACCGCGATGAAAATGGCAAAAGTTCACCAACTTGGCGGTAACGCCCTACAATGATGAAACAACCTTTGACCGCCCGCGGCGGATCCGGTGTGTGATACCCGCGACTGAACCAGCACTTCTATGCCATTGACCCCATTAACCGACGACCACAGTCAGTTCAAAGACCACAAGCGCGAGGCGAGATTGCTCGACACCCGCCTGAGCGTGGCATTTGGCTTGATGGTGGTGTTGTTTGTGATGCTGGTGGTGCGCTTTTATTCCCTGCAGGTGGTTCACTACGAAGATTACGTCACCCGCGCCGAGAGTAACCGCATTCAGTTGCAGCCAGCGCCGCCCACCCGAGGGCTGATTTACGACCGCAATGGCAACCTGCTGGTGGATAACCGGCCAAGCTTTACCGTCACCATAGTCAAAGAGCGCACCCAGGATTTGGACGCCACCATCGACAAGGTGGCCGAGCTGATTACCGTGGACGACGAAGACCGAAAGAATTTTTACCGCGCGCTTCGCCAGCGCCGAAGGCCCTACGAATCCGTGCCTTTGCGCTATCGCCTAAACGAAGCCGAAATCGCCAAAATTGCCGTGAATGAATACCAGTTGGAGGGTGTGGAAGTGGAGGCCCAGTTGGTGCGCCACTACCCCTACGGTCCCTTGTTTGCGCACGCAATAGGTTACGTCGGCCAAATCAGCGAACGCGAACTTTCGAATTTTGCCGAAGACGAGTACGGCCGCTACAACGGCACGCGCACCATTGGCAAAGTGGGGCTGGAAAAATACTACGAGTCCGACCTCTTGGGCGAAGTGGGCACCGAGGAGGTGGAGGTGAACGCGCACGGGCGGGTGCTGCGGGTGCTGGACCGTGTCGACCCCGCACCCGGCAAAGACCTGCACCTGCACCTCGATTTGGGCATGCAGGTGGCCGGCGTGGAAGCGTTGGAGGGCCAGCGCGGCGCGATTGTGGCCATAGACATAGCCACCGGGGGCGTGCTTGCCATTGTCAGTGCCCCAAGCTTTGACCCCAACCTGTTTGTTACGGGCATCAGTTTTAAGGATTACCGCGAGCTTAACGAATCCCCAGACATTCCTTTGTTCAACCGCACCATTCAAGGCCAGTACCCGCCGGGCTCCACCTTAAAGCCGGTTCTCGGCTTGGGCGCTTTGCACTTTAATGTGGTGAGCCCAGAGTGGACCATTCGCGACCCTGGGTTTTACCAGTTGGAGAACGACAAGCACAAATACCGCGACTGGAAACGCTGGGGCCACGGCACCAGTGTCGACATGTACCAGGCGGTGGTGGAATCCTGCGACACGTATTTTTATGACCTGGCCGTTAAGATGGGCATCGACCGCATGCACCCGGTGGGCGTTCAGTTTGGTTTGGGCACGGTCACCGGTTTGGATATTCCAAGCGAACGCGGCGGCCTTTGGCCGTCGCGCGCTTGGAAGAAGGGCGCCCGGGGCATGCCCTGGTTCCCAGGCGACAGTTTAAACGTCAGCATTGGTCAGGGGGATGTGCTCACCACGCCCGTGCAGCTGGCCACGATGATGGCCACGCTCGGTTCGCGCGGCGTGCATCGAAAGCCCCATCTGGTGGCGCGCGTGGGCAATAGTCCGGTTCTGCCCGAAGTGATGCATCAACTGGAGGTGGAAGATAAACACTGGGATTACATCAACGACGCGATGAAAGGCGTGGTCCACAGCGCCCGCGGCACCGGTAAGATCATCGCCCAAGGCCTCGACTACCAGATTGCCGGCAAAACCGGCACCGCGCAGGTGATTGGCATCGCCCAGGGCGAGATATACGACCGCGACAAAGTGTCCGAGCGCAACCGCGACCACGCGTTGTTTGTCGCCTACGCCCCGGCGGATGCGCCGCAGGTGGCGGTGGCGGTGATTGTGGAGAACGGCGAACACGGCTCGAGCACTGCCGCGCCCGTTGCGCGCAAGGTGTTGGATGCCTGGTTTCAGCAACCGGATTTGCCCCCCGCGATTGGCAAAGAAAAACAAAAGCGCGCAGAGCGCTTACTCGACACGGCGCAGGCGTTGAATTAATTCATGTTCGCAAATAAAGATTTTGTTCGTCAGCTACCGGATTCCAACACCCACTTTAAAAAGTCCGACAGCTTTTGGCGCGTGCTGCATATAGACCCACTGTTGCTGCTTGCGGTAATTTTACTGACCGTTTACGGCATTACCGTTTTGATCAGCGCGAGCGGCCACAACCAATTTATGGTGAAGCGCCAACTGGTGTTCTTTGCGCTGGCCTATTTTGCGATGTTCGCCATCGCCCAGGTGAACCTCGATTTTCTTAGGCGCTGGGCGCTTTGGTTTTATGTTCTGGGTTTGGTGTTGCTGGCCTTGGTGTTGCTTATAGGCGTGGGTGCCAAGGGTGCGCAACGCTGGTTGAGTTTGGGCTTCGTGCGCTTTCAGCCCTCTGAGATATTAAAACTTGCAGTACCTATGGTAATTGCCGCATATCTCGCCCGCCGCGTTTTGCCGCCAAAATTCAAACACGTGCTGATTGCTTTGGGCTTGGTGCTTGCGCCCACGGTTTTGATTCTAAAGCAGCCGGACCTTGGCACGTCCATTCTGGTGGCGCTTTCGGGGTTGATTGGGCTGTTTCTGGCGGGGCTGCCCTGGCGCTATATTGTGGTTACCGTGCTTGCGGCAGCGGCCGGCAGTTGGCCAATGTGGCACTTCGTGATGCACGATTACCAGAAGCAGCGGGTGTTGACGTTGCTGAACCCAAACGTCGACAAACTGGGCGCGGGCTGGAACATCATTCAATCAAAAATCGCCATCGGCGCCGGCGGCTGGTCGGGTAAAGGGTGGGGCGCGGGCACCCAATCGCAGTTGGATTTTCTGCCCGAAAGCCATACCGATTTCATCATCGCAGTGCTTGCCGAAGAGTTTGGTTTGCGCGGCGTGCTGGTTCTGCTTGCGTTGTACTTTTTGGTGATTTGCCGGGGTTTGTGGATTTCGGCGCACTCGCAAAGTGTGTTCAGCCGCATTCTTTCGGGCAGCATTACACTTACTTTTATGGTCTATGTGGTCGTCAATATCGGCATGGTGGCGGGTATGCTGCCGGTGGTTGGCGTGCCCTTGCCTATGGTGAGCCTCGGCGGCACGTCGTTGATTTCGCTTATGTTGGGCTTCGGGTTACTGATGGCGGTCGCCACTGAGACCAAGCGCGTTACACGGTAAATAGCAAGGTGGGGGCCGGCAAGGTTTTCGATAGCCGGTATTGGGCGCTGACCAAAAACTATAAATGCGCGGTTGGGTACAGGCCTTTGCGCGTCATTTTTAAAATTTAAAACGGGGTGGAATTATGTCGGCAAGCAAACATTTGGCACTGGCGTTGTTATTAACAGCCGGCAGCGCCTGGGCGGGGGACTACAGCACGCACCCGAAAGCGGTGGAATTTATCGACAAAATGGTGAAAGAGCACGGCTTTAAGCGCGAAGCACTGCAACAGGTGTTGGCGGGCGCGGAAAAAAAACCGGGCATTCTTGAGGCCATTGCCCGCCCTGCAGAAAAGACCAAACCCTGGTACGAATACCGGCAAATTTTTATGGGCCAAGAGCGCATCGACCAAGGTGTTGAATTCTGGCAGCAGAACGAGGCGGTGCTAAGTTCGGTGAGCGAGCAATACGGCGTCGAGCCCGAGGTAATCGTCGCCATCATTGGTGTGGAAACCCGTTACGGGCGCCATATGGGCAACCACCGGGCGGTGGACGCGCTGGCGACTTTAGGCTTTGATTACCCGCCGCGCGGCGCCTTTTTTGTCGGCCAGTTGGAGCAGTTGTTGATTCTCGCGCGTGAGCAAAACTTAGACCCGAGTACGCTTATGGGCTCGTACGCAGGGGCTATGGGTTACGGGCAGTTTATTCCGAGCAGCTACCGACATTACGCCCGCGATCACGACGGCGACGGCGTGGCCGATATCTGGGCCAATAAGGGCGACGCCATAGCGAGCGTTGCCAACTATTTCAAAGAGCACGGCTGGCGGCTTGCCGAGCCCGTTATGCATAAAGTCGCGCTGACGAAGCCGGCCTCGTCTTTCGCATTTAACGACAGCGCGCGGCCCAAAACCACAGTCGCCGCCTGGCGGTCCTCGGGTGTTGCCATAAGTGACGCGGTCGATGCCAATAAGGCCGCCACCTTGCTGATGTTCGAACAACAAGACGGGCCGGAGTATTGGCTGGGCTTTAATAACTTTTATGCGATCACCCGCTACAACCGCAGCCACCTTTACGCACGGGCGGTTTGGGAGCTGAGTCAGGCGGTGAAGCAGGCCTATGCGAGCCGAGCAGAGCAGGGCGGGTTGGGCGATTGATGGTGACGCACTACACTGCGCCGGGGTTGCTGGCAACCGTTATTCTGATGCTTATGTTTTCTGCTTGCAGCATTTCGCCACATTCGCCTAAAAGCCAGGCACCGGGGCCGGTTGTGCCAGTAGAGGGGCCTGCGCCCGGGTGGATGAAAGACAGCGGCCCGAGCCACGATGTGCGCGTCGACCACATTCCCGACGCCATTCCGACACCGGAGCTTGTCACCCTGGCGGGCAATAGATCGCCCTACACCGTGCTTGGCAAAACCTACCATATTGTGTTCGACACGCGGGATTTTACCGAAACCGGCTACGCATCTTGGTACGGCAATAAGTTTCACGGGCGTAAAACTTCAAACGGCGAAACCTACGATATGTACGCGATGACCGCCGCCCATAAAACCCTGCCCATCCCGTGCTACGTGAGCGTCACCAACCTCGAGAACGGCCGCAAGGTCATTGTGCGGGTCAACGATCGCGGGCCGTTTCACAGCGAGCGGGTTATCGATTTAAGTTACACCGCCGCGAAAAAACTCGACTTTCTGACAAAGGGCACGGCCAAGGTCAAAGTGGAGTTGATCAACGCGCAACCCGAAGAAGACATCCAGCCGCCCATCGCCCCCGGCCAGCCGCAGGTGGCCAAAGGCGACCAGCCGCGCACCTATTTGCAGCTCGGCGCCTTCAGCCAGAAACAAAGCGCCGTGGCCATGCAAGAGCGCGTGCGTGAGGTGACGGGCTACCCCGTACTGATTAAACCCGAAGCCGCCCGCAACCTGTATAAAGTCTACGTTGGCCCCCTGCTCGATAACTTCGA
>CAZING010000090.1:0-5995 GCA_964540505.1 uncultured Cellvibrionaceae bacterium | reverse complement strand
GGTTTGGTGTATCTGGCTAGCAGGGAGTAGGCCACGGGTACGATGAACAGGGTGAACACGGTGGCGATGGATACCCCGAACAGTAGGGTGATGCCGAGCACTTTGCGGGTTTCGGCGCCGGCGCCGAATGAAATGACCAGCGGCACCGCACCGGCAAGCGTAGTGATGGTGGTCATGATGATCGGGCGCAAGCGCACCGCCGAGGCTTCGGTGATCGCCTCGAGCACCGACTTGCCTTGGTCGCGCAGCTGGTTGGCGAATTCGACAATCAGTATGCCGTTTTTGGCGGCGAGGCCGATCAGCATCACCATGCCAATTTGGCTGTAAATGTTCAGCGAGTTGCCGGTGATAAACAGGCCGATCAGCCCCCCGGCCATCGCCAGCGGCACGGTTAAGGTGATGATAAGCGGGTTGATGTAGCTTTCAAACTGCGCGGCCAGCACCAAAAACATCACCAAAATGCCCAGCACAAACATAAATGTGCTGGACCCGCCGGAGTACTTGAAGTCGCGCGATTGGCCTTTGTAATCAATAATAACGTGCTCGGGCAGCTCGGCGCGGACGAGTTGTTCGAGGTGCGTTAGGGCGTCGGCCAGCGGCAGGTCGTCGGTCAGGTCGGCTTCGAGAGTGATCGCCCGGGTGCGGTTGTAGCGGTTTAGGCTGTTGGAGGTGGCAAACTCTTCGAAGGTGACCAAGTTGGCCATCGGAATCAACTGCTGGGTGCGCGACGAACGCACGTAGATATTGTTGATATCTTGGGGGCTGTTTTGTTGGTCGCGTATGCCTTCAACCAGCACGTCGTACTCCTCGCCGCCGTCTATGTAGGTGGTAACTCGGCGCGAGGCGAGCATGGATTCTAACGTGCGGCCAATGGCTTGTACGGAAACGCCGAGCTCGGCGGCGCGGTCGTAGTTGATGCGCACGCGTATCTGCGGGCTGGTGGCTTTGTAGTCGCTGTCGATGCCGATAAACCCCGGGTTATCGCTTTCGATTTTTTCGATGAGCGTATCGCGCCAGGCGGCGAGCTCTTCATAACTGCTGCCGCCACCAATGACGAATTGCACGGGTTTTCTTAACCGCCCGCCTATGCCTTGGCGCATGATGGGCACCGCGCGCACGCCCGATAAGTCGGCGAGTTTGGCGCGCACCTCTTCCATGATGTCAAACGCGGAGCGGCGTTGGTCCCAAGTGTTTAGGCCCACAATGACCATGCCGGAGTTGAAGCTCGATATGGCGCCGAAACTTCGTGGCGCGCGCACGAGTATGCGCTCAGCCTCGCCCTCGTCGACCAGGTACATTAAACGGCTTTCAATTTCGTCTATGTAGGTTTTCATATATTCGTAAGAGGCGCCCTCGGGCCCGTCGATTAATATAAAAAACGTGCCGCGATCCTCTTTTGGTGTGTACTCCTGCGGCAGGGCTTTGCTTAACCACGCGGCTACCGCGATGAACGCCAAAAACACTAGTGCAACAGGCAGCGGGTGTTTTAGGTTCCAGCTTAGTGCCTTGGAGTAGCGCGTACGCAAGCGCCTAAAGGCTTGGTCGATGTTGTAGGTCAGCCCGCTTCGAGTGTGGTCGGCTTTCAGCACCTTTGAGGCAATCACCGGTGACAGGGTTAGGGCGACCAGGCTTGAAAACGCGACGGCCGCGCTCATGGTCAACGCAAACTCGGAAAACAGCCTTCCTATGTCGCCCTTGAGCATCGCGATGGGGGCAAATACCGCAATCAGCACGGCGGTGGTGGCAATCACCGCAAAGCCCACCTGACGGGTGCCGCGAAACGCGGCCACCAGCGCAGTCTCACCGTATTCCTCCATGCGCCTGTGGATGTTTTCGAGCACGACAATGGCATCGTCAACCACCAAACCTATCGCCAGCACCAGTGCCAGCAAGGTTAACAGGTTAATGGTAAAGCCCATGATCAAAAGCATAATAAATGTCGAAATCAGCGACACGGGCACAGTCACCGCGGGTACCAGCATCGAGCGCATGCTGCCCAAAAACAGATAAATCGTTAAGATGACCAGCGCAATGGCGATGACCAGCGTTTTGTAAACTTCGCTAACCGATTCCTCAATAAAAACCGACGAGTCGTAGCTGTCCAAAATTTCCATGCCCTCGGGCAGGGTGGCGTTGATGCGCTCGACTTCAAGCTTGGTGCGTCGGGCAACGTCAATGGTGTTGGCGGTGGATTGTTTCGTGACGCCAAGGCCGACCATAGCTTCGCCGTTGCCGCGAAAGTCCAAACGGTACTCTTGGGTGCCGCGCACCACTGTGGCGACATCGGCCAAGCGCACAAGGTGACCGCTCGGGCTGCGATGGATCACCAGCTGGCGGAAGTTTTCCGGCTCGATAAACACTCGGTCCACGCGCAGGGAAAACTGCTGGTTTTTGGATTCGATGCTGCCCGCCGGCAGCTCAATGTTCTCCGCGCGAAGCGCACTTTCGATGTCCGAGACCGTGAGGTTGTGGGCGGCGAGTTTTATCCGGTCCACCCAGATGCGCATCGCGTAACTCTGGCCGCCGCCAATGCGCACGCGGGCAACCCCGTCGATCACAGAAAAACGGTCCATCAGGTACCGCTCTGCGTAATTGGTCAGCGCCGGTATGTCTAAACGGTCGCTGGTAAAATTCAGCCACATGATCACATCTTCGTCGCTGTCGACCTTTTGCACATCTGGCAGGGTGGCCTCGTCGGGTATGTCATCTATGACGCGCGACACGCGGTCGCGAATGTCGTTGGCTGCGGCGTCTATATCGCGCGAAAGGTCAAACTCAACATCTATGCTCGAGCGACCGTCGCGGCTGGACGATTGTATGTAGCGTATGCCGGCCAAGCCCGAAATGCGCGCTTCAATCAATTCGGTAATTCGCGTTTCCACCACATTCGCGGCCGCGCCTGGGTAGTCGGTGCGAATGGAAACTATGGGCGGGTCGATATCGGGGTATTCGCGAAGCGGTAAGCGCTGGAAGGAGAGTACCCCGAAAACGGTCAGCAGCAAGGTGATTACCGAGGCAAACACAGGCCGTTTGATACTGGTATCTGAAAGCAACATGCGG
Source organism: uncultured Cellvibrionaceae bacterium (assembly GCA_964540505.1). Lineage (GTDB taxonomy): Bacteria > Pseudomonadota > Gammaproteobacteria > Pseudomonadales > Cellvibrionaceae > CAYZQH01. The sequence goes on along the minus strand of CAZING010000090.1, from coordinate 2,935 downwards.
GGTTTCCTAGTTCAAATTAGTGCGGCGGGCGGCGCGGCGACAATCGGTTTTGGTGCACCGGCACGGCAGGCCGACCTGCATTAAGCGGTTCGCTTCAGTTTGCGCCGGGCTGCTCGGAGATCATATCCGCGATGTTGGTTTGCACCGTGGCTTCACCTGTGATCGTGACTTCACTGCCTTCGCGCAAATGCATCAGCCCGTGGGTGACCACGCGCTCGCCCGCCGACAGCCCATGGGTGACCACTATCTCGCCGCGCCGACGCGGGCCGGTTTCGATTTGCCTGCGGGTGACCCGAAGCGGCTCGCCTTCCTGGACGACAAATACGAATTTCTTGAAACCTTCTTGGACCAGTGCTTCCTCGGGCAGCAGCAGTTCAAGCGTCTCGGCTTTGCTGAGGTTTACGCTCATTAACATGCCGGCTTTTAATTTGAATTCAGCGTTGGGGATCTCTGCGCGTATCACAATCGAGCGGGTCGCGGGGTCGATTCGTGAGTCGATGCTCGACACGGTACCGACAAAGCCGTCCTGCCCCCAGGAATCGGCGCGGGCCACGACCTTAAGGCCCGGTTGCAGGGTGTCCAAGTAAACCGCAGGGACGGAGAAATCCAGGTTCATCACCCGGTCGTGATCGAGTGTGGTGATGGTGTCGCCCGGGCGCACCAAGGTGCCCACGCTGATTTGACGCAGGCCCACCAGCCCGTCAAAGGGCGCGACTATCCGACGGTCGTTCAGTCGCGACTTGGTCGCCTGCAATTGGGCTTCGGCCACCTCGAACGCCTGTTTGCGTTCGTCGAGCACGGATTCGGTGGCCAACCCGCTTTTGATCAGCGATTGCACTCGGGTGTACTGCCTTTGGGCTTCATTCAAAGTCGCCTGCGCCTCTTGCAGCATCGCGCGCTCTTCGTCGCTGGTCATCTCCACCAGCACGTCGCCGGCCTTTACGCGCTGACCGTCGCGAAAGTGGATGGCGCTTACGGTTTCGGTCACGGTTGCCGACAAAGTGACCCCTTCCACCGCGCGCAGGGTACCCAGAGCCTCGATGGTCTGCGAAAAAGGCTGCACCTCCAGCCGGTTGACAATCACCGGTACAGCGGCGGCTGCGGTGACGGCTTGAATCGACAAAACCAGCGACAAGAAACCCAACAACAAACGCATGCAAAGCTCCTTAAGCTTGGTGCAAAGGCGGAACACAAGATCAGGTGAGCGGTAGCATCTCAGCTCACAGGCCGCGCGGGCGCTCGAAAAAGCGCTCGACCCACCCGCGCGCGCCGAGTAACGGCTGGCCCCCATACCAGACTGATAAAGGCGTGAAAAATTCCTTCAGCGCCTCGAAATCGAACGCATGATATAGCCATCCGCGGCCGGAAGACAGGTTCGCAGGACCGAGGACAGATTCGGGTGACGGAGGACGGAGTCTAAGGACGGCAGACGGACAGCCGAGCGCTGGGGCATCGATCTTGATTTAGGTGGGCGTCCCGCTTTTCGTGTTTCAACCACGATATTTACATTCCCAGGCGCCTGCGTGGGAATGTAAAAAGACAGAGAGTTACGCGATTTGCCCGGTGGTGCGTACCCGTTTGCTGCCTTTGGGTGTTTGCGTTTTCTGTGCGGCCAGGCGTTTTTCTATGCGCCCGTCGATGATGTTTTTCAGCGCAATTAAAAACCCGACCACTATAAACGCGCCCGGCGGCAGCACCGCTACCAGAAAGCCGGGGTAGTTATCGCCCAGAAGGTTGAGCTGCCAAGCGCGGGCGGATTCGCCAAACAGTAAATGCATATTGGCAAACAGCGTGCCGCCGCCGATGAGCTCGCGCACCGCGCCGACGCACACCAGCACCAGAAGAAAACCCATACCCATCATCAACCCGTCGACCGCCGCGGGCAATAGCGTGGTTTTGCTGGCGAACGCGTCTGCCCGACCGAGTATCGCGCAATTGGTCACAATCAGTGGAATAAAAATTCCGAGTATCGCGTACAGCTCGTAGGTAAAGGCTTGCATTAATAGCTCAGCGCAGGTGGTGAACGCGGCGATGATCATTACAAATGCCGGTAGGCGCACCGCGTCGGTGACCGCACTTCGAATAAGCGAGACGGCCATATTCGAGCCGGCAAGTACCAGCATGGTCGCCAAACCGAGACCGAGAGCATTGACCACAGAGCCGCTTACGGCAAGCAGCGGACACAGACCGAGCAGTTGCACCAGGGCGGGGTTGTTTTTCCACAGTCCGTTGCGGGTGAGGTCCTGGTAGCTCAAGTCGCTCATGGTGGGTCTCTTTGGTTGCGGGTTCCAAAAGCCGGGTCTTCGCTATAGGCGCGGTCGGCCGCGCGGCTTTCGCTGGTCGTTTCGGGTTCGAGGTTCAAGGCTGCCGCTTCGGCGAGGCGGGCTTTATGTTCGGCGAAAAACGTCAGCACATCGCGCACCTCACCGACCACCGCGCGCGGGGTAATGGTGGCACCGGTAAAGGCGTCAAAAACGCCGCCGTCTTTTTTAACCGCCCAGCGCTCGACGGGTGGCTGGCCGAGGCTTTTATGCGTGAAGCCGAGCACCCAATCGCTTTTGGCAAGCTCAATAAGGTCGCCAAGCCCCGGGGTCTCCTTGTGGCTTAGGACTCGGACGCCGGCGACTGTGCCGTCGATATTTACGCCGACGATCATGCGGATATCGCCGCTGTAACCGTCAGGCGCGACTGCAGGGAAAATAAAGGCGACGGTTTCGCCGTCAAGGCGGGCGACGTGCACCGCGGCTTGCCCCTGGATGCCAAAGGCGAGCGCGTCGGGCCCCTCAAGGTGAATAACGTCATTTAAAAGGTCGTTGTCGTGGCGCGCGCGCGGGACGATTTCGTATAGCGCTTTTTGCTGGGCGGCGCGCTCGGCCGCTAGGATGCGCGTTTGGGTGCCTTGAAATGTCAGGGCGATCAGGCCCGCGGTCACCGC
>CAZING010000089.1:0-12066 GCA_964540505.1 uncultured Cellvibrionaceae bacterium | reverse complement strand
GTTGATCGAAATCCACTTGCGCGACATGCTCCGAGTCGCGGTCTCGATCAAAAGGGGAAAATTACCGCCGCCACAATTCTTCGCCGTTTTGGCAGGTACAGTCGTAAAAACAAGCGGCATTTCGCTTTCCGAGAACGGGGTAAAGTGGTCAGAACTATGTTCTTACTGCGGTACATCGACGAGATAGGGCTGCGCAAGACGATTCAGTCTGTCAGCGATAAAAGTGGAGAGTTCAATAACTTCACCAAATGGCTATTTTCGGTGGGCAAGGGATTCGAATCAGCTAACGGCCGAACGCCGCTCCATGCACAGTAAAAGCGTTTCGAAACATCGAGTTAGGTCATTTATCGCGGATTTTCCGAGAATACCGATGGACCCTCATTGTGCGAATGCAAATTCATACAGGCCTATTTGCTGACGTTCGAACGCGTAAATAGGTGTGCGGGGCGCAAGCGCGCTCCGCACACCTAGTGGTTCGCGGCGCCCTTTTACGAGCGTCGGTTGCGGCTGCGACCGAGCGCCAACAGGCCGCCTCCTAACAGAAGCCACCAAAAAGACACGGCGCCGCCGGTGGTGGTACCCGAGCTTGAATCTGAACCGCCCGAAGAGGAGCTGCTAGACGAGGAGCTTGAAGAGCTGCTCGAAGATGAGCTGCTTGACGACGAACTGCTTGAGGAGCTGCTTGAAGACGAAGAGCTGGTGCTTTGCTTCACGAGTATTCCGCTCAGCGTGCCATTGTCGACTTCGGTGGTGACGTCAATGCTCAGGTTGCCATCATTAACGGTGACGGTAACCGGCGTTGGGGTGTACGCGATGTCGTGGCCCACCTCGGTGTAGAGATCGAAATTCTCCAACACGGATTGGTTTTCGACTTCCAGATTGAACCGGCGTGCATTGGCGGCCTCATGGTACAGCTCGGCAAGGTGCAAGGTGACGCTGTAGCTGCCGGGTTCGACCGGAATTTCATAGTTGTAAGTGCCGTATCGCTCGCTGTTGAAAATTTCAGTATCGCCGGCATCGGTAACCAAGTCGCTTACCGATAAGGCCGTGCCGCCAGTGAAATACACGTCGGGCTGATAGTACACGCCGCCGTGGTAATCACCAATGGAGCCGCCTACGTTGATAGCCGCAATAATATCGGGGCCATTTAGCGGGGCAAAGTCTTTGGTGCCGTCTTCGGTGACTCTACAGGTTTCGCCCCATTCGGTTCCCCAGCCATTTCGATCAGCGTCCGCTGCGATGCTGCAGCAAACAGGGAAGCCGTCCGCTGTACCGCAGTCCTCCGGTTCGCCGGTGACCTGGTACCAGTTGAAATTCAACCGACCGCGGGCGCGGAAATAAACGTTGTGAACGCCGGCAACACCGTTGAGCGCGGCCGAAACGGTACGGAAGGTGTTCAAACCGCCGGTTGCCGGAACTTGAACGGTACCAACGAGCGTGCCGGTTTCGCTGCCCAGACGAATTTCAAGGGTGGTGGCAGAGCTTGCGGCAACGTTGGCTTCGATTATGTTCGCGCCGCCTTGGAAGTCCACACCAGAGACGCGATACCAAGAGTTGTTGTTCATTTGAACGTGCATGGTGCCGTCGGCATTGCGTTCGGTCTCTATGCCGGACTGACGGTCAATGATCTCGGCTTCCGATTTGACAAACGGGTCGAAATTCTTGATCTGTTCCACGCCTTCTCGAGTCGGCGTGACTCGATTCATCGCATCGCCGTTATAACTGAAATAATCCACGTTCATGGAGCGCTGGTAGATGCTGCCCTGGCCGTTCCCGGGGCCATTCGACCAGACGGTTTGGTTGTGATAGAAGGCGTAGCCCTGGCCTTTGTACTCGATGAAGGAGTGGTGGTTATTGCCACCGTAATTGTCCCAGGGTTGCGGAATGACGGTGCCGCGATGCGTATACCCCGTCATGGGGTTGCTGCTGGTCATGTAATCGATGGTGGGCGCGCCGTTGTCGTAGTTTGTTGAATAGGTGAAATAGTAAACACCGTTGCGCTTGTGTATATAGGACGCCTCGAAAAAGTCGGGGGCGTTCACGGTCACAGCCGGGCCGTCTGGACCCATCATATCGTCGCGCAGTTTCACTATGCGGGCGTGGCCGGGGCCGCCACCGCCGAAAGTGACGTATACGGAGTTATCGTCATCCACCAACACACCCGGGTCAAATAGCCATTGCACGTTGGCGTTTTGGGTGTTTTGGGCGGTAATCACGGCCGAACCTTTAATGTCGACATAGGGGCCTTCAGGGCGATCGGCCCCCAAAATGCCGATCCCAGAGGTGACGTTAGGGAATATCAAATAAAACTTGCCGTTGCGTTCGAACATGTCGGGGGCGTAGGCGCCGAAAGCCCAGGTGGTGTGCGTCTTCGTTCCGAAAATAATGCCGTGGTCCTGCCAGTTGACCATATCGTCGGTCGACCAAAGGAAATAGTCCTGAAGCTGACCGTAGTCGGTCGAACCGTCCGGGTCGTGCGTGGTGATTACATAGACTCTGTCGTTGAACACGCGCGCGGAGGGGTCGGCCGTGTAGACGTGCGAGACCAGCGGGTTGTCGGCCACTGCGCTAAGCGCGAACCCAGACATAACCCCCGCGCACAATAGATGCTTTAGGCGATTGGTACTGGATCCTAAGATGCTTTTGCAAAGGCGGCGTTTGCTGAAATTCATTTCGACCATGTCAGACTTCTCTCGTTATTATCGATAGGCGCATGTGAGATTTTCACTTAAGTTGCCCGCGATTATCTCATTGTCATACAAAAAGATATTCCAACGGTTTCTCGTTTTGAGAACTGGACGACTCGGGGACGCGGTTTTACGCGACTGTACCGGCACAAATGACCATAAAGTCCCAAATTCTGGCCGAATGGGCGACGCGCAGCGAGCGCTTGTTTTCTACCGAAGGCAAGACAATACCTTAGGGCGTGCGCAGAAATTGTATTAAAGGTGTGCTAAATCGTTCGAACGCTTCAATATGAGGCAGGTGCCCGGTATCGGCGAGTTCCACGAGTTGGGCGTTGGGTATCGCGTGTGCGGCTTGCTTGCCCAAAGCCTGATACAAACCCATTTTTGCGCGAGTTTTATCATCGACCAGGTTTTTACCCAGCGCGGTGCGGTCGCGGGTGCCAATCACCAGTAGCGTGGGCGATGTTATTTCAGAAAAGCTGTCAACGACCGGCTGGGTGTAGATCATATCGAAGGTCAAAGCTGCATTCCAGGCGACCAGCGGGTAGTCGGGCGAGCGCGTCCAGCCGGCCAGGACATCGACCCAAGGCTGGTAGTCACTGTGCCATTGGCCGTCGTAATAACTGTGTAATTGGTAGTTCTTGATCGCCTTTGCGTCTTTTTTTAACTCTTCGGCGTACCAATGTTCGACCGGGTGATAAGCGAAAAACTTTTGATAATCTTCCAGACCAATCGGGTTCACCAGTACCAACTTGGACACCAATTGGGGGTACATCAACGCGAAACGTGAAGCCAACATGCCGCCCATCGAGTGGCCGACCACCGCCGCGCGGTCTATTTTGAGGTGGCGCAATAATGCCCGCGTGTTATGCGCAAGGCCATGGAAACTGTATTGCAGTTGTTGCGGTTTGCTCGACTTGCCAAAGCCGATTTGATCCGGTATCACGACCCGAAACCCTTCGTTGCGAAGCGCTTCAGCGGTGGTTTTCCAATATGCGCCGTTAAAATTCTTGCCATGCATCAAAACGACAACGCCAACAGGCTTTTCGGATGCCGGTTGCAGGTCCATAAACGCCATCCGCAGCGGTTGGCGCTGCACTTGGATATCAAAATAGCTAACCGGGTAAGGGTAGGCGTAGTTGCTCAAATGAGCGTCGTAAACGGCGAGTCCATCCGCGTTTTGATTGCCGGTAGAAATGCAAGCGCTACAGGCCAATAACACAATAATGCTCAGAACCTTCAACATATCTGCTCTCTCTTATAACTGGGGTCAGATGAGAACTAAGTCTACTACGAACGCTTTCAGTGTCCCCAGTGGTGCGTTTTGAGAAGGCCTGGCCCGAGTGAGACAAGCGTCTGTAGCGCTTGCTCCGCTCGTCGCCTCGGAGTGAGTGAAGGGCGCTTCGAACGGTCTCGGCGGGTCGTCCTTCAGGTTGGCCGCGTTACGTGCGATTTGAGGTCAGACAAGAAGCCTGCGATACCACGACAAACCGGCTCGAAATTTTCATCCGAGCCCAATTTTCGGCGCCGCTTAGCAGAATAAATGTCCTATTCTCGGCGATTACGTTAAGCTGCACGCCTTTTGATGGCCCGCCCGGCCGGGGGGCTTGGTTTGACGGAGTTTTATGTTGCAATTTTCCGAACTAGGTTTAGACGAGCGGATACTAAAAGCGGTCGCGGAGCAGGGCTATACTACGCCTTCTCCCATTCAGGCAAGCGCCATTCCAGCAGTATTGTCAGGGCGCGATATAATGGCCGCCGCACAGACCGGCACAGGTAAAACCGCGGGCTTTACTTTGCCCATTCTGCAGCTTCTGGCGCAGGGCCCGAAAGTGGGCGCCAATCAGGCGCGGGCGCTGATACTCACACCCACCCGCGAATTGGCCGCCCAGGTGGCGGAAAACGTGGAAGAGTATGGGCGTTACCTGTCGTTGACTTCTACCGTGGTTTTCGGCGGAGTGAAGATCAACCCGCAAATGCTTCGGCTGCGCCGTGGCGCGGATATCCTTGTGGCCACTCCCGGGCGCTTGCTGGATCTGATTTCGCAAAACGCCGTTAAGCTGAACGCACTTGAGGTTTTGGTGCTGGATGAAGCCGACCGCATGCTCGATATGGGCTTTATCAACGATATTCGTAAAATCATTGCGCTGCTGCCGCGTAACCGGCAGACCTTGATGTTCTCGGCGACCTTTTCCGACGAGATCCGCGAGCTTGCAAAGCGGTTGGTAAAAGATCCAGTCGAGATCAGCGTCACCCCGAAAAACTCGGCCGCCGTGTCGGTCAAGCAGTGGTTGCATCCAGTGGATAAGGCGCAGAAGACCGACCTGCTGATTGAGTTGATCAAAACGCAGAATTGGTCCCAAGCGCTGGTGTTCAGTCGCACTAAACACGGCGCTAATAAGATTACCCGGAAGTTAGAAGAAGCCGGCATTAAGGCCTGCGCTATTCACGGCAACAAAAGTCAGGCGGCCCGCACCAAAGCGCTGAGCGATTTTAAGAAGAACAAAGTGCAGATCATGGTGGCCACGGATATAGCCGCGCGGGGGCTGGATATCGACCAGTTACCGCAAGTGGTCAATTTTGCTTTGCCTCAAGTGCCCGAAGATTACGTCCACCGCATCGGTCGTACAGGTCGGGCGGGGGCCACCGGTGAAGCGATTTCGCTGGTCGCGGCGGATGAATTTGATTTGCTCAGAGACATCGAACGAGTGCTCGGCAAAGTCATTGAACGCGACTATGTCAGCGGGTTTGAGCCCAACCACGATCTGCCTGCGTCGCCGCCGCCCGGTGCGCATCGGCCGCGTCAGGCGAAAAAGCCGAATCGAGCGGGCGGTGGTTCTGCCGGCAATGCAAAACCCGCAGCGCCCCAGTCTCGAAACTCTCGCCCCTCGCGGGGGCGGGACGCTAAACCCGGCGGCTCTCGTGGCCAGACACCGACAGGCGCGGGTCAACGGCGATCCCGGCCGTCAAGCAACGGTCGAAGCGCATAACCGGGTAGCGAAAGCTAACGAAGAGCAGTTCGGATTGAAAGGGAAGGTCGTTAGGAGTCCGCACCATGAGTCGTAGACACACTCATAGATCCCATCGCGGCAATCGATTGCGCGCTGCGGTGTTGGGCGCCAATGATGGCATAGTCTCCACCGCGAGCTTGGTAATAGGCGTCGCAAGCGCCGGCAGTTCGCCGTCGCAGATTGTCATCTCTGGCATTGCCGGGATGGTGGCAGGGGCGCTATCCATGGCGGCAGGGGAGTACGTTTCGGTCAGCTCTCAGGCCGACACCGAACGCGCAGATCTCGAAATGGAACAGCGCTCTTTGGACCAAGACTACGATTATGAATTGCGTGAGCTCGCGGCTATCTACAAGCAGCGCGGCTTGACGGCGGAACTCGCCTCGCAGGTCGCCGAGCAGTTAATGGCCAAAGATGCTCTGGGCGCACACGCGCGCGATGAGATCGGCATCTCGACTACAATCGAACCCAAGCCCGTGCAGGCGGCGGTGGTCTCGGCCGTCGCCTTTACCGCCGGAGCGTCGACCCCGGTATTGCTCGCAGCATTTGCACCTCTGGTTATTCTCACGCCTGTCATCGGCGCGTGCTCATTGGTTTTACTCGCGGTGACTGGGGCCGTCGCGGCCCGCATCGGCGGCGCGCCTGTGTTAAGAGGCACGATGCGCGTGGTGTTCTGGGGGGCGGCGGCAATGGGCATTACGGCAGGCATTGGCAGCTTGTTCGGCATTTAGGTTTAACAATGCGAGCGCGCCTGGTGCGCTGTTATGCGGCTCTAATCCTCTTGCGCACGCCCCGGCGCCCCGATTTATAGACATTCCTCGGGAGACGAACTCAGTGACACGCATTCTCCACACGGCCGACTGGCAGATAGGTCGCCAGTACGGTCGCTTTGCCACAGACGACGCCGTGGTGCTGGCGCAGGCCCGCCTGCAAGCGGTAGCGCGGATCGCAGAGCTTGCGGTTGACCAGAGCGTGGCGGCGGTGCTGGTGGCCGGTGACCTTTTCGACGCGCAAACGGTTTCGCAACGGACCATACAGCAAACCTTTCTGGCCATGGCAGCATACCCCGGACCTTGGATTATCATCCCCGGTAACCACGATGCTGCGCTTGCCGAAAGCGTTTGGACGCGCGCACTAAGACTGAATGCTGTTGCGGCTAATGTTCACCTGCTGTTGGCGCCGACGCCGACCCTATTCGAGGCCGAAGGTTTGGCGATATTGCCGGCACCTTTGACCCAGCGTCAAGTGCACGAGGATCTCACTGAATGGTTCGACCGCGCACAAACCCCACCGGGGCTGCTGCGTATTGGCTTGGCACACGGCAGCGTTACCGGCCGGTTGCCGGAATCGGCCGACTCGCCCAACCCCATCGCGCCCGACAGAGCGCAAACGGCGCGCTTGGACTACTTAGCGCTTGGCGACTGGCACGGCCTTAAGAGAGTCGACGCGCGCACTTGGTACAGCGGCACACCCGAACAAGAGCGCTTCAAAGACAATGGCGCGGGCTGCGTGCTGTTGGTGGACATCGACCGCCCGGGCGCGGTGCCAAACGTGCAGCCGATTCGTATCGGTCAGTACACATGGGTGAAGCGCGACTTCACGCTCGCTGTGGAGGCAGACCTGCCAGAATTGTTGCAGGCTTTGACCGAGTTGCCGTCTATGTCGGTGGTGGAACTCTGCATAAGCGGGCAGGCCAGTTTGGTTGCGCGCCACCAATTGGTACAAGCGTTGAACGCCCTGGAGGCCCATCATCGCAGTCTGCAATACGATCTCAGCGCTCTGCGCTTGCAACCCACCGAAGAGGATATAACGGCGCTGCAGGCGGACGGCTATGTCGGGGAGGTTATCGAGCAGCTGCGTCGGCACCAAGGGGATGTCGAAGGCACCGCGGACCCGGCCATGGCTGCAACAGCCCGAGAAGCGCTTATTATACTGGCCGATTTACTGCAGCAGCGGCAGCCGCAGGAGGATAAGAGTTGAAGCTGAAGCGCATCTGGCTTAATCAAGTTAAGCAGTTTCGCCAACCGTTGGAAATTGCCGAATTATTGCCGGGCATCAACATTTTTGTCGGGCCCAATGAAACCGGCAAAAGCACAGTGGTGCGAGCGATAAGAGCCGCCTTTTTTGAGCGATACAAATCCACCAGCGTCCAAGAGTTGCTGCCCTGGGGTGACTCTTCAGCGGCTCCAGAGGTCGAGCTCGAATTCTATTGGCAAGGCGAGCACTGGCAGCTGGCCAAGCGTTTTTTAAAGAGAAAGCGTTGCGACCTGCGCATCGGCCACCAACATTTATCCGGCGAACAAGCCGAAGAGAAACTGTCAGAATTGTTGGGGTTTCAATTCGCCGCGCAAGGGGCTAGCAAACCCAAGCATTGGGGTATTCCGGGGTTGCTTTGGGTGGAGCAGGGTGGCATTCAGGAAATACGTCACCCGGTAGACCACGCGGGGGATCATTTGAAATCGGCGTTGGCGAGCGCGCTGAGCGAGGTGGTGGCAAGCGGCGGCGACGATCTGATTGCTCAGATCGAGCGCGAACGCGCGAAGCTGCTCACCGCCACTGGTCGGGAGACGGGCGACTACAAAAAAATTATCGACGCGTGCACCGCGCACGAGCAAGATCTTCAGGCCCTGAATGAGAACATTCAGTTCTACGCTCAAAAAGTGGACCGTCTCGATATTTTGCGGCGCGAACAAGCGATAAGCGAGCGCGAAAAACCTTGGTTGGCGTTTCGCGAGCAAGTGCGGCAGGCGCAAAGCGCGCTCGAAAACGTCGAGGCGTTGCAGGCACAGTTAGACCTCGATAAGCAGGCGCTTGCAAACACCGAAGCCAATTTGGTGCAAAGTCGCCAGCAATTTCGCGATTTCCAGCAGGCCGCTTCGCAACTGGCGGCACGGCAGGAACAAAAAGCCAAAACGGCCCGCGCTTTAGAAGATTGCCGCGCACTCACGGCGCAACTGCACGGGCACCTCCAGCGGGCGAACACCCAGTACCAAGCCGCCAAAACCGCGTTCCGGGCGGCACGCGAGAATCGCCGCCGGGAAAACACCGAGCGTGAGCACGCCCGCTTAGCTGCAAAGCTGACCGAGCTGCAGGACAAGCATAAAAAAGCTTCTGATTTTTACGCGCAACTGCAACATTTTCGCTCGCAACTGCAAGCTTGCATGCTTGGCGAGCAGGACCTAGTCGAGCTAAAAAACCTGCACGAACAACTCGCCACTATGCGCATTCAGCAACAAGCGCTTGCAACCCGCGTCACTTACAAGCTGGCAGCCGGTAAAGCCATCACACTCGATGGCGAAACCCTCACCGGCGAGGGCGAGCGGCTGCTGTTGCAAGACACCGATATCGACATAGCCGGTGTCGGCGAACTTCACCTGCAGCCCGGTGGTACCGACATCAAGGGCGTGGCGCGAAAGCGCGAAAGACTGGAGGCGGATTACGCCGATACCCTGCAAAAACTAAATTTGACAAGTATCGCTGAGGCCGAACAACGTCAGGCAGAGAACCACAAGCTCGGGCAGCGTATCGACCAGCTCACCACCCGCATAGAGATGCTGGCGCCCGAGGGCGTTGACGCGCTTTGCGAGAGCATCCGCGCCATCGAACAGCAACTGCAATCGCTTAAGGTCGAGTTTGCCGTTTTGCTAAAGCAAACGTCGAAAACCGTGCAAGACAACACGCGCACGCTCGACGAAAATGCCGCGGAAGCCATCCTGAACAAAGCGGAAGACGCGTTAAAAGACGCCGAGCAAACGAGCAACGATCACCAGCGCGAACTGACCTTGCGCGAGCGCGAAAGTGAAAACGCCAAGCGCGAGTGGGAAATGCTGCAAGCAGAGGTCATGGCCCCAGAGCGCCAAGCGCGCGAAAGCGAAACCTTGGAGCGCCTTAGCTTGCTGAAGGCGCAAGAGGCTAAACTGCGTAAGGCCATAGAGGCGACGGCAAAAAAAATCGACACCGCCAACCCAGCAATCTTGAGGCAGGATGTCGAGCGGTTAAGCCAATCCGCGAATGCACTGGAAAATGAAACGGCGCAACGTGACATCGAAATCTTCACTTTGCAGGCGCAATTGGAAGCATTGGGTGCTCAAGGGCTCGAAGAGACGCGAAACGAACACCAGCAGAATTTGGCGCGGTTGCAGCGCCATCGCAGCCAATTAGAATCGCGCGCTGCGGCCTTGGATTTACTGCTCGGCCTGCTCAAAGAAAAACGGCAGGCGCTCACCCGCCAACTGCAAGCGCCATTACAAAAACACTTAAACCACTATTTAAAGCTGTTGTTCCCGCAGGCCACCCTGGCGGTGGACGAACACCTTCGCCCCGAAATACTCGCCCGCGAAACCGAGCTTGGCGAAGTGGATGAGTTGAGCTACGGTGCCCGGGAACAAATGGGCCTGATCAGTCGCTTGGCCTACGCCGATTTGCTTAAAGAAGCTGGCCGACCCACGTTGATAATTTTGGATGATATTTTAGTGCATACCGACCAAGAGAGATTGCAGCGGATGAAACGAGTACTGTTTGACGCCAGTCAACGGCATCAAGTGCTGCTGTTTTCTTGCCATCCTGAAAGGTGGCGTGGGCTGGGCGTTGGCGGCAGGGACTTGAGTCAATTTACAAGCGCTGAAGCCCGTGCAGTCAGATGACTAAGACGCACAGCCCCCCCTTCAGGTCAAGGCGGGGAAAAGCCGCAACAGTGAGCCCGTTACCTTAAGCGCCGGCTCCGCACGCTAAGCCTCTGGCTGAATCTGCGCCTCTCCACGCGTTTCATTGCTCAACTGCTCGGTGAAGGGCGGCACTTGGTTGGCGGGCAATTGTATCTTAACAGTGACCTTGGCGCCGTAGGCGACCTCGGACAGCACGCCCTCATACTGGGTAACGAGATAACGGATTTTCACTTCATGAGAGAAGTCCGCAACGACCGTTAGAGCTACTCGAGCGATGACCTGCGATAATTCGGCTTGCCTTACAGCGCCTGCCACCGCAGCGGAGTAGGCGCGCACCAAGCCTCCGGCACCGAGTTTTACCCCACCAAAGTAGCGCACCACCACGGCCAGTGCGTTGCCAGCGCCGCGCTCGGTCAGTACGTGCAATATAGGTTTACCCGCAGTGCCCGAAGGTTCGCCATCGTCGCTAAATGCCTGGGTGTAGGGTTGTCGCGTATCGCCAATGATGTAGGCCCAGCAGACATGACTGGCGTCGGGGTATTGCGCTCGGTACTTGTCTACCTGCGTCATCGCTTGCTCGCGCGAATCCACAGGGTGCAAGAAGGTTAAGAACTCACTGTTTTTCTCTGATCTGGTAGATGCAATCGGGTTTTGCAAAACGGTGTAGCTGGCCATGGGTGCAATGCTATCTAAAGTGGTTGTCGCCGGTCGAAAAATCGGCCTTAAAAACCTTGGATGCAGCGCCAGGGTTTTCTAAGGCCGAGAGCCCCCGGTCGCCGACAAAAGCCAACGATTGTTTTCCACGGGAAAACGGGCGACCTCCTGGTGCAAAGGCGTCGCCGCAGCCGAACGCTTTACTTCGTTTTTGCGCTGCGCGATTGTTCGACTTCTTCGCGCACCAGAGTTCTCAGTCGCTCGACGCCGAAAGGCTCGACGGGTTTACCGTTTACAAAAAATGTGGGTGTTCGGGTTATCTCAAAGGCGCGGGCATCGCCAATGTCCATCGCAAGGTTTTGCGTGATCACCGGCAAATCAATCTGTTTGCGGGCCTCGGCTAAGTTTACCCCCACCGCCTCTGCGGCGCTCCAGGCCGCACGTGCCTCAGCGTCATTGTGCCATTTCGGCAGAGCCTCAAAAACCGCCGCTAAAGCTGGCTCGTAAAGCCCTTGCATGCGCGCAGCCTCAAGAAGACGAACAGCGGCTTCCGAGCCGGTGTGGAATGGCACGTAGCGCACGACAAGGCGCACTTCGCGTGGGAATTCGGCCATTATCTCTTTGGTAATCGGGTAGAAGGCACGACAGCCCTCGCAGGAAGGGTCCAGAAATTCCACCAAGGTAACCGGTGCGCTCTGCGGGCCGATAATCGGTGAATGAGAGCGCACGAGCGCGGCTTGCGAACTTGTTGCAGGCGTTGCGTTGTCAACTTGTTCGGGTGAACACCCGGACAACCAAAATGCGATTGCGAGGCTCGACACAGTAATAAAATAACGCGTAAACGACAGTTTCAGCATTGATAAAAACTCCGGCTATTGGGACTTCGAGGACACTTCCGCTTGGTGGCGAATGGCATTACAGGTGGCAATGATCGCGGCGATTGGATGGGTAATCAAGCGTCGGCGCCCGTTGCGTGGGTCAAAAGCATCAAACCCGTAGCCTTGGCGAGACCGGTTTCGCAGCCTCAGGGCATTCTTAGACGCGTTTTGAGCG
>CAZING010000088.1:0-12172 GCA_964540505.1 uncultured Cellvibrionaceae bacterium | reverse complement strand
AACTCAAAGGTTCGCAAAGTCTACTTGGGCGATAACTTTCAGCTTTGAAATCAGCACAGGAATGCGCTGACTTATAACCAAATTCGATTTCAATACTCTCTTTGGCGGCGATTCAATCTAGCTTATGCGGCTTTAGCGCTTGACAAGCCCGCGCCAACCAAGTCAATGGCCTAATATTTGCTTAAGTATTTCCGTCCAACGATTGCTTGTACCGGCAGGGATGACTAGAATTACCTAGAGACTCTTGCGCGAGCCAAATCGAGCCTCGAATCGAAAGCTCGAACCCGCTCCGCCGGATGCGGCCACCGCAGGCGCAAGACGCGACCATAGAGAACAAGGCATTCGATAACTATGAAGCAATCGTTGCAGTTAAAGTTAGGCCAACAACTCACCATGACGCCACAGTTACAACAGGCGATTCGCCTGCTGCAACTGTCCACACTCGATTTGCAGACCGAAATCCAAGAGGCACTGGAAAGTAATCCAATGCTGGATGTGTCCGAAGAGGGTGACGACGGCGATCATGACCTCAACAAAAGCGACAACAACACCCAGCAACAAGACCCAGGCACGGAACGCGACTCGCAGGCCACCAACGAGCAAAGCGAAGCTCGCATGGAAGCAGACTCATCGCCCTCCTTAGACGACAACTCAGAACCGGAATGGAATAACGACATTCCCACCGATCTTGCGGTCGACACCAGCTGGGACGACATCTACCAAAGCGGCCCGTCGGGCACAGGGCTGTCACGCCCGGATAACGAAGATACCGACTTTGAATCGCGCCGCGGCACGTCCGAATCCCTTCAAGATTACCTCACTTGGCAGTTAAACCTGACGCCTATGTCAGACTTGGACCGAGCCATAGCCGAGTCGATCATCGACGCAGTCGAACCCAGCGGCATGCTCGGCCAGACGGTAGAGGACATTCATCAGGGTATCGTGCGGGACTTCCCTGATATCGAGGTCGACACAGACGAGATAGTCGCCGTACTGCGGCGCGTGCAGCAATTCGACCCGCCCGGGGTGGCCAGCCGAGACGTGGCCGAGTGTCTTCGCAGCCAATTGTTGCAAGCGCCGGTCGCCTCGCCGGCATACAACGTAGCTTTGAACCTGGTCGAAAACCACCTCGCACTACTGGGTGCGCGAGACTACAAACAACTGATGCGCAAAATGAAAATTAAGGAAAGCGAACTCCAGGATGCGATCCGGTTGATTCAAGGGCTGAACCCTCGCCCGGGTGAGACCATAGGCGAAGACACCACCGAGTATGTGGTACCCGATGTTTTTGTAAAAAAAGAAAAGGACCGCTGGACCGTCAATCTCAACCCTGAAATAGCCCCTAAACTGCGCATCAATTCCAATTACGCTTCCTTAGTGAAACGCGCCGATTCGAGCAGCGACAACACCTTTTTGCGCGACAACCTTCAGGAAGCCCGCTGGTTTATCAAAAGCCTGCAAAGCCGCAATGAAACTCTGCTGAAGGTCGCCACCTGCATAGTCGAAAGACAACAAGGCTTTCTTGAATTAGGCCCCGAGGCGATGAAGCCTATGGTCTTGCACGATGTTGCCGAAATGGTGGGCATGCACGAGTCGACGATTTCCCGGGTCACCACTCAGAAGTACATGCATACGCCCCAGGGTATATTTGAACTCAAATATTTTTTCTCCAGCCACGTCAGCACTGAGTCGGGCGGCGAATGTTCCTCTACAGCCATTCGCGCTATCATTAAGAAATTGATCGCCGCAGAGAACACCCGCAAACCTCTAAGCGATTCCAAAATCACGACAATTTTAGAGGAACAAGGCATACAGGTTGCGCGCCGCACCATTGCCAAGTACCGTGAATCGTTGGGGATAGCTCCCTCTAACGAGCGCAAACGATTGGTATAAATCTGTCGAGCGGTTAAATAATTTTTAGTAAGGAATTCCTATCAAGATCCATTACGTCTGTTAAAGGCAAATAAACAGTCGTCCACCAAACTGGCTCGCGTTATCGCGGCGCGCGCTTGGGACGCTTCTGATTAAAGCCTAATCGCTTGCGGGCGGAGCAAATGCATGAAGGTGCCGCTTGGAAACCCCAAACGCGCCTTCCAGCAAAGCGCGAAAGCCATTGGACCTTAATCAGAGGCCTTCTAACAACTCCGGGACGCTTGGAAGTCGTTATAGAAGCACGTCGTTGCGGTGGCAACACCGCGTGAATTTAACAGCTTGAGTTCCCCTTTAACTATGCATATTGAATCCCTTTTAAGCCTGGAACGCACCCGGTGCCAAGCCGCCGGGTCCAGCAAAAAGCGCACGTTGGAGCAATTGGCAGAGCTGATCGCGCAGGGCTCGGAAGCCATTGACGCTGAAAAACTGTTCACGCAGTTAATCAACCGAGAAAGGCTCGGCTCCACGGGAATCGGCGGCGGCATCGCAATTCCCCACTGCCGATTTCCCACCCAAGGCAAGACGATTGGCGCGCTGCTGACGCTCGACCAACCGATCGACTTCGACGCGGTGGACGGCCAACCGGTGGACATCATTTTTGCTATGCTCGTACCCGAGAATGCCGAGAACGAACACCTCCAAACCTTGGCCCACCTGGCAGAACTGCTGCAAAACGTCGAATTTGTCAACGCATTAAGGGCCGCGCGAACCGACGAGGCGCTTTATCAAACCGCTTTGAACCCATAGCCTGGGGTGCGGCGTCGGTCAGCGCCGCGCGTCAAAGCAAAGCTCGATCATCGATTTAAGGAAGTGACTATGCACATAGTGGTGATCAGCGGCCGCTCCGGCTCCGGCAAGTCATCCGCATTGCAATTGCTGGAGGACATAGGGTTCACCTGCATCGATAACCTCCCGGTCAGCCTCTTGCCTGCTTTAATCAGCCAAGTGGGCCAGGCGCCAGACGCGCAAACCCGTCAGTTTGCGGTGGGCATTGACGCGCGCAACTTAGGCGGAGATCTCCAGCACTTCCCAAAAATTCTGGCGAGCATTTACAATCCGAGCACCCTGGCCACGGTGGTTTATCTCGATGCGAGCGACGCGGTGTTGATCAAACGCTTTAGCGAAACCCGACGCAAGCACCCGCTGACCAATAAAAACGTGGGCCTTAAAGAGGCCATAAAAGCCGAAGCCCGCGTGCTTGCTCCTATAGCCGAAATGGCCGATGTCACCATTGATACCAGCACGCTCACTTTGCACGAGCTGCGACGCACCGTTAAAAAGTCGGTTAGCACCGGCCAATCGGAGAGCATGGCTTTGATGTTTGAATCGTTCGGGTTCAAGTACGGCGCGCCGCAAGACGCGGATTTTATCTTCGACGTGCGCTCTTTGCCCAACCCGCATTGGCGCCCGGACCTGCGCGATCACACCGGGCTCGAGCTGCCGGTAGTCGAATTCCTACAACAACAGCCAGAGGTAGCCAGCATGTTCGACGACATCGCAGGCTTTTTGCACAAATGGATTCCAAGCTTCCAACACAACAATCGCAGCTACCTGACAGTCGCTATAGGCTGTACAGGCGGCCGCCACAGGTCCGTTTACCTAACGGAGCGACTGGCGCAATTTTTTAAACCAAAATTTGATAACGTTCAGACCCGGCACCGACAATTGATTCAAGCCGATGAAAACCTCATGACCTGAGCAATAAGCACAACACCTATGGTTACAACACGTTTGGTTATCAGCAATAAACGGGGCCTTCACGCACGCGCGGCAACAAAATTTTCGAGTGTCGCCAATCGGTTTTCGAGTAAAGTTACGGTCAACTGCAGTGGCAAATGCATCGACGGCAAAAGCATTATGTCGTTGATGCTTTTGGCCGCGTCAATTGGCACTGAAATAGAGATTTGCGCCGATGGCGGCGACGCCGAACAAGCGATCGAGGCTTTAACTTTTTTGCTGAACAATAAATTTGACGAAGGCGAGTAGTCGCGTCTTTAAGGATACACATGGCCAAACGCGCAGAGCCTTCGAGCCAACCAGAGCAACAACTCGACCAAATTGCCGAACTTCTCGAAAGCGGCACCTTTAAGCAAGTCCGCCTGACGCTGCGCTCTCTCGCACCTGGGGAGATTGCCCACCTGATCCTCTCGTCTCCCCCGCCCAGCCGCACACTGCTTTGGGAGCTGATCGATAAACCCCACGCCGGGGAGGTGCTCGAGGCACTGCCCGCCGAAATTAAAAACCAATTTCTCAAACGCATGAACACCGAGGATGTGGTCGCGCTTACCGAAGGCTTGGAAGCCGATGACATCGCCGACATACTGCAGAGTCTGCCGGAAAAAGTCATCGTCGAAGTGCTTCAGGCGATGAGCTTGCGCGACCGGGAACGGGTCAGCAAAGTGCTCGGTTACGCGGAAGATACCGCGGGCGGTCTCACCAACCCCGATGCGATTACCGTGCGTGCGAGAATCAATCTGGATGTAGTGCAGCGTTATTTGCGCCGTCACGGCGAACTGCCGCCCTCGACAGACAACATCTTTGTGGTCGACAAAAACGACGAGTATATAGGGACTTTATCGCTCGCCAAGATACTGACTACCGATCTCGGCGTCGCGGTGGGCGATGTGATGCGCACCGACATACAGCCGATCCCCGCCGAAATGCCCGACAGCGAAGTGGCAAGGCTGTTTGAGACCCACGACTGGGTCTCTGCGCCGGTGGTGGACGCCGATGGCCGATTGATTGGCCGAATCACCATCGACGATGTGGTCGATGTCATCCTGGAAGACACCGACCGCTCACTGATGAATTTAGCGGGGCTGGATGAGGACGAAGACACCTTTGCCACCGTCTGGCGCACGACACCGCGACGCGCGATTTGGCTCGGTGCCAACCTAGTCACCGCGCTGCTCGCCTCCTCGGCCATCAGTCAGTTTCAGGATACCTTGGACAAAGTGGTGGCCTTAGCAGTATTGATGCCGATCGTCGCCAGTATGGGTGGCGTTGCGGGCTCCCAGACACTGACTGTGGTGATTCGCGGCATAGCGCTCGGGCAAATAAACCGCAGCAATCTCAAATGGTTGGTATCGAGAGAGGTTTCGGCAAGTGTGCTCAATGGCTGTCTCTGGGCCAGTGTTCTCGCGGTCGTGACCTCTTGGTGGTTCAACGATACCACCCTGGGTTTAATCATCGCCTGCGCCCTGGCCATCAACTTGGTCACCGCAGCGTTTGCCGGCGCTTTGATACCGGTCTTTCTCAAATCCTGTAAGATCGACCCTGCGCTTGCTGGCGGCATGACTTTAATGGCTGTGACAGATGTTGTAGGCTTCTGCGCTTTCTTAGGCCTCGCCACTTACTATTACGCATAAACCATGACGACAGCACCCCCTACCGACCTTAGCGACGACCATGAGCAGAGCCGCGAGCCCAGCAAGTCGGAAAAAAAGCGCCAGATGCATGCCTTGCAAGCCATGGGTGCGGAAATTGTCGCGATGAACGAGGCGCAACAGGCCCAAGTGCCGCTGACCCCCGAACTCGAAAAGGCGATCGCCGAAGCGCGGCGCATTAAAAGCCACGAGGGGTTGCGCCGCCAAATGCAATACATTGGCAAACTCATGCGCGCGGCCGACTCGAACGCGATAGCCGAAGCCCTGCAGGCCCAAAAAGATCAACAGCAGCGCCTCGCCCGCTCGTTCCACCTAATGGAGCGCTGGCGAGACGAACTGGTCGACGGCGACGACAGCAAAACGGCGGAATTTGTCAGCCGCTTTCCGAATGTCGACGTTCAACAGCTGCGCACGCTTATTCGCAACGCGCGCAGTGAAAAAAGTCGACAAAAGCCCCCGGCCAGCGCCCGCAAGCTGTTCAAACTGATTCGCGAACAGCTGGCCGAGCAGCCTTAAACCAACGCGGGCGACGGGGGCGCACACGGTACAACTCCTGAAAGACGAACAGGCCCGCCAAAATCATAATCGCACCGAGTGCGGTCTGTCTCGATAGCGCTTCGCCGGCCAGCAGCGCGCCCCAGGTGATCGCCAACATCGGCGCCAAAAGCGCAACCAGTGATACCGTAATCACATGGCATCGCCGCAAAATGTAGAAAAACAAGGTATGGCCAAGCACCGACCCCGCCATCACCAGATAGCCAACACCGAGCACGGCACGCGGGCTGGTCGCGCTTGGCCACTCGCCGTCTAACCAGTACCAAACCAACACAAAAAATGGCGTGGCGAGCAACAGGCTGCCCGTACCTTGGCGCAATGGTCCAGTGTCTTGGCCCAGGCGCTTTACCCAGACCGACGAGATCGCCCAAAGCACGCACGCCAACATCATCGCCGCCACCCCAAGCGCCGCTTGCGGCCCCATCTGCAACTGGCCTAGATGCACCAGAGCAAGCCCGGCAAACGCGAACAGTACCGCGCCAACTTTCACTGGCGTAAAGACCTTCTCTTTGAAAATCCACCACGAAAAAATGCCCACAAGAAACGGATACACCCCGAACAAAATGGACATCAAACCCGATGGAATATACTGCGCGGCCCAATACACCAGGACCATGTTCGGAAACAACCCCAGGGCACCGACTGCATAGAGCAGCCAGTCCTTTCGAGATTCGACAAGCCGAATTTTCATCGCCATCAGGATTACCAGGCACACCGCAAGGGCCAACACCATGCGTAAGGTTAACGCTGTTAAAAAGGTAAATCCTGAACTGCTCCATTGAATCGCTAGAGGCGTTGTCGACCAGATCAACACCACCACCAAATACGCACTGGCGACCCGCATAAGGGTTTCTCCTCGGTTTCGGCTTCGGCTGACCTGCGGGGCTGAAAAACGAAAAAGGCCGCAGGTTTTAGCTGCGGCCTTTTTTTGAAAGAATGTTTAACTTTTTTCTTTACATATCAGACCACAACGGGCGGTTACGATGCGCCCGCAGCCAGACCGCCACCGCATAGACCGCCACGACGCTCGCCCTAAGGTGGGCGCGCATAGGCAAACGGCTGGCGATAAGAGTGAACATGGCTTTGTTGTGCTCGGGCTTTGTTGTGCTCGGAAAACCGCCGAAACATGGCGTTTTAAAAAAAGTTCCACTACAGTGTGAGCCCATATTTTTTAATCGTCAACAAGCAATGGAATTTTTTTTAGTCGGTGGCGCAGTGCGCGACGAGCTTTTGAATTACCCTGTGCACGAGCGTGATTGGGTGGTGGTCGGCGGCGACATCAAAACCATGATCGACCGTGGCTTTACGCCAGTAGGCAAAGACTTCCCGGTATTTTTGCACCCCGACAGCAAAGAAGAATACGCTCTGGCACGCACAGAGCGCAAAACCGGGCCCGGCTACAAGGGTTTTACCGTGCACGCGTCGCCTGAGGTAACGCTTGCGGAAGACTTAAGTCGACGCGACCTGACGATAAACGCTATGGCCAGAAGCACCAGCGGGGCGCTGATCGACCCGTTCGGCGGCCACGCCGATTTGCTCGCGCGCCGGTTAAAACACGTCTCGCCCGCGTTTGCCGAGGACCCTGTGCGAATTCTTCGCACGGCCCGCTTTGCGGCCAGATACCACCACCTAGGCTTCACGATTGCCGAAGAAACTTACGATTTAATGCGCGCTATGGTCGCCTCTGGCGAGGCCGATGCTCTGGTAGCCGAGCGCGTTTGGAAGGAGTTAAGCCGCGCGCTTTCAGAAAGAAACCCAGAAATTTTTATTGAAGTTTTACGCCGCTGCAAACTCTTGAGCAAAATCCTACCGGAACTCGACCGTTTATTCGGCGTCCCCCAAGACGCGAAGCACCACCCCGAAATCGACACCGGCCACCACACGCTGTTATGTCTTAAACAAGCTTGCCAATTGAGCACAAAAATCGAGGTGCGCTTTGCAGTTCTGATGCACGACCTCGGCAAAGGCTCGACCGCTCAAGCGCTGCTGCCGAAACACCCAGATCACGACCTTCGAGGACTTCCGACGATTCGCACGCTCTGCGATCGCCTCACCGTACCCAACCACTGTCGCGACCTCGCGCTGTTGGTTTGTGAGTTTCATATCCGCTGCCATCGGGCTTTGACGCTCGAACCGGCGCAACTCATCGAGATGCTCAATCGCCTTGATGCATTTCGACGACCGGAGCGATTCGCACTGTTTCTTTTATGCTGCGAAGCCGATGCTCGGGGCCGGCAGGGTTTTGAGCACACCTCTTACCCCCAACGGGCGTTTTTAACTGCGCTGCGCAAAAAAGTCGCGGCCATCGACGCCAAGCTGTTTATTGAACAAGGCGTTAACGGCGCAGCCTTAGGGGATGCGATAAACAAGGCTCGAGTGGCACAGGCCCGTGAGTTTCAACGTGAATGGCAGAGCGCAAACACATGAAGACAACCGCCGAATCGAATAAGGTCGTTCTTGTCACCGGAGGTGCGCGTCGCATTGGCCGAGCCATCTGTATCGAACTGCACCAAAGGGGCTACAGGGTCATCATTCATTGTCACAATTCCGTTGTCGAAGCTGCCCGTTTGGCGAGCGAGTTGAACCGCTCTCGAGCGCATTCCGCAGCGGTCTTGCAAGCGGATCTCACCGACGCGAAAGCCCTCGACAAACTCGCCGTCGATGTCGAGCAGGTCTACGGCCGCCTGGATGTGTTAATCAACAACGCCTCGACTTTTTACCCCACTGCGGTATCGGAACTTAACGAGACGCAATGGCACGATTTAATGGCGACCAACCTCAAAGCGCCCTTTTTTCTCGCCAAAGCTTTATTGCCGCAACTGCACCAGCGCAACGGTTGCATTATTAACCTAGTGGACATCAATAGCGAAAGACCCAGGCGAGGCTTCAGTGTTTATTCAATCGCCAAAGCGGGTAACCGCATGATGGTGATGGCGCTCGCCCAAGAGTTCGCCCCGTCCGTTCGAGTAAACGGCATAGCCCCCGGCGCAATGCTTTGGCCCGAGAACGCCGAAGGCGAGCAAGTCGAAGCCCCCGAGAAATTACACGCAATCCCACTGCAACGCCTCGGCGGCACCGAACCGATTGCCAGAGCGGTGCACTACCTTATAGAAGACGCCCCCTATACCACCGGCCAAATATTAACAATCGATGGCGGGCAATCGCTCGGCTTTTAAAAATCTTAAAGAGTGCGGAACACGACCGACCATAGGATGTCCCCGTTTTTTGTGGTGCCAGCGCGGGCCATGCAGCATTTAACTCGCTGTTCGCGGCGCCAGCGCTTTCATCTTGGCGCTGGGCTTCCCCGTTTCAATTTGAACGCGGGGCGTCGCGCTTAGTTACCTTACTTCCTGCAGGCTCCGCCGGCTCTTAAATATTCGAGTTTGCGTTAGGGTGCCCAGCGCACGAATTTACGCGCACCTGTGCGCACAGGTATTAACCAAGCAAACTTATTTCTGCGTCGTCCGGCGTTTTTCATAGTAGGATAGCTGCTTACAATTCGAAAGAATGTCTCTTTTTGCGCCGCGTGCAAGTCGGCAAAAAAGATGTGTTTACCCGCGCGCAACTCAGGCTCAAACCGCTTAAACTGTCGATTGGTTGTTTGAATGCCAAGAAAGCCGCCTTCCCAGGTGCAAAACCCCAATACGCAGATAGCGAGAAATACAATAGGTACCCAGGCCACTTGGCTCGACACGCCGATGAGCGCCGCCAGAATGAGAATGGCCGCCGCGCCGGCAACACCGAACGCCAAGCCCACTATTGTGGATGAAACAATATCCGTTTTGGATAGGGAATTGACATCATTCAATGCGCGTTTTTCGACCTCTGCATCATCGTAGGAGAGGGTGTACAGCTGTACGGGCTCAAACCCCGCTGCCAGCAGCTGTTCTTGCGCTCGCGATATATCATCCAAATTTTGGCACACGTAATAATAACGGTTCATGGATACCTCCAAAGGCCTTTCTGGATGTGTCGTCCGTCGTAACGTCACCGGTCGCAGGTTAATTCCGCTTGTACCGGCGGCTTTTTATCGAAGCCTTTAGTGGGAAGTTGCTTCCTTCATGGTCCCACTTTCATGACAGACAATGACACTTGTACGTTTGATTTAAATACAGCTCAAACGTTCTCTTCTTTTTGCAAATAAGCCGCCGCTTCGGCTATAGCTAACGATTATGATAAATCGACCTTATACTAAATAAGTTAAGGGTGATAATGATTAACCGGTTTACTTAACCTGTTTATTTATCCAAAATAAAAATTGTGTAACGTCAATGAAAATCTCTGGATTTTAATAAAAATCCGTCCTCCAGAACGTCTGAACAATCCAACAACTCACCGGCTATAACGTGCACCACAGGCGTGTTCATTGTTTCGGTACCGAGCGCGTCCTTTTGCGAGTCGCTGTGCTCGACCACGCCTTTGACCACAAGCAAACGTGAGGCGAGCAGGGCCTGGCGAAACCGTTGTTGAACGCTCTGCCAGACCACCACATTGATATTGCCGGTTTCGTCTTCCAGGGTGATAAATACCACGCCTTTGGCGGTGCTCGGGCGCTGACGCCCGGTCACAATTCCCGCCACACGAACGAATCGCCCATGGTTGAGCGAGACGAGCTCGGCGCTTTTTTTGCAACGTCGAAAGAAAGGCCGTTTACGCAATAACGCTAAAGGGTGGGAACGCAGGGTCAAACCGAGACTCGCATAATCGTCTACCACTTCTTTCGCCAGCGTAGGTGGTGCGGTGGTCAGCGCCTGCTCGCACCCGGGTAAAGCCAACGGTCGCGCCTCTTCCACTGCGGCCGCTTGCCAATGCGCGTTATGTCTATGACCACTGATGCTGACCAACGCATCCGCTGCGGCCAGGTGTTTTAAATCCGAAGCGGTGAGTCGGGTGCGATCGACTAAGTCATTAAGCGATTGAAACGGTTTCAGGTCGCGCCATTGCGCGATCATCCGAGCGCGTTCGATATTGAGCGACTTCACCTGGATAAACCCCAGACGAATACCCAATTGCGACGTTCCGTTGCCGTTTACAAAATCGCTGCTTGACGCTTCTGGCACAGCCTTTGGCAAATCGACAAGGGTGGTTTCAAACTCGCTGGCATTAATGTCCACGGGCAGCACCGTAACTTTGTGGCGCACCGCGTCTTGCACCAGTTGCGAGGGCGAGTAAAACCCCATCGGCTGAGAATTTAATAACGCACAATAGAACGCCGCCGGATGATGGCATTTCAACCAAGACGAGGCGTAACATAAAAGTGCAAAGCTCGCCGAGTGGGATTCTGGAAAACCGTAACCGCCAAACCCTTTAATCTGTTCAAACAGACGTAGCGCGTATTCTTGCGAATAGCCATTGGTCAACATGCCTTGAACAAACTTGGTTTCAAAGCTCAACAAATTGCCGTTTTTACCCCAGCTTGCCATCGCCCGGCGCAACTGATCGGCTTCGCCGCCGCTGAACCCCGCCGCGACCATCGCCAGACGAATCGCCTGTTCTTGAAAAATCGGTACACCCAAGGTGGGCGACAACACCTCTCGTATCGCCTCGCTTTGGTATTGAGGGGCTTCTTCACCATTTCGGCGACGCAAATAAGGGTGCACCATATCCCCTTGAATCGGCCCCGGACGCACGATCGCAATTTGAATGACCAGATCGTAAAAGCACTGCGGTCGCAGACGCGGCAGCATCGACATTTGCGCGCGCGACTCGATTTGAAACACTCCTACACTTTGTGCCTGACACAGCATTTTATACGTGCTCGGGTCTTCTCGCGGAATGCTCTCTAACCCTTTTATGGCGGGGTTGTAGCTGCGCACGTAACCGAGCGCCTTACGCAGCGCGGTCAACATACCAAGCGCGAGCACATCGACTTTAAGCAAGCGCATGGTCTCTAGGTCTTCTTTATCCCATTGAATCACCGTGCGCTCTGGCATGCTGGCGTTTTCCATCGGCACCAAATCGCTGATTTTGTCTTGCGTGATAACAAAACCGCCGACGTGCTGAGACAAATGCCTAGGAAACCCCAGAATCTGTTGCACCAATTTGAAAAACATTACAAGACGCGCCTGATCTATAGCAAAACCTGCAGCTTCAATACGTGCACGTAAATCCCGACGGCTGTCCCACCAAGCCAGGCTTTTTGTAAATTGGTCGATTAAGCTCGGCTCGAGCCCCAGCGCTTTGCCCACGTCGCGAAGCGCGCTGCGTGTTTTGTAGGTGATCACACTGGCGGCCAAGGCTGCTCTTTCGCGACCGTATTTTTGGTAAATATATTGGATCACCTCTTCGCGTCGGTGGTG
>CAZING010000087.1:0-12178 GCA_964540505.1 uncultured Cellvibrionaceae bacterium | reverse complement strand
GCGGCGCCCAGTCAAACCTCGAACATCACCCAATTTTGTTACTTTCGTCAAATAGCGCCGATTCCGGCCGTCATCTTGGCGGCAATGTGCTATTTTTAATGACACAGCCTCCTCCAAATGTAGCCGATGGTTCAGAAGTAGAAGCCGATGTCGAACAACGCCCCTCTGGAACCAATGGATAAGGACTCGTATGTTCTGAACCTCGCTCAGGCCAATGCTGTGAGCCAGGTATTGGCGGCAGACGATATTTGTAACGCCCAAGGCCAGATCATAGTCAAAAAAGGGGCATTGATCGATCGCTCGATGGCCGAGCGCATCACCCGCTTTAAACTCCTGGCCCCTCTTGAAGATTCGATTGTCATCGACAATGAGCTGACCACTGAAACACTCGCCGAGTGTTTTGAAGTGTTCCTGCAAAGCGATGCCTCTACTGCGTGGTTTTATCAAACCTATGGCGGAGCTCGCGTGCTTCGCGAATTGTGTGACCAGGTGTGTTCGCAGCCGATCATCCGTCAAAAACTGACCGTAATGTCGCTGGTTACGCCAGGCGTTTTTGAACAAGCGATGTTTTGCGCATGGTTTGCCTACTTGATAGGCACCCGCTCTGACGGGCTTTCCACCTCGCCCGACGATCTTTTCGTGGCCGGCATGCTGCACGATCTAGGTGTGATTCATATACCCGCCGACATCATGAATAAAAACGAGCCATTGACACCCGAGGAGACCAACCAGCTCCACGTGCACCCGGTGATCGGGTACAACATCCTCAAAGACATGTCAGGCATTTCAAAAGCTACCGCCCGTGCGGTTCTTGAGCATCATGAAAACTTGGACGGCACCGGCTACCCGCGCACCCGAGCAGCGCGACAGTTGAGCCACGAAGGCCAACTGTTGAATTTATTAGACAGTACCAGTTTGCGTTACACCAAGCGGTATAAACCTTTCGATAAATCGCTCGCGGAAGTGATTCCTTTTATACAAATCAGCCGTCAGGCCCAATTCGGACCCCTGCCCAATACTTTCATTCTGCTTTTGAGAGAATTACCGGAATTTCGGGAAGAGCTTCCGGACACCGAAATGGCCGAGATATCCGCGGCGGTTAAAGCGCACAGCCAATACATTCGGGCCTGCGTAAAAATCGCGAAGCACATGGTTGAAGAGTTCGATCGCGATAGCACAGCCGTTGACCTTGGACCCATACAAAATACGATCAACCATATCGCGATGTTAACTGCGCAATCCGGGATCGACGATCACGCCTACCTTAGCTGGCTTGATGAGCTGTCCGGCGCCGCGAATTCCGATGCCTATAGAGAATTGAAAGAAGCGTTTCTGATGATGCACGAGATCATTCGTCAGCTGAACGACCTGCAAGGTTTGATCGCCCATTACCTCGAGACAAATGCCCCCTCCGAGCAGCATCGTCTATTATCGGCACAAGCCACCCGAATGCACGATTACCCCAAACCCGAGATCGACGAGCGTCTCAGCGAGACCTGGCTGTTCGGCGTTTAAGCCTGAGACTTCGAAGAAATTTAGACCTTGAATTAGGCGTCGTCGGCGAGTCCACAACCGACGACATAAGCAGGTTAATTAGACGTTGCCTGTGCGGCATCGGCAGCATTAACGGGCTTTTTTTCCTCTTTTTTATGCAAGCGGATATGCAGTTCACGCAGTTGCTCTAAGTCCACTGTGCCCGGTGCGTCGGTCATGACGCAGGCCGCCGATTGCGTTTTCGGAAAGGCAATGACCTCGCGAATGGAACCCGCACCTACCATCAGCATGACCAATCGATCCAAGCCAAACGCTAAACCGCCGTGCGGCGGCGCGCCAAATTTTAACGCGTCGAGCAGAAAACCGAATTTTTCACGCTGCTGTTGTTCATTGATGCCGAGTATTTCAAAAACGGTTTGTTGCATCGTTTGATCGTGGATACGAATGGAGCCACCACCGATTTCGGTACCGTTTAGCACCATGTCGTAAGCGCGTGACAAAGCGGCTTCGGGCGCGCTTTTCAGCTCTTGCGCCGTACATTTAGGTGCTGTGAACGGATGGTGAAGCGCGGCAGGGCCGGTATCGGTTTGCTCAAACATCGGGAAGTCGACCACCCACAACGGCGCCCACGCACAGGTGTAGAGGTTCAAATCCTCGCCCAGCTTGCAACGCAACGCACCCAGTGCTTCGGACACCACTTTCGCGCTGTCCGCGCCGAAGAAGATTAAATCGCCGTTTTCCACATTGAGCCGTTCGAGTAAGGCCTTGCGCACATCGTTCGGCAGAAATTTAACAATAGGCGATTGCAGGCCCTCTTCGAGATCGTCTTTGTCGTTGACCTTGATATAAGCAAGCCCTTTGGCGCCGTATATCCCGACATACTTGGTGTAGTCGTCGATTTGTTTGCGCGTCAGTTGCTCTGCGCCACCTGGGACCTTTAACGCACAGACCCGCCCCTTGGCATCGTTCGCGGGCCCTGAGAATACCTTGAAGTCCACCGCTTTCATTAGGTCTTTTACTTCTACCAATTCGAGCGGAATTCTAAGGTCGGGTTTATCAGAGCCGTATTTTTCCATCGCTTCACTAAACGGAATTCGAGGAAAAATACCGAGGTCCACCTCGAGAAGTTCTTTGAAAAGCTTCTGGACCATTTGTTCGGTCACCGCCATTATCCCCGCTTCATCCATGAAGGAGGTCTCAATATCAATCTGAGTAAATTCCGGCTGCCGGTCAGCGCGGAGATCTTCGTCGCGAAAGCATTTGGCGATCTGGTAGTAGCGATCGTAGCCCGCAATCATCAGGAGTTGTTTGAACAACTGAGGCGATTGGGGCAGTGCGAAAAACTGGCCCTCGTGCGTTCGCGACGGCACAAGATAATCTCGCGCGCCCTCGGGCGTCGCGCGGGTAAGGATCGGTGTTTCAATATCCAGAAACTCTTGCTCGTCCAGAAATTGTCGAATCGCGGATGTCACCTTGGACCTGAAGCGCAAATTGCGTTGCATTTCATGGCGGCGTAAGTCTAGATAGCGGAATTTTAACCGGACATCCTCGCCCACATTCGCCCGTTCGTTTAACGGGAATGGCGGCGTCTCGGCGGCGTTGAGAATAACCAGCTCTTTACCGTATATCTCAACGTCCCCGGTGGCCATATTTGGGTTGACTGTGGCGCTAGAGCGCGCCCGCACCAAACCGGTCACTTGCAAGACATATTCGCTACGGACCTTATCCGCCAACGCAAAAGGCGCGCTATCGGGGTCGAACACCACCTGCACCAAACCGTCACGATCGCGCAAATCTATAAAGATCACGCCCCCATGGTCGCGTCTTCGGTCTACCCAGCCACAAACAGTGACGGTTTTCTCTATATCCGTGGCGCGTACTGAACCACAATATATGTTGCGCATACTTGTACCTATTAATCGGTTGCTTTATTCGGCTTGGTTTTGCTTTCCGCCGGCGCGGCCTTGGCGGAAGCGGTTGAATCCGCCTTTTTATCACCGCTTACCTCAGCCTTACCGCCGCCTTTGTCTTCACTCGCAAGGTTCTTCTTGTTGCCGGATTTAAAATCAGTCTCGTACCAGCCGCTACCACTTAGCCGAAACCCCGCTGCAGACACCTTCTTTTTGAGCGCGGCTTGTTGGCATTGCGGGCATTGCGAAGGAGCGCTCTCGCTGATCTTCTGAAGTTTCTCAAACTCGTAATTACACGCCTGACATTGATATTCATAAATAGGCATTCACAAATCTCCACAAATAACAAAGCCGCCAGACGGCAGTCCACCCGGTTAAAAATGCAACCCAACCTCGGGCAGACAATCCATGCGGGATACACAGTAATTCGGCTGCGATA
Source organism: uncultured Cellvibrionaceae bacterium (assembly GCA_964540505.1). Classification (GTDB taxonomy): domain Bacteria; phylum Pseudomonadota; class Gammaproteobacteria; order Pseudomonadales; family Cellvibrionaceae; genus CAYZQH01. The sequence goes on along the minus strand of CAZING010000087.1, from coordinate 8,335 downwards.
GAGCGAATACGGACTAAGGGTTGACCCATTCCGATTCGGTTCCGACAGGCCGGTTATCCAATTGGTAAGATTCGACGGATGGGAGTTCTTCGAGGTCGGCCTGATAGCTCGACACACACCCTTACCACCCCTTCGTCGAGAGGGCGGCATTATACAGTCGGCCTTGTATGAAAAACACCCTGCCCGCTCACGGAAAGAAGATTTACTCCTTGAAAACTTCTTAAAGCACAAAAACAGGCTTATTTTTACGGAGATATAGGCAAGAAACGGTTGCTGCACGTGCTCGAATAAACTATATATAGGAGCAGGATCCGGGCAGCGGCGTAGCTCACGCCGGGTTTCATCCTACCCTCTGACCGGGCTCGACGAACAATCAACATCATAAACAATCAAAACCGAGAGGTTCACTACATGGCCGCACGCAAAGCCACAGCGAAAAAACCTGCTGCAAAAAAAGCAGCACCAACGAAAGCGCCCGCTAAGAAGGCTGCCGCACCTGCAGCGCCCAAAAAGCTCTCCGCCGTTAAAGAACGATACTCCAAAACTCAGTTGCTGAACCACATCGCCGAATCAAGCGAACTGAGTCGCAAGCAGGTAAGTGCGGTGTTAGACGAGCTGGCCAATGTTGTGGAAGCTCATGTCACCAAAAGAGGTTGTGGTGAGTTCGTGATGCCTGGCTTGTTTAAGATAGTCACCGTGAAAAAGCCCGCCCGCAAAGCGCGCAAAGGCATCAACCCATTCACCGGCGAAGAGACCACCTTTGCAGCCAAACCGGCAAGCGTCCAGGTTAAAGTACGACCATTGAAAAAACTTAAAGAAATGGCAGAGTAATTCAAAAGCCCCGGAAGCCCGCTCTGGGCTTCCGGGCACCCCTCCCCTGCTCCTCGCGCACCCTTCCGCCGCCACTCTTTTGCAAGACAGCTCGACACTAACCCCCTAAAATACCGAAAAACTGGGAATCCTGAGCTGAAGTTCGCTACCATTGCTGCGCAAGGCTTTTTTGGGGCTTTGTCGAGTCGCCGAAGGTTCAATGGCGACGTCGGCGGCCCGCACCGGCGAAACATAAAAACTCTCGGCACCACCTGGCCACTGTCGGATGGACGATTTAAACAAGTAGAAAAGGTTGAAACACTCAATGCGCGCCACTGAATACCTTATTGCCACCCAGAAAGAGACGCCGGCCGACGCGGTGGTGATCAGCCATCAGTTGATGTTGCGTGCCGGGATGATTCGAAAATCCGCATCGGGACTTTATTCGTGGTTGCCCATGGGCCTTCGGGTGCTGCGCAAGGTCGAAAAAATCGTTCGAGAGGAAATGGACAAAGCCGGCGCTCAGGAGGTGTTGATGCCGGTGGTGCAGCCGGCTGAGCTTTGGATTGAGTCCGGGCGTTGGGAGCAGTTTGGAGCCGAACTCACGCGCTTCACCGACCGACACAACAACGCCTTCTGCCTCGGTCCGACCCACGAGGAAAGCATTACGGACTTGGTCCGCAACAACATTTCCAGCTACAAACAATTGCCCGCGACCTTCTACCAGATTCAAACAAAATTCCGCGACGAGGTACGCCCCCGGTTTGGGGTAATGCGCGCACGGGAATTTTTGATGAAAGACGCCTACTCCTTCCATCTAAGCCAACAGAGCCTGCAACAAACCTACGACGCAATGTATCGCACTTATTGCAACATATTCGACCGTCTGGGGCTCAACTACCGTGCAGTTTTGGCGGATACCGGCTCGATAGGCGGCACGGGCTCTCACGAATTCCATGTGCTGGCAGACAGCGGCGAGGACGATATCGTTTTCAGTGACTCTAGCGACTACGCCGCCAACATCGAAATGGCAGAGGCTTTAGCGCCCCCGCCCAGCGCAGAGCCGCACGCGACCGTGCAGAAAGTCGCGACACCAACGCAAAAGTCCATTGAAGAGGTATCGGCATTTTTAGCTGTGCCAGCCGAACGGACGCTGAAGACTTTGATCGTTCTGGGCGAGGCGGCTCCAGACAAGACGGCCCCACTCGTGGCCTTGGTATTGCGCGGCGATCACGCGCTTAACGAAGTCAAAGCCGGTAAACTTCCCGGGGTGGCAAGCCCTTTGACCTTGGCACCAGAGGCGCGCGTTGCCGACGAACTCGGTGCGCAAACCGGCTCACTCGGCCCGATTGGACTCGAGATCCTCACCTATGTCGACCGCGCGGCTGCGGCCTGCGCGAACTTTGTATGCGGTGCGAACGAGACAGGTTACCACCTAACCAACGCCAATTGGCCGACGGACGCAGACCGCCGGACCGCCGACTTGCGCAACGTCCAGCGGGGCGATCCCAGCCCTTGCGGCAATGGCCGAATTGAGATCAAACGCGGTATCGAGGTGGGTCATATATTCCAACTTGGCGATCAATACTCAAACGCGATGGGCGCAAGTGTTTTAAATGAGAGTGGCAAAGAGCAAACGCTGATTATGGGTTGCTATGGCATAGGCGTCTCACGAATGGTCGCCGCCGCAATAGAACAGAACAACGACGCAAACGGTATACTGTGGCCCGACGCTATAGCGCCGTTTCAAGTGGCGATCGTACCGGTAAACCTACACAAATCCGACCAGGTTAGGGAATGCGCCGAGACACTTTACCGCCAACTGCAAGCCGAAGGCATAGACGCGCTCTTTATGGATGAACCCAAAGCGCGACTCGGTGTGTTACTTGCGGATATTGAACTCATCGGTATACCTCACCGAATAGTGATCGGCGATCGCGGGCTAAGCGACGGCCTGGTGGAGTACAAAGCGCGACGCGAACCGACCAGTGAGAACATTCGCATCGACGACATACTGACATCACTGAAATCCAAATTGACACTATAAATTCGACGTTTTATGCTCAAAACCGCGCTCGCTCGCCTCCTCGGTCTTTGCCTGATTTTCAATACACACTTCGCGCAAGCGAGCGAAGTGGACCCGGATCTGCGCGCGGCATTGAAACAGTCGATATCCGAAGCCGACAGTTTTACGGACCGTTTCGATGCCGAGGTGTGGCTTGTTTCTACCTCGGCATCCCTTGAGCGCTACATCAAAACCCCCGAGGATCGATTTCGGATTTTGCGTATGGTGCACAAGGAGGCAACCCGGGTGGGTCTGCCGCCCAACCTTGTGCTGGCGGTGATCCAAATTGAGAGTGCTTTCGACCAATTCGCAATCTCCAGAGTCGGCGCGCTCGGCATGATGCAAGTGATGCCGTTTTGGAAACGCGAGATTGGCCGCGAACAAGACAACCTAATGGACCTGGAAACCAACCTTCGTTACGGCTGTACCATCCTCAAATTCTATCTTGATAAAGAGGACGGTCGCTACGCGCAAGCCCTGGCAAGATACAACGGCAGCTACGGCAAAACCTGGTACCCCGAAAAGGTCTTGACCGCCTGGCAGAAATACTGGCGGTAGGCACGTAAGCCACTACCCCACCCCCGCGATTGTCCCTGTTTTCGCTCTCTCATGGCGGTTTTACATCCCCACGGAATATTTATACAATGGCCGATTGGTCAGGCGGCGAGAGCCGCCTGTTTTTGTTTCTGCGTTGGGAATCCTGACAGTGACAAGTGAAATGGCGCTTATGAATAACTACGGTACGCGAACAGCGATGATCGTTCGAGGCGAAGGCCCCTATGTTTGGGACAACACCGGGCGCCGATATCTGGACGCGCTGAGTGGCATCGCGGTATGCGGACTCGGGCACGCCCACCCGGCGGTTACCCGCGCCATTTGCGAACAGGCGAGTACGCTGTTGCACATTTCCAACTATTTCCTGATAGAGCCGCAGGTAGAGCTCGCCGAAAGACTCGTGGCCATCGCCGGCATGGACAAGGTTTTCTTTTCCAATTCCGGAGCCGAAGCCAACGAGGCCGCCCTTAAAATAGCGCGCAAATGGGGCAACGATCGAGGCATCGAATCGCCGACGGTTATCACTACCCATAACAGCTTTCACGGACGAACCATGGCCACCCTCTCGGCCACAGGCAACCCGAAAGTCAAAGTGGGGTTCGAACCTTTGGTCGAAGGCTTTCGACATGTACCCTACGACGACTTAGCGGCGATCCTCCAGACGAGTGATGCCGAAACCGTAGCGGTGATGGTCGAGCCCGTGCAGGGCGAAGGCGGCATACGCCTGCCCTCACCCACTTACCTCAAAGAACTTCGCCAGTTATGCGATGCGCGTGGCTGGTTGTTGATACTCGACGAAATTCAAACTGGCAATGGTCGTACGGGCGAATTTTTCTGTTACCAGCATTACGGCATCTTGCCGGATGTAGTGACAACCGCAAAAGGACTTGGCAACGGCGTGCCGATCGGCGCCTGTCTCGCTCGAGGCAAAGCCGCAGAGGTGTTCCAACCCGGTAATCACGGCTCGACATTCGGCGGCAACCCTCTCGCTTGTAAAGCGGCCCTGGCGGTCATCGACACGCTCGAGCAAGAAAACCTTCTTGAGCGCAGCCGTGATCTCGGCGCCCGAATGCTCGATCAATTTCGACAAGCTTTCACGGCAAATGAAATGGTCAAAGATGTGCGCGGACTCGGCCTGCTGCTTGGTGTTGAACTCGCGACTGAATGCACCGGGTTAATGGCCAAAGCCCGAGAAAAGGGGTTGCTGATCAACGTCACATCCGGCAACACCATTCGACTTCTTCCACCTTTGATCATTACCGACGACCAGGCCAATGAAATTGTCGAGTGCGTGGTCGAGCTGGTTGAAGACTTCAAAAAGGCAGCGCCATGAAAGTCCGTCATTTTTTAACGCTCAACGATATCACCGCCACAGAGCTCGACGCCATCATTCAACGCGCCATTGCGTTAAAGAAGTCGTGGCGCAGCGGCCAGATCGAAGAGCCGCTGAAAAACAAAGTGCTGGGGATGATTTTTGAGAAGTCCTCGACCCGAACCCGCGTGTCGTTTGAGTCGGGCATGACGCAACTCGGCGGCGCCGCGTTGTTTCTTTCTCCAAAAGACACGCAACTAGGGCGCGGCGAGCCCATTGAAGACTCCGCGCGGGTGTTATCGCGCATGGTCGACATGATCATGATTCGCACCTTCGAACATCAAAAAATACAGCGCTTTGCCGAGTACTCATCGGTACCTGTTATCAATGCCCTAACTGACGATTACCACCCCTGCCAACTTCTGGCGGACATTCAGACCTACACCGAACACCGCGGCAGCCCCCGTGGCAAAACGGTTGCCTGGGTGGGCGATGGCAACAATATGTGCAACTCTTTTATCAACGCGGCGGCGCTTTGTGATTTTCAGTTGAACATTGCCTGCCCTGAAGGCTTCGAACCCAACAGTGACCTCTTAAGTCGTCACAGCAACCGCATCAACTTAACGCGAGACCCCGCCGAAGCGGTTAGCAAGGCCGATTGGGTGGTAACCGATGTCTGGGCAAGCATGGGTCAGGAAGGCGAACAACAATCTCGCACCCTTGCCTTCCAAGGTTATAAAGTTAACCACTCACTAATGAGCCACGCCAACTCGGGCGCGGTTTTCATGCATTGTTTGCCTGCGCACCGGGGCGAGGAAGTCAGTGCGGAACTGCTCGAGGATGAACGCGTATCCTTGGTATGGGACGAAGCGGAAAATCGGCTTCACGCTCAGAAGGCATTGATGTTGTTTTTATGCGGCCGCCTCTGATAACGGGCTGCTAATTTTCAAAGAAAGACCTTTTGCATTCGCAATCTCGGCGCGGTGTTCCAACGCCCTCACCCCAACCAACTCTCTCGAACGATGTATGTCCGAGCTTGGCCTCTACTCTTTTCCCTCTCCGAGACGCTTTCGCGGTCGACTTGACTGAAAGCGCCACGATTGAGATAGCCGTACCGCCCGCTTCCTCGAAACAGAGGCTTCTCGGTTGGCACCGATACCCAGCCAACGCGCAGCCTATCGAGGCTCGCATCAGCCAAGTTTTTGGCCGATATCAGGATGAACCCATCGGGATTGCCAGCCATCGGGACCAGACCTTGCGGTGGCGCACCCTCTTGGCGGCCTGTCGGTCAACTTGTACCATCGCTTCGCTCGCGCCCGGACCCGCCCATCGGCGCCGGTAACGGGCCGCGAAGGTGGCAATCTGTGCGGCATTTGCACAGACGGAAAGTCGCTCGTACAATGCCCCGCAGCCTCTATAATGTCCGATAATACTACCAACGGCAGTACCTTCGAATGACAACCCCTCTGGCGCGTCCCGTCGCTGCTTCTGTTTTTCCGCGCATCAGCAGCACATGCAAGCAAAGCAGTACCTTGGCGCCGTACGCCGGGGCCATTCCAACCGGTGTCTGGCAAGCGCAAAAGACGCAGGGTCTACGCCAAAGCAGCACTAGCGCCCGTAACATGAGCAGCATTCACATTTTCACGGCCAACCTTATAACCGTTCTGTCCGAACAACTTAACGACAACGAGTTCAAACGTTATATGACCTCGCGCGCGACTTTGTTGGTCTACGCTGTAAGTAGATTAAACTATCGTCTCGAGGCCAATCGGGGCCGGGTGCTGGCAGCTTTCACAGCATTTGCGGCCTCTAAAACACTTTGCAAACATACGGTTTTCGGCGGAACGGATCGCGAGATGAAACAATTTAATACGCAGGCGGAATTCGCGCCGTCACAGAGCGACGTTGCGACCGCGCCAGCACTTATAAGAGCAAGCGCCCGTTGCGGCCGTCGCGGCTTCATTTCGCGCGGTTATCGACCACCCCTTTTCATTCTTGCGCAACATGACACCGACCAACCGCTGAATTCTACCGAAAGATTGAGACCCGCATGTTGACGTTTCGCTTGCACGAGGACGACAACGTGGTTGTCGCACTCAATAAAATCCCTTCATCCACGATTATTTTTGAAGAAAATATATCGGCGGTGGACGATATTCCCCTGATGCACAAAGTCGCCGCGCGCGATATCACCTGCGGTAAGCCAATTTATAAGTACCGCCAGATCATTGGGGTTGCCAGTCGCGATATCAAAGCGGGCGAACATGTACACAGCCACAACTGCACAATGGGCGAGTTCCAGCGCGATTACGCATTTTGTTCGGCCACACAGGATAGTGCGCTGGTGCCTATGGCCGAGCGCGAAACCTTCTTGGGTTACAAACGTTCGAGCGGCAAAGTAGGGACGCGCAATTTTATCGGCATAATCACCACGGTCAATTGTTCGGCGACCGCCGCTCGCCTGATCACCAAACACTTCGAACGCGAGGGCGCGCTCGACGATTTTCCGAACGTGGACGGCGTCGTGGCGCTTACCCACGGTTACGGCTGCGGCATGAGCAACTCCGAGGCGGACGAAGGTTACGGCAACCTACGGCGCTTAATGGCCGGTTACGCCGCTCACCCGAATTTTGCGGGTGTATTGATGATCGGTCTGGGCTGTGAAGTAATGCAGGTTAAAAAGGTCATGGACTACGCTGACCTAAAGCGTGGCGATGACTTTGTGCCCTTGACGATTCAAGCGGCTGGCGGCACCCGCGCGACAATTGAGGCGGGCATCGAAGCAATAGAGAAAATGCTTCCGCGCGCGAACACTGCCTACCGACAACCGGTGCCCATCAGCGAACTCACCATTGCGCTGCAATGCGGCGGGTCGGACGCATTTTCCGGCATCACGGCCAATCCGGCGCTCGGCCGCGCGGTCGATTTTCTGGTTGCTCAAGGCGGCACCGCGATTCTGTCTGAAACCCCCGAGATATACGGCGCCGAGCATCTGCTTACCCGCCGGGCGATTACCAGGGAAGTGGGCGAAAAACTTTTGGCACGCATCCAATGGTGGGTCGACTACACCAGCGCCAATGGTGGCAAAATGGACAACAACCCGTCTCCGGGCAACAAAGCCGGCGGCTTGACCACAATTCTCGAAAAGTCCTTAGGTGCCCAGGCGAAGGGTGGTAACTCCAACCTTAATGGGGTTTTTAAATACGCGGAACCGATCACCAGCAAAGGCCTAGTGATCATGGACAGTCCCGGGTTCGACCCCGCATCGGTCACCGGTCAGGTCGCCTCCGGTGCCACGGTCATTTGCTTTACCACCGGGCGCGGCTCGGCATTTGGGTACAAGCCCGCACCCTCGATTAAGCTCGCGACCAACACCCATTTGTTTGAAAATATGAGCGAGGACATGGACATCAACTGCGGCACCATTATTGATGGCATCGACACCTTAGACTCTAAGGGCCGCGAGATTTTAGACACGATTATTCGAATCGCCAGCGGTGAAAAAACGAAAAGCGAACAACTGGGCTACGGTGACGCCGAGTTCACCCCATGGCAGATCGGCGCTGTGATGTAGCCGATCGCGCGGCACTTTC
>CAZING010000086.1:0-12184 GCA_964540505.1 uncultured Cellvibrionaceae bacterium | reverse complement strand
AATAGGCGCCTGCAATGCCAACCCTGCCCGATCGCTTGTGGGCGTTATCTGACGCTTTGCCATATCCACCCAATTTAACGTCAAGATCATCCATACTGACTTCTTCAAAGTTAATCGTCTAGTAATTTTTGTCTAACCAAAGCCTTCCATATGTTAGCTCCATGTTTCGAGGGTTTAAAGAGCGAATTCCGAGCCTTTAGATCAAAGCGGAAAAGCGCGACAATAGTGGGCCTATTCAAGTTTTTTCTCCACGTAGAGATTAACGCCCTGACGCAATGAACAGTTGTCTAGTTTTTCGCGTGAGCCGCCAGCTGTTCTACTTATTTAAAAAAGGCTGCGAACGCCCTGTATTTTGCGTTCAGGTCTTCATAAGACCTTACCCAGAAAGACGTACCATCAGGATAGATTCGGCTGTATCGAGATTGTGCAATGTAGAATTTTTTAGGCTTGAACAGCTCGGACGAACCGTAAGGGCTTTTGGCGCCGCGTGGACGTCTCGTAGCTTGATTTCGACACAGAGTGAGAAAGGTTTAACAAAGGTTCAGAAGCATCGGAAGGGGAAATTATTGGCAATAACAACGCACGCTTGCGAGAAAGGCTCGGCCCTGTCCAAAAAAACAAAAGCCCCTGACGGGGCCTTATGTCTCCAATCCCTTTGGAAAGCGCATCCTTTGGCTCTCCTAGCCAACAATTGCAATCCCTGCGTCGTCCCTGTGTTAACAGTATCCTGCAGGCGCCCCTTTGAGCATAGAGCAGATAGCTGCAAACCTTGTAGGAAATATACACCATAGGCAGCAATCAGCCCAGGCGCTTGAAAGTCGCCGGCCGAAAGGCAGAGTTTTATGGGTGTCCGGCACTTTGGACGAGAATATTAGGGAAAAGAAAGCAGCGCGTCGCCAAAAATAATTACATGAATGTCGCGCATTATGATCGATTCATTTCGCCCGTCCGGAGACGAGCCAGCCACTACAGACTGCGCTACTGCAGACACGATGCACGCGTTATTTAACAGATAACAGGGTTGCCTCTTTAGAGCCATGCGAACAGTTTTGAATCTTCTCTCCTTCAGGTGAACGAGGGGAGCGAGTTTTGCAGGCTCGGCGATGTCGCATCAAGAAGACCGCCCGAAAACGTACCACCGTGAGGGTAGCCGCAGGCCAATGTACGGAGCGTCGGCATAAAGCGAGAAAGGCTAAATAGGAAGTCAAGAGCAGAAGGGGATCAGGGACAAAAAGCTGCGCGTCACCAAAAATATTTAACGTTCGGCGGCCGAAAAGACAAAAGCCCCTAACGGGGCCTTATGTCTCCAATCCCTATGGAAATGCGCATCCCTTGGCTCTCCTAGCCAACGAATGCAATCCCTGCGTCGTCCCTGTGTTAACAGTATCTCGCAACTTGCGCCGATGGGCATAGGGCAAAAGACTGCAGAAATTGTAGGAAATTCGCCATGGTCACTATGGGCAATATCCTACAAAGAATAGCCAGCACCGGCCGCAGCGGTTGAAGCGCTCGGTCGGGCAGCCCCAACTACGCCAAATGGCGCAAAGAATGCAATCTTCACCCAAGCCCGCAGTGGCCCCTTCGTCGAAGTTGACACCATTGGGCGATAAGGGGGTTTATCTACAAGCGAGAGAGGGGCTCAAAGGTGTCACACGCCGCCGCGCTTTGACGCCCGCAATACGCTTGGCGCGGGCACAAGGGCATGGAGTATTAAGTGGCGCTTCACTGGCCGGGTGGTTTAAATTAGAACCGCGCCCACTGATGCTTGCTCCTCAGTAACACATGCCCTACCCTTTTGACGGATGCGCCAGCCCTTTCATCGACAGAGTCAACTTCCATGCAGATCCTCTACCCCGAAATTCGAAGTTATGCGGAACATCAACTGCCTGTGGACAATTTGCATAGCTTGCATATTGAAGAGTGTGGTTCCCCAGACGGTATCCCGGTGCTGTTCGTTCACGGCGGGCCAGGCGCCGGTTTCGGTAAATCTGACCGGCGATTTTTCGACCCCGAGACCTACCGGGTGATTCTGTTTGATCAACGCGGTTGCGGAAAATCAACACCTCACGCCGAGCTTGAAAACAACACCACCCAGCACCTCGTCGCGGATATAGAGGCGATTCGCGAATTCCTGAAGATCGATAAATGGGTGTTGTTCGGCGGTTCGTGGGGGTCGACGCTGAGCCTCGTCTACGCCGAAACCCACCCCGAGAAAGTCTTGGGCATGATTCTGCGCGGCATATTTTTGTGCCGACCAGAGGAGATCGACTGGTTCTACCAAAACGGCGCCAGCCGTATCTTCCCAGATTATTGGCAGGACTTTTTGCAACCGATTCCCGAAAACGAACGCGGCGATTTGCTGCGGGCTTATCACACGCGCCTAAATAGCCAAAACGAACTGGCCAAAATGGGGGCCGCAAAGGCTTGGTCCACTTGGGAAGGCCGCTGCGCGACCTTGCGGCCCAACCCCGATATAGTGAACATGTTCGCCGACCCGCACATGGCTTTGCCACTGGCGCGTATCGAGTCGCACTATTTTATCAACCGCGCATTTCTTGAACCCGACCAGATTCTTCGCGACGCGGCGAAATTGCAAGACATCCCAGGGGTTATAGTGCACGGGCGCTACGATATCGTCTGTCCGCTCGACAACGCCACGGCCCTGCATGCCGCCTGGCCGGATGCTCAACTGCAAATCGTGCGCGACGCCGGCCACTCGGCCTACGAGCCGGGAATCGTCGATGCGCTGGTCAAAGCCACTCATCAACTGGCGCACCGCTTAAACGGTGACAAAGATCCGGCAAATTAGTGGACCATAAGATAATTAGATAGAGTCGGCTGCGCCAGCGTGTTCATCGCTGCGTTGGCAAAGCTTGAAACAGACTCACTGTTGCCGGTTTCCCCCCATGCCCAGAATGGGCGGGCTATGCTCTTAGTCACCTGATTTCACTGGGGCCAATGGAGACAAAAGCGCGCACCGCCCAGCGCGCTGGCCTCTATTTTCACGCCACCGTTGTGCCACAGTGCGACGCGACGCACTATGGCCAGGCCCAAGCCAAACCCGCCCACTTGGGGGCCGGCACCGGTCGTCAAGCGGACAAACGATTCGAACACTCGGTCTCTATCCTCCGGTGCAATGCCCGGCCCGTCGTCCTCCACCAGCACTTCAAATGTGCCATTTTTGTGGGCGAGCGTGACCCGCACCTTGGTCTGCGCAAAGCGCAATGCGTTTTGCACCAAATTGTGAAGCGCACGCTCAAGCAGATGCCACTCACAGGTCACCGGCTGCCCCGCCAAGCGGTCGACAAGCTCAACGCGCTTATGGTTATCGGGCCCGGCAGCTTCCAGGCGGGCGATCACTTGCGCGGCCATATAGCCGAGATCGCCCGGCTGTTGTTGCAAGGTCATGGAGCTGTGTTCAAAACCTGCGTAGGTGAGCAATTGGTTCACCAAGGCGTCCATCTCGGCAACGTCCTCCTGCAAACCCGCCAGTTGTTGTTGCAACTTGTCGGGCTCGGGACGATTCTGGGCCATGGCCAGCGCGAATTTCATGCGCGCTAAAGGCGTGCGCAGCTCGTGGGAAACCGCATAAGTCATTTCTTTATGGGAAGCCAAAAGCGATTTCACCCGTTGCGACATGCGATTGAACGAGTTTGCTAAATCAAAAACCGGTGAGGCGTGCCCGAGCGTAAGGGGCGAAGCCAGGTGAGCCTGGCCGATCAAACGGGTTTGGCGTTCGAGCTTGCGCAGGTCTCGGGAAAGCGGCCACACCCAGACGAAGACCACTAGCGCAATTAACAGGTAAAATACCACCAGCAGCGCATTGTAGGCTGTGGCATTGCGGTCTTTGACCACGCTCTGGCGCAACATCAGCACTGTTTGTCCGTCTTGCATCAGCCAATAAAGCTGACGCAAATCGCGTTCGACATGCACCGCCACCAGCTCACCGTCCATCAAGCGCTGGGCCATTTGCGTACTGGCGAAGTCGTTCAGCAGATAAATCGAAAGCCTATCGGCAAAGCCCTCGGGAACACAGTCGGCGACACCTTCGTCACAGCGGGCTTCCAGTAATTGCATCAGGTTGTAATCCGACGCCGTCACCGCCTCATCGGGCTCGTAAAGGCCAATGAGCGCATCAAAACCGAGGCCCACCAAAATCACCGAGGTGACGATCAGCGCGTAAAGCGAAAGGAAGGCCTTATGCACAAGGCTTTACCACGCATCCGCCACAAACAGATAACCGCGCCCCCAAACCGTTTTGATGCGAAACGGCGCCTCGGCGCTGTCGCCAAGCTTTTTGCGCAATTGCGAAACGCGCACATCTATAGTTCGATCCATGCCGTCATAAGGTCGAGCATAAATAACGTTGAACAGATATTCGCGACTGAGCACGTTACCGGCTTGGCGTGCCAAGGCGAGCAGTAAATCGAACTCGTGGCTTGAAAGCGTGACTTCTTCGCCTTCAAGAGTAAGGGTGCGCGAGGCGCAGTGAATGGTCAGCCCGCCGAAATGCAGCTGCTCGGCATGGCCTTTGTCATCTTGCGGGTAACGCCGCAGCAGCGCTTTTAAGCGGGCCAACAAAACTGCCGGCTCCACCGGTTTAATAACAAAATCGTCGGCACCGCATTCAAGCCCGGCGATTTGATCCCGGTCGCTGTCGCGCGCGGTCAAAATCAATATAGGGCCCTTGAAATCGGCGCGCACTTCTTTGCAGACGGTCAGGCCATCCTTATGCGGCAAGCCCACATCCAAAATTAAAATATCCGGACAAAGGTTTTTTAACTGACGCGCCACCTTGTTGCCGTTAGCCTCTATGGCTACGGTGAACTCCGCCTGCGATTCAAGAAAATCCTTCACCAGACTGGCGAGCCGAGCATCGTCTTCGGCCAGTAGAATTCTGTGGTTCAAAAAAAGCTCCAAGGGTTGCGACGCGCCCGCCGATACTGTTTGTGGTCATGAATCACTTCAAACGCTTCACTGACTTCAAGGCCGTGCTCCTGCTCACGCAGATAAAACGTCACGTTCTCCGCCGTAGCCAAAACAAACCGATGTTGGCCAGCGGTGGCATGACTCCAGCAATTCAAAGGTTTTTCAAAGCCTTTTCGGTACAGACACAAATTCATTTTTCGGTCGGACTGCCACTGCACCTCCAATTCGTCGTAGCACATTTCGTCCGCCTCGGTGAGCACGCAAATTCGCGGCTTCATTGAAAACGCGAGCAGCGGCAACTCGGCCGCACGCGCTTCACACGAGAGCGCAACGCAAATCAGCGCACAAACCAGGGGCACCTTTTTGCTAAAAATGGTAGACCCCTCCGAAGAACACCGTCTGCACGCTATCGCCATCGACGAATGGGCTGTTTCGAGTTTCGTCGCTTAGCGGCATGAACTGCCACATTGCGCGAAGCGACCAATGTTCGCTCAAGGCCCGCTGCCAATCCAGCCGTAGCAGTGGCGTAATCGCTGACGATTGTGGCCGGTAAGTGCTAATACCCAGGCGCGCCGCCTCTGCCGAGTGCAGGCCATAATAGTAATCCAGCACTTCCCGGCTCTGCCAATTCGCACCTAAAGTGGCGGCGAATCGGTCGTTGCCGCGCTCGAGAGGAAAGGTCGCCGCCACGCGCAGCTCTTGACCGCCATGCGTGTCCAGTAAGTCGCTTAATAACTGAAGATGCAAGCTCGCATAGGCACTAAACCAGCTATATTCGACACCGCCAAGCGCTGTTATTCGGCGTTTATCCAAATGCTCGACCCAGTGTTGGGTGTCCAGCACTTCGGCGTCTACGGGCAGCTGCCGCTCATCAACGGCCAAGGTGTGGTCGCGAACGCCAACGGCATAGGCCATGCCATCGCCGCCCTGCACCTCTACTCGATCGCCCTCGTCAAGACCGGTGATCTCAATGTCACCACTGCCGTGGACGACCACGTTAATGCGATTATCGCTGTAGCCACCAACCGAGCCCGTCGCGTCGGTAGCCACCCGGACGCCATTGATGAGCAAGGCCCTCGCGTCGTTGATTTGCACCGCTTGGGGCGCGGGCTCGGGGAAGTATTCGCCGGGCAACTCGACACTGTCCTCGGGCGCCCCCGAAGCGCCCCCTGTGGGGCGCCCAGAGGGCGGCTGCGGCCCAAGCGGGGCGCTCGACTGGGCGTAGTGAACCTGCACGGCGAAACCGCTGGAGGCGTGAAGCGAGCCCAGCCCCGAGCCCACGCCCGCTTCAGCGGTAAAGTTGAAAGGGTCCCAGCGATTGAAAAACATTTGGTCGTAACCGGGCATCACCACGAGGTTGACCTGCTGGCGGGCGTCTTCCGCCAGGGTGAAACCCAGCTCCAAATTATTGAGGAAAAACCGCTCGCCAAAATACGAGATCTCCGGCAGAAGCACCAAGGGGTTGTCCTTCTCTTCCACCAGCGGATTGGTGCGCACCCCTAAACCCAAGCCGACACTGACCCGCCACTCGCCGATGGCCACACAATCGTCGACCTTAAGGTCGCAGTCTGCCAAGGCGTCTGCGGTCGGCCACGACCCGCCCAGCAACAACGCCAACGTCAATAACCAATACCGGGTACCCACGGCCAACTCCAAAATGCATGACAGTTTGCAAATTGTATAGACCCGCTTTAGGCTACCGCCAGCCGCAACCGGGGGCTTTTACAAATCTTTACACTCAAATCGCGATGAAAGTCTTAATTCAAAGAGTCACTCAAGCCGAGGTCCGTGTCGAAGGCCGAAGCGTCGGCAAGATCGGACGCGGGCTGGTGTTGCTCATCGGCATCGAGCGCGAGGACGATATCACCACCGTCAGAAAGATGGCCGAGAGGGTTCTGGAGTACCGCGTATTCAACGACGACCAAGGGAAGATGAACCTCTCTGTGCGCGCCGTGCAAGGCGAGATACTGGCCGTTTCGCAGTTCACCCTGGCTGCGGATACTACCAAAGGCCTGCGCGCCGGGTTCTCCAAAGCGGCGCCGCCGCTTGCGGCAAAGCAGCTGTATGACGCCCACCTTGAGGCATTGAAAGCTTTACATGGACCGCTCGCCGAAGGTATCTTTGGCGCCGACATGCAAATCTCTCTGGTCAACGACGGGCCGGTAACTTTCTTACTCGAGCTATAATCGCGCGCCACAGGTCCAAACCCAGGGCGTAACCGTGCCGAACGACTGCATCGCCGCACCGTTTAACACCAATACTATTCCAATTACTTTAAGGGGCTATTCATGGAACCCATCTCCGCAACTTTGATGACCTTCGGAGTCGTTTTATTGGTGGTCAGCTGGATTTATCTGATTTACCTCTCTTTTGAAGACGATTTTACCTGGGGTCTGTGTGCCGTTTTTTTACCGGTCCTGGCCTATTTTTATGCAGCCATACACTGGCGCCGCACCCAGGGCGTACTAGGCACCGCCGCGCTGGGCCTGGCAGCCATTTTTCTGGCGTAAATCGCGTCACCCGGTGCGCCAACCGGGCACGCCTGCTCTTTTCTCCCCGCCGCAAGCAAATTGCACGAAAGTTGTCTAGACTTTACCGAGGCCACGCACGCACAGGCGTGGCCGTTAGCGAGCAAAATCGCCAAAGAATAACGCTAGCGTGACAAAACCATAATAAAACTCTGCAGCCCCAAGGCGCCCGAGCCTTGCGTCGGTCGCTGCAAAGTGAACTTGAATCAAGCTTGCGGTCATTTCAACAGCAGACCAAGCTGTCGCCGCCATCGGTTGCCCACTTGCCCCGGGGGAGGGTTAAATGAGCGAACAGGTTCCCGCGGATGAAGCGGCGTCCACTCAGGCGCTGATCGCCCTCTTACGACAAAAAATGCAACGCGAAAACCCTGCGACTATGCATCGCGATGCCCACCCGAAGCAACACGGCTTGGTGCGCGGAAGCTTCGAGGTTGCCAGCGACTTGCCGCTAGAGCTTGCCATTGGTGTGTTTCAACCCGGCGCGCAATACGACACCTGGGTGCGTTTTTCCAATCAGTCCGCGCCACCCCGACACGACCAAGTCAAAGACATTCGAGGGGTCGGGCTTAAATTGATGAGTGTGCCGGGCGAGAAGATTCCGCTCGGCGATGGCAACACCACCAGCCAAGATTTCATTTTGATCTCCACACCTGTTTTCGTTACCCATAATGTGCGGGAATTCGCGCAACTGATTAAGGCCTTAAACAAAGGCAAGCTGTGGTTGTTGCTGTTCTTTCTTTTTCATCCGCGCGGTGCGTTCAATTTAATTAAATCCAACAAACGGTTCTTCAGCCCCCTGGAGGCGCATTACTTCAGCGCGACACCCTATAAGTTTGGTGACCGGGTGGTGAAATACAAGCTCGCGCCTCATACCTCGCCCACGCCTTTGTCAGGCAAATTAGATGAAAATTACCTGCGCAACAATATGGCACGACAACTCAACGAGCGCGCCTACGCGTTTGATTTTTGCGTACAATTTCGCACCAACCCCGCTACCATGCCGGTGGAAGACCCCGGCAAACTATGGCAAGAAAAAGATGCGCCCTTTATAAAACTTGCGACCTTAACAATACCGCAGCAAATCTTTGACGACCCCGATCAAGACCGTTTCGGTCGCGACCTTTCGTTTAGCCCCTGGCACGCGCTGCCCGCGCACAAACCGCTGGGGGGCATCAATCGCGCACGTAAAGCCGTGTACGACGCGCTGTCGGAATTTCGTCACAAACAAAACCAAACAGAGAGATTCGAACCCGTTTCATTTGAGCAAAGACATTAAGACTAAACAATAAGGAGGTGACCATGTCGAACATCGCCGGAAAGGCCTATGCGATGAATGTGATAACGCCCATTGGGCGATGGCGTGTCTACGTTAACAAGCTGATATTCAAGCTCGCGCACACACCCATTATGAGCGGCCGATTCAAAGGCTTACTGACCTTATCGCTGATCCACTTTGCGCGCTGGGTAATTATCACACCCAGCCAATTCCCAAGACTTTCGCAAAGCCAACCCAAAGAAGACCTCAAATACGCGTATATGCTGTTTTTCAGCAACTTTAACGGCAGCTGGAAGCAATATGTCGACAGCTTCCATATGGCCATCCCCGCGGGGCTAGATTTGCTCTGGTCGGAAAATATCCGTTATCCAAATTCGGTGCCGCTGCAGCCGTTTCACCGCTACATTTTGCACAATCAGGTTTGGACAGAGCATTATTACAGCGCCTACCCATTGGCGTCCGCCAACGATGTTAAAGCCGCTATGGCGTTGAAGCCGGCGCTGCTTGAGTTTATGGCCCAAAACATCGACCAGGACGCCGATACATTTAAAAAGCAATATCAGGCATTCCTTTACAACCATCAAGCGCTGCTTGGCACCATGGCCGCGACTCCGGTGGTCAGTATCGCCAATGAAGCAATGCAGGAATCCATACGATTGATGAGGAAACCCTCATGACCAACCAGCGCGATGGCGCCTACGCATTAACACTGTTGTGCCCAATTAAAAACGGTGACTCGGACTCACGCAGCTACGCCGCTTTAACCCGCAAACAGCTTCACAGTTTTGGCCTCAATGAGCAAAGCCCATTAGCCAAGGTACCCAATACCTTCTTCGCCCGGTTCTATGTTCTCAACGATGTATTTTTTGAGGGCAGCCCGGCGCTCGAAGACCATTTAAAATCCCGTTACCTGGTGTTCAGCTCAAACTTTCATGGCGACTTAGAAGAGTATCTAACAGGATTTTGGCAACACGCCGAGCACGAAGCTAAAGCCATATGGCAACACTGTGTCGGCTTCGAGCAGGTAACCGATGCGGCGAGCTTTTGCGATTACATCAAACGGTGCCAGGTCAAAACCACTTTCTTTTTTAACGGGTCAAGCGGCGCGCCGCTCGCCGAACAGCTCAAAGCTTTGTACCTGAAGCAGGAGTTCACCGAATTTGCGATCGCACAACAAAACGCGAGCGCTGCCGAACTCAAAGAAGCGTTCGCCGCGTTTGTAAAGCGTACCCAACCCGACAACCTGGAAGCGCCGACTTGGGCGCCTGGCAAACACGACCTTTAGGTAACACCTTATGACCACTCAATACATTGACCTAGAAGACGTCCAAGGCAATATCGTTAAAGGCTATGGCCGCTACGGCTACCCATTCGGTCGCTATGTGTTCTACAGCTTCACCGAACTGAAAAGCGCTCGTGATTTTGTCAGCGCGCTGTTGCCTTATGTCACCAACGGCAAACCCTGGCTAACACGCGAAAACCTACCGGCCGCCACAACCAACCTTGGCTTTAGTTACCGAGGCCTGAAAAGCCTCGGCTTACCCATTGAGACCCTGCACAGCTTTCCCCAGGAATTCTCGATGGGCATGAAAGCGCGCAACACCATATTGGGGGACGATCATGCCAGCGGCCCCGACCACTGGGACCCCATTTGGCAAGACGACAAATCCGTGCATATGTTTCTTTCGGTCAACGCGCGAACACCGCAAGCGCTGACCGAACGCTACGATCAAATCCAACAACTTCTGCACACTCACCGCGCAGGCGTCCAGCAACTGTCGGGCCACCGGGGCCCAGACGGCACGCTTATGGACTACCAAGAGGCCGCCGCGCTGTTCGAATCGGGTCTGCCCACGCCCAAAGAGCATTTCGGTTATACCGACGGCATCTCCGACCCCTACTTTAAAGGCTGCGGCCTGCACCCGGCCAACATCATCGGCGGCGGCAAGCCCACGCGAGGCAACCCGACGACCGCCGAGGGCTGGCAGGCATTGGAGACCGGCGAATTTTTACTCGGCTACCGGGACGAAACTCAGGAGCTGCCCCAAGCGCCGGCGCCGCCGTTGCTTGGCATGAACGGCACTTTTATGGTGTATCGCAAACTGCATCAGAACGTTGGCTCGTTCAACCGTTATCTCGACCAACTCGGCCGGGATTTCCCAGGCGGGCGCGAGCTACTTTCGGCCAAAATGGTAGGGCGCTGGAAAAACGGCGTGCCGCTTACCAGCTTCCCGGATAAAGCCGAGGCCGATGCCTTCGCAGCAAAACTCGACCAAGCGCGCGAGCGCCTATACGCAGCAACAACCGAACCCGAAAAAACCCATGCACGGGAACATTTCGAGAGCTTGCGCAAACACTTAACCGCCTTCAACTACAACGCCGATATCGAGGGCAAGCGCTGCCCGGTGGGCGCCCATATGCGTCGGGCCAACCCTCGCGGTGCGCTTGAATACGGCGTTACAGACGCCTACGAAACCCCGGGCGCCCTTGTAGACCGGCGACGCCTGCTGCGTCGGGGACTGCCCTACGGCATCGCCAAAGACCCGTACGACGACAACGGCAACCACGGCATCATTTTTATGGCGCTTAACGCCAGCATCAACCGCCAGTTCGAATTCGTCCAGCAGCAGTGGATGAACTACGGCAACGACTTCAAACGCTCGAACGAAAAAGACCCCGTTCTCGGCAATCACGACGGCACCGGAGAATTTCAAATTCAGGGCAGCGGCCCCGACAAGCCGCCGTTCTTTTGCGCAAAGCTGCCGAGGTTCGTCGAAACCCGCGGCGGCGAGTACTTCTTCATCCCGAGCCTTACCGCAATTCGCATGATAGCCGAAGGCCTGATCGACCCCACGTGATCCAGTTTTCGAATAGTGCAACAGTGCGCCGCGTCCTTTTGACAAGCGCGCTAAGCTGGCGTATAGTGCGCGCCTTCGCGGAAATGGCTCTGCGTATGCCCAGGTGGTGAAATTGGTAGACACGCTAGCTTCAGGTGCTAGTGGGGGAAACTCCGTGGAGGTTCAAGTCCTCTCCTGGGCACCAAACACATAGAGGAAGGCCGACTGAAAAGTCGGCCTTTTTCGTTTAGCCTGGCGGCGGACTTCGCCGCCCTTCGCATATTGCCGTTTACCAGGGAAGATTACTTTGAACTCGCGGATACGACAGGGCGGGTCATACGGGAGGATAAGCGCGGGCTCATACCGGCAGACGCTCCTAAGATTCTAAATAGATTGGGCGTGGAACCCGACGGTTGGCTGGATCAAGCAAAGAATGCCAAACTTACTTAGAGAATAATTTATGGATGCCCTTGCTTTAACTTTTGATGCTAAACGAGCCGCTTAAAGACGTGTCCGCTGGTGCTGGATAGGATCAGTGGTTCCGTTTTTTCGATTTGGCGTGCAATCGTTCGCCAAATGTTACTCTCGTTCGGCCTGAAGAGTCACCTCCGTGA
>CAZING010000085.1:4544-12347 GCA_964540505.1 uncultured Cellvibrionaceae bacterium | reverse complement strand
CCAGTTCGCGCAATGTGGCATCGTGAAAGATCACATAGGGCGGCACCCCCAATTCTTCTGCCAGCGCTTTGCGTTTGCGCTTAAGTGCGTTGAATAACGGAAGGTCGGCTTGTTCGACCTCGGTCGAGCGCTTGGTTGTTGTAAGCCCTGCGCGGCGCTGCTCCTCGCGCAACTGCACAGGCTCTTGGCCTTTTAACACGCTGCGACAGGATTCATTGAGTAGCAGCGCGCCATAAGCGGGGTCGACGTCCACATAACCCATCGCTACGAGCTGGCGAAGCACGGAGCGCCACTGGCGTTCCGTGAGGTGCTTACCAATACCAAATGTCGACAGGTTTTGATGACCGTGTTGGTGAACTTTATCCGAAGCCTGGCCGATTAGAACGTCCGCCAGATGCTGGGCGCCGAACCTTTGACCGGTGCGGTATATGCACGACAACGCCATTTGCGCGGCCTCGGTAGCGTCCCAAGTTTTTGGCGGCATCAAGCAGGTATCGCAGTTGCCGCAGGGCTCGGTCGGAGGCTCGCCGAAGTAGTTCAAGACAATTTGTCGGCGGCAGGTGGCGCTCTCGCAAAGCGCCAACATCGCGTTCAACCGCTGCTGTTCGTGTTTCAAAAACTGTGGGCTGCCTTGCGAGGTCGAGGCCATTTGACGAAGTTTGATGACATCCTCGAAGCCGTAATACAACACAGCGGTGGCGGGTTCACCATCGCGACCGGCTCGGCCGGTTTCTTGATAGAAAGCCTCGATGCTTTTGGGCATATCGAGGTGCGCGACAAACCGCACATCGGGTTTATCAATGCCCATACCAAACGCGATAGTGGCCACCATAATCACCGATTCCTCGCGCAGAAAGCGGTTTTGGTGACGGTTGCGCAACTGCGCAGGTAAACCGGCGTGGTAGGCGAGCGCATCAAACCCTTCCGTGCGCAACCAAGCGGCTGTGTCGTCCACTTTTTTTCGCGACAAGCAATAGACAATGCCGCTGTTGTCTTGCTGCTCGGTTCGCAAGAACTTTAACAGTTGCTGTTTGACTTTGGCTTTCGTGTGAATACGGTACTGAATGTTCGGTCGGTCGAAGCCTGTAATAAATTGGTGCGCGTTCTCCAGGCTCAATCGGTTGATGATTTCGGCCTGGGTTTGGGCATCGGCGGTGGCGGTCAGTGCAACCCGGGGCACGCCAGGGAAACGCTCGGCCAGCACATTCAGTTTGAGATAGTCTGAACGGAAATCGTGGCCCCACTGCGAAACGCAATGGGCCTCGTCGATCGCAAACAACGCCAACTTACTTCGGGCAAGCAAGCTGAGTGTACGCTCTTGCTGCAGGCGCTCCGGCGCCACATAGAGAATATCCAACCGATCCTGCTCGATCGCGCTTTCGATGTCCGCCGTCTCTTCGTGCGTCAAGGTGGAATTTAAAAAGCCCGCCGCGATACCGAGCTCATTAAGTGCGTCCACTTGGTTGCGCATCAGCGCAATCAAAGGCGATATGACAATGCCGACGCCACTTCGGGCGAGGGCTGGAATTTGATAACAAAGCGATTTGCCCCCGCCTGTAGGCATAATCACCAAAGCATCGTCGCCGGCCACCAGCGCGTCGATCACCTGCTGTTGCACGCCGCGAAAGCTGTGGTAGCCAAACACGTGCTCAAGAATATATTTGGGGTGTCGTTCGGTCGCTTCGCCGCGCAGCTCTTTCATTACCACGCTCCGTTATCGTACGAACACGACGGTTTTTTTCCCGTTTAAAAGAATTCGATGCTCGGCGTGCCAGCGCACCGCCCGCGATAACACCAAGGCTTCTATGTCGCGACCAATCTCCACCAACTGCTCGGGGGTCTGGCTGTGGGTGACCCGCTCTACGGCCTGTTCGATGATGGGCCCCTCGTCGAGCTCCGTGGTTACATAGTGGGCGGTGGCGCCAATAAGCTTCACGCCGCGCTCGTATGCTTGATGATACGGCTTTGCGCCTTTAAAGCCGGGCAGGAACGAGTGATGGATGTTGATCGCCCGCTCGGCCAAGCGTTCGCACATCGCACTCGAGAGAATTTGCATATAGCGCGCGAGCACCAGAAAATCCGCAGAGCTGGTCTCCATCAGCTCGAGAATCTGTTGCTCTTGTTGCGTTTTGGTCGCCTGGGTAATCGGTAGATAGTGATAAGGCAGGCCGTACCAGTTGACAAGCGACTCCATATTTTGGTGATTAGAGACCACCCCGACTATCTCCACCGGCAGCGAGCCTTGCTTCCAGTCGTTGAGCAGTGCATTCAAGCAATGCCCCCACTGTGACACCGCTATCAGCAATCGTGGGCGGTAGCGCCCATCGTACAGCGACCACTTCATTTGATAGCGGTTAGCCACCGCGGCAAAGGCCGCCTTAATGGCGTCGAGTTGCTTTGGCCCTTCGACCGATTCCAACAAGGTACGCATAAAAAATTGTTGGGTATGCACATCCTCAAATTGCGAGGATTCGCGAATATTGAAACCCTGGAGAGAAAACAGATTGGCCACCGCGGCGACAATGCCCGGCCGGTCTTTGCAGCTGAATTTCAACACCAGCTGCTCGGTGAATTCTTGTTCGCGCGACATGTCACTCCCGCAAGCAGTGAAACTGCCCATTGGTTTTTTGATGACTAGTGAGCCATGCAGAAAATTAGGTGTCTAAGGCGCAGAGCCCGCGCGCTCAGATCATAGCGTGGAAACGCCGCAATAGCGGCCCTATTTCAAGCTTTCCCAACTAGCAGATGAACGCCCTGGGGCAGCGAACGGTTACCTAATTTTCCGCACGACCCACTAGGGTCTGTTAAGACTCATTCGATTGCGCCTGCCGAACGAAAAATGGCCGCCGGCGGGCGCGAATGTTAAAAGGCCCTAGCTGAGCCCGGATAAAGCCGTGGCCGCGCCACTGGCAAGCCAACCGCCGTCAACCGGCAGCACAGCGCCACTTATATAAGCGCCGGCTGGGCTCGCCAGAAACAGACAGGCATTGGCCACGTCCTCGGCCGTCCCCAATCTTCGCAAAGGTACGCTTTGCCGACAACGTTCTCGTGCGCTTTCGCTCGGCGCGAGCCGCGCCATGCCCTCCGTGCCGTCGATCGGCCCCGGGACCACGCCATTGACCCTAATGCCCTCCGGGCCCCATTCCAACGCAAGCGTTTTAGTGATCATATCGACCCCGGCTTTGGCCGCGCAGACATGAACCTGAGAGGCCATCGCGATTTGCGCTTGGGGGGCCGAGATATTGATCACACAGGCCCCGGGGCGCGAGAGCAGCGGATGCACCGCGCGGCACACATGATAGGTGCCCAATAAATCAATATCTACCACCGATTTAAAGCCGTTGGGGGACATTTCGTGCGCCCGCGCCGGGAAGTTACCGGCCGCCCCCGAGACCACCACGTCGAAATCACCAAAGCGTTCATGGACCTGTTCCAAGCCGCTTGCTATCGCTTCGTAATCGCGCACATCGGCCGCAAAACCGAAGCCATTCTCGCCCAAGGCGGCGACCGTATCGTCGACTTTTTCTTGGCTGCGGCTCACCACCGCCACTTTCGCGCCGGCCCGGGCAAACGCAAGCGCAATGCCCCGGTTTATGCCGCTGGTGCCGCCGACCACCACCACGACTTTTGCGGTGAAATCCACTGAAAAGCTCATGTTAGTTCTCCGTTGAACTGCGCTGGGCGCTTTGCGAAAAACGCCGTTACCGCCTCCTGGAACTCGGCCCCGGCAAGCGCCTGGGTAAAGGCCTCAAACTCCGCCTCTATAACGCCCCGCAGCCGCTCGTTATTGCCCTGCTTCAACATAGCCTTGGTGAGCACCTGGGCGCGGGGCGCTTGGGCCGCGAATTGGTGGGCCTTTTGAATCATCCGCGCCTCGGTTTCGGGCGATACATCCTGGATGAGACCGGCCGCATGAGCGTCGCTCGCGCTAAACGCCTCGCCGCCAAGCAACCACTGTCTGGCGCGAACCGGGCCGACCAGCTCCGGCAACAGGATACTGGAGCCAAACTCCGGCACCAGCCCCAAACTGACAAACGGCAGACAAAAAGAGGCGCTGGGGTGCGCTGAGACGTAATCGCAATGCAACAGCAGCGTGGTGCCTATCCCATAGGCCGCGCCCTCTACGGCGGCAAGCAAGGGTTTCGGGAACTCAAGCACCGCGTAAATGAACTGCTTGAGCGGGCTCGATTCGTCTGTCGTCTTTGAGTGTGAAAGGAAATCTCGCAAATCGTTGCCGCTGGTGAATTGCCCTTCGGCGCCCGTCACACAAAGACAGCGCAGCTCCTGGGCCTGCGCAGCGTAACGAACAATCTCCGCAAGATCGTGATACATCATTAGTGTCAGCGCATTTTTGGTCTCTGGCCGGCACAGCTTTACATGACCAATACCGTCTCGTTGGTCAAATTGAATATTGCCTGATTGCAGCCTCGTCAGCGGCATATCGTCTCCTTAATTCTTGCATCTACCGGCAGGGCAGATACAATCGCACGCACTTTTCAAAGGCAGATTGTAACGCTTATGTCCCTGCGCGCATTAATTAACAGTCGAGTCACCGCCGCTATGGCCGCCGCGGGCGTTCCGAACGACTGCGCGGCGGCGGTGGCGGCCAGCAAGAAACCCGGTTTCGGAGAATACCAGGCGAACGGCGCGATGGCCGCCGCCAAAAAGATGGGTGAGAAACCTCGCGAGCTTGCCGAGCGCATCATCGCCCAGCTGCAAGTAGACGACCTGGCCGAAAAAGTGGAAGTGGCCGGCCCCGGGTTTATCAACTTTCATCTGCGCGCCGACTGGCTCGCCGAGACGCTCTTAACAACGCCGCTGAAACAAACAAGCGACGTCTGCCAAACCGTGGTGGTGGACTACTCCAGCCCCAACCTCGCCAAAGAGATGCATGTCGGCCACTTGCGCTCCACCATTATTGGGGATGCGGTCGCCAGAATACTGGCGAGTCTCGGCCATAAGGTTATCCGCCAGAATCACGTGGGCGATTGGGGCACGCAGTTCGGCATGCTGATCGCAGAATTGGAGCTTCAATTGGTACGCGGTGAAGCCGCAGAATTCGCGCTGAAAGACTTGGAAGCCTTTTACCAACAAGCCAAACAGCACTTCGACCAAGACCCCGAATTTGCCGATCTGGCCCGCCACTATGTGGTCAAACTTCAGCAGGGGGACCCGTCGGTGCTGAAGCTATGGCGGCAATTTCGAGAGGTGTCGTTGCGCCACAGTGAGGAGATCTACGAGCGCTTAAACGTCACCTTGACGCGCGAAGACGTGCGCGGCGAGAGCTTCTACAACG
This sequence comes from uncultured Cellvibrionaceae bacterium, assembly GCA_964540505.1. Taxonomy (GTDB): domain Bacteria; phylum Pseudomonadota; class Gammaproteobacteria; order Pseudomonadales; family Cellvibrionaceae; genus CAYZQH01. The sequence continues at coordinate 7,051 of CAZING010000085.1, read as the reverse complement.
ACGACTTAGCGGTGGTAGTCGACGAGTTGAAACAAATGGGCCTGGCGGTCGAAGACCAGGGTGCCAAGGTGGTCTTTCTGCAGGAATTGGCGGATAAGAATGGCAACCCGTCACCGGTGATTGTCCAAAAGAAAGACGGCGGATTTCTCTATTCCACCTCGGATTTAGCGGCGCTGCGCTACCGCACGCGACAATTAAACGCCGACCGAGTCATGGTGTTCAGCGATGCTCGGCAAAGCTTACACATGCAACAGGTGTACACCTTGGCGCGCAAGGCTAAATTTACACCGCCCGAGGTCGCGCTCGAGCACCTCGCTTTCGGCACCATGATGGGCGCTGACGGCAAGCCGTTCAAAACCCGCTCGGGCGGTACCGTGAAACTGGCGGAGCTGCTCACCGAGGCGGTTGAGCGCGCTGAGGCCGTGGTCAAAAGCAAGAACCCGGCGCTGTCGCCCGAAACTACCAAAGAAATCGCCCGCAAAGTGGGCATAGGCGCGGTAAAATACGCGGACCTGTCGAAAACCCGCACCCACGACTATCTGTTCAATTGGGATTTGATGCTGAGCTTTGAGGGCAACACCGGACCTTACTTGCAATACGCTTACACCCGCATTCAAAGCGTGTTTCGCAAAGCCGAGCTTGACCCGCAGTCGCTGACGCAAACCTTATCTCTCGCAGAGCCCCAGGAAAAACACTTGGCGTTAAAGCTCTTGCAGTTCAACGAAACGCTCGAACAAGCCGCCGCCGAAGCTTACCCGCACCTTCTGTGCACTTACCTGTACGAACTTGCAAGCTTGTTTATGTCCTTTTACGAGGCCTGCCCGATTCTCAAACAAGGCGTTGCCGCTGAGCTTCGTGACAGCCGCTTGGTTTTGTCTCACAAAGTCGCCCAGACCTTGGCGCACGGCCTGGATCTACTGGGCATTGAGGTTATGGACAAAATGTAAGCGGCGGGTTCGTCACCACCCGCCGATATGCATCAATTCGCGGAAAACATCACGGTCACGCGGCTATTTTTAGCCGCTATCGCGTTCCACTCGCCCGCGGTCACCGCACTTGTAGGCGCTGGGTAATTGAACGCGGGCGCAGAGTAATTGTGCGTGGAAATCTCCACTTCAATTTTGCCTTCGGCGAGAATCGGCGCGGAGTTCAAGTAATTCAAAAATGCGATTGTGAGCTGTTCGTTCACGGGCACTTCGGGCGCCACTGTGGTCATCATGATGCAGTCATCCAAACTGCTGTCGGGCGCCGGCAGCAGCCACTCGCCACTTGGGCTCGGCAATACGCAGTAATTGCCCAAATGCGTATCCAAATACACCGTGCCTTCAAAATTCGATGCGTTTAGAAGCCCGAGCATCTCCCCTAAAATGTAAACGCGTTCATTGTTTAAGGGTATCTCTGCGAACGGGATAGTGTTGTTGACGTTCACGGCCCAACCGACCGCGTCCAACAGCACCTGTTTATCCGCGAATATTTTGGCGCGCTGCTGCGCCTCGGTGCTCGCGCCGATTTTTGCAAACAGACGGTTTATTAATGCTTCTTGGTCGCGAACCCTGTCCGTTAGTTCATCCAACTGACGGCTCGCCAGCGACTGGTGTTGGTTATTGATATACAAGTGGTATCCCGAAAATACGACAACCACAAGCACCAACGCCAACAGCAAACCAGTGCCGGGGGGTTTTCTCTGCGCTGGCGGTTGTTCAACTATCGGGGCATCATCGGCCTCTTCCGCCTTTGCACGGCTTTTCTCTTGCAGAAGTTTGGTCAGCCGATGCAGAACAAACTGACCGTTGTCTTCGATTTCTTGTCTGACCTTGGTGATATGGAGTTCGAAAAGACGGCTGATCTGTTTTTGCACACGATCGAGTAGGTCTTTATCAGGCTGGTTTGGAGGGCCCTGTGCGTGTCGGGCGAATGTGGGTTCCGCCTCCGCACGGCTGTCGCCCTGGTGTCTGTGCTCGTCCTCAGACGGAGACGCGCGCTGCGCGTCGAGCGTCGCTATGCCGAGGCTCCCGAGCACTTTTTCGAGGCTGGCGTGGCGCATTACCTCTTTGCTTAGAATGTCGAGCGCCCCCAAAGCACGCGCCTGACCGACATACACGTCGCCCTGCTCGGAGGTGTACATAATCACCGGAATCAATGCGGTATCGGGGTTGGATTTGATGACTTTTAGCGCGTTCAGCCCATCCATGCCCTCCATATGGTGATCGAGAAACACCACCGCAGGGTGACGGTAACTGAGATAACCGAACGCTTCCTCGGCAGAGAAAACCGTATCGACCTCAAGGTCGAACCGCGCCAACATTTTTTTCAGTCGGGCTTGGGCAGTACGGGAGTCGTCGACAATAAGCGCGCGGTTTTGGGACATTATTTGCCTTCTGGAGCGGATGGGAAGCGGCACGAAACCCGCAAATATTGAAGGTTATAACATAGATTTTCTTCGGGTTGATAGCCCGCGGGCTCGGAATGTGGCGACCTCCCCAAAATAGCAACGACGAGCAAGCCGC
>CAZING010000085.1:2759-4444 GCA_964540505.1 uncultured Cellvibrionaceae bacterium | reverse complement strand
GCCCGTTTCCAAGTCGAAATGCTGTTTGTAAATGGGCGAGGCGACCACAACGCGGCCTTGTATATCGCCGACCACGCCGCGCGACAGCACCGCGGCCTTGGTGAACGGGTCAATCGCGCTGATCGCGTACAAGCAGTCGTTGACTCGAAACACAGCGATTTGCTCGTCATTGACTAACGCCCTGACACCAAGCTCTGGGCTTAACTCGCCCGCATCGCACAGGGGTTGCCAAAGTTCATTAACAGCTGCTACATGGTTCATATGATCTACTCGTCGTAATTATTAAGCGGACTGCAGGGTTTGTTGCTGAACAAACCGCAGAACTTCTTCGTCGCGCGCCGGGCGGATCTGCTCGCGCTCCTGGACAAACACCACCGTGTCGTCGGCGGCGTCGCTGTTAACAAACGTTCGAAAACGTTTGATCTTTTGGGGGTCTTCTACAGTGGTCTTCCACTCGCACTGGTAGGCGTCCACCACCGCTTGCATGTCCGCTTCCAGCTCTTGGGCAAGGTTTAACTTGTCATCTATGACAACTGCCTTAAGGTAATCGAGGCCGCCTTCGAGGTTGTCCAGCCAAACGGAGGTGCGCTGCAGGCGGTCGCCCGTGCGGGTATAAAACATTAAGAAGCGGTCGATGTACTTTAACAACGTGGCATCGTCGAGCGCGGTCGCGAACAAGTCCGCGTGACGGGGCTTCATGCCGCCGTTACCGCACACATAGAGACTCCAGCCCTGCTCTGTGGCAATCACGCCCACATCTTTACTTTGCGCCTCGGCGCATTCGCGCGTGCAACCGGAGACTGCGAATTTCAGTTTGTGCGGCGAGCGCAGCCCCTTGTAGCGGTTTTCTATGATAATCGCCATGCCGACACTGTCTTGCACCCCGTAGCGACACCAAGTACTGCCGACACAGGATTTCACCGTGCGCACCGATTTACCGTAGGCGTGACCCGTCTCAAAACCCGCCGCTACCAACTCGCGCCATATACTCGGCAACTCGTGCTGCTCGGCGCCGAAAAGATCGATTCGCTGGCCACCGGTGATTTTGGTATACAAGTTATATTTTTTTGCCACCTGCCCCAGAACAATCAACTTTTCCGGGGTAATTTCACCGCCAGCGATGCGCGGAACAATCGAATAAGTGCCGTTTTTTTGCAAGTTGGCCATAAAATAATCGTTGGTATCTTGAAGCGGTGCGAGCGGCTCTTCAAGGATGTAGTTGTTCCAGCAGCTCGCCAGTATTGAGGCGACCGCCGGTTTACAAATATCACAGCCGAGACCGCGACCGTGTTTGTCGATAAGCGCTTTGAACGAGTGAATTTTTTCAACCCGCACAATGTCGTGAAGCTCTTGCCGGGTGTGCGCAAAATGCTCGCACAAATCGGTATTGATTTCGACGCCGAGCTTAGTCAGTTCGGCATTCATCACCTGGGTGGCAAGCGCCACACAGCCGCCGCAGCCGGTGCCCGCTTTGGTCGCAGTTTTAATGTCGCCAATCGTCACCGCTCCGCTTTTTACGGCGAAGCTCACCTGCTCTTTCGAGACACAATGACAAGAACAAATGGACGCCGAATCGGGCAGGGCCTCGACACCGAGCGCTGCGACCGCGCCGGCGTCACCCGCGGGCACAATCAAAGCTTCGGGGTTTTCTGGCAGATCGATTGCGTTCAACACAAGCTGCAATA
>CAZING010000085.1:0-2659 GCA_964540505.1 uncultured Cellvibrionaceae bacterium | reverse complement strand
CCGTTGAGATGCTCCGCTGCAACCTTGGCCATCTGGTAGCCGGGGGCCACCAACCCGAATATGCGACCGTTCCAAAGCGCACATTCGCCTATCGCGTATATATTGGCAAAGTTGGTTAGGCAGTGGTTATCGATCACAATACCGCCGCGCTCGCCGACGGCAATGCCGCATTGACGCGCCAATGTGTCCTGCGGGCGAATGCCGGCCGAGAACAGAATCATGTCCGTTTCCAGAAACGAACCGTCCGCAAAATTCATGCGGTATCGGCATGTTTCACCCGCGACAATTTCCCGGGTGTTTTTATCGGTGTGCACCTCGACATTCAGCTGCGTAATTTTTCGCCGTAACACCTCGCCGCCACCGTCATCGAGCTGCACAGCCATCAGCCGCGGCGCGAACTCGACGACATGAGTTTTAAGGCCCAAGTGTCGCAGCGCGTTTGCGGCTTCTAAGCCGAGCAGTCCGCCGCCGACTACCACGCCAACCTTGCTTGTTTTTGCCGACAAGGTGATAGCTTCAAGATCTTCTATTGTTCGGTAAACGAGACAATGCGGCAGGTCTTTGCCTGGAATCGGTGGCACGAACGGATAAGAACCGGTCGCCAGTACCAGCGTGTCGTAGGTTTCCTCGCGGCCAGACGCTGTCACAAGGGTATTGTCGGCCGGGCGGATATTCACAACGCGATCATTTAATAGGTAGCCGACCCCATGCTGTTGATAAAAAGTTTCGGACGTCAGCTGCAAGTCCGAAGCGCTCGCCCCGGAAAAATATTGACTCAATTGAACTCTGTCGTAAGCCAGTCGCGGCTCTTCGGAGATGGTCGTAATCTCGTATTTTTCAGACCCCGGTGCGGCTAACAAGGTCTCTATGTATTTGTGACCCACCATGCCGTTGCCCACGACCACTACTTTATGTTTGCTCATAATTGTGTTCACCTTCGTCGAATGCTTAAGCGGTCATCCTTGGTGTGGCGAGCGCCGCCGAGCCGCCCACAGGGTTTAAGGTTTCTTGCACCATCGGGCGCGAACTCAACTCAAGCGCGAGCGCCACGGTATGCCCCACCACAATGACCGCTGGCGATTGCACGCCATTCGCCTGTACCAACTCGCTTAGGTCAGCCACGCAACCGCAGAGGGTTCGATGTTGTGGTCGGCAACCGTTTTCAATCACCGCTGCGGGGGTTTGGGGGTTCATACCCGCACCGGTCAGCCCGTCCGAAATCCAACCGGCTTTACTGACCCCCATATAAAAAACCAAGGTATGGCCGAGACTTGCAAGCGCCGCCCAGTTGAGGTCTCGGTCGACTTCGCCCTCGGCCGTGACCAGGGTGCAACCCTGGGCGATGCCGCGATGCGTGAGTGGAATGCCGGCGGCACTGGTACAGCCCGACGCCGCGGTGATTCCGGGGACCACCTCCGCGTCCACCCCCGCTTTTCTAAGCGCCGCCAACTCTTCGCCGCCTCGGCCGAAAACAAACGGGTCACCGCCTTTTACACGACAGACCACTTTCCCCTGCTTGGCTTTGCGAACCAGCAACCGGTTCAAATCTGCTTGGGCGATGCTATGTGCACCTCTTTTTTTACCGACATAAAAGGCGGGTACGCCTACTGGAAACAGACTTCGAATGCCCTCGTCAACCAGATGGTCGTATAAGATCAAATCCGCCGCTTGGATGGCCTTCAATGCTTTCAACGTCAGTAAATCGGAGCCGCCTGGGCCCGCGCCGACTATAAAAACTTTCCCGGGTTTTATCGAAACTTGTTTCACGCCTACCTCGCTCGCTCGACTGTTATCGCGTTTTTGCAAGCGATATGCCATTCAAAAAATACAGCAGCGTAAATTATTTAAATCATTTCCAATCAATAACTTAAGGGTTAATTTTGAAACGCGTTCACGAACCAAGCGCGGCTTGGCCCGCGACCCGCCGAACCACGATGGTGCGCGCGGCACTAATTGCGTGCTTGAGCTTTGGCTTCGCAAGCGCCGCTTACGCACCGGCGCAGTGCACGGCCGTTGCCGAGTGCACGAAAATAAAACCGCAGGCCGCCAAGGGTGCGCCGCGCGCATACGGATATGCCCACGCTGCTCTTTCGCCAATTATGGATTCGTGTTGAAATAAGCCGCTGATTCCGCTTTCGAGACACTCATGATTAAAGCTTACGATCCGATGGCTCCCTTAACAGACAGGTTCGGACGTACAATTCATTATTTGCGGCTGTCGGTCACCGACCGCTGCGATTTTCGCTGTACCTATTGCATGGCCGAGCAGATGCGCTTTTTACCAAGAAGAGACCTGCTGTCGCTGGAAGAGCTCACCAAAGTGGCCGGTGCCTTTCGCAACCTCGGCGTTGATAAGCTTCGGGTAACCGGAGGCGAGCCTTTAATTCGTCGCGATGTGCTGCATTTATTTCGCGCGCTTGGCACAATGGGGTTCGCCGATCTTAGCCTGACGACAAACGGCGCACGCTTGGAAGAGTTTGCCGACGCGCTGGTGGCGGCTGGGGTCGATAGAGTCAACATCAGTTTGGATTCGCTTCGCCCGGCTCGGTTTTGTCAACTTACACGCCACGGCGACTTAAACAAAGTTCTAAATGGCATTGAAGCAGCCCGTCGCGCGGGCTTTAAAAAAATTAAAATTAACGTGGTAACAATGAAACAT
>CAZING010000084.1:5258-12456 GCA_964540505.1 uncultured Cellvibrionaceae bacterium | reverse complement strand
GGTAACTAAGATGAAATAGCCCGCGCGTTCGGATCGCAATAAGAGGCCTGTTTCTAGCGTTTCCAGCGCGCGGACGAACGCGCTGGCGCAGCGAACAGTTACTTAATTCTCCGCGCGGTTCACCAAACGGTTTTTACAACGGACGTGATCATCGATACCGCGGTACAACATCCTCTCTATGCGCATTTACCAGGCGCTCGCCACGCCCAAAATTTAAAGCGTCCTCGCGTCTATTGCCTATATGTGTGTAAGCGCTTGCTCGAGTGGCCGCTTGGCACCGCTCAATTAAAGCCAGTAGCGGCAACCGCGCAACGCTTTTACAAATCTAAATAATCGTGAGGCTTCATTGGTTGTCGGCCGCGCTTTTTTTCCAATGAATGAAAGCTGCGACTTTTCCGTAAAGCGGCCTGTGTCTCTTTTCTACTAAACCAAACGGCTTGATCGTGGGGGATTTCGAAAACTACGATGCAGTTGGCATTTTATTCTGGCGAAATACACCAAGCTTGAACGATATTAAAATCGATCTTAAGGTTCAGTATTCATACGATTTATAGACAGGAACCCTCTGCCCGTCGGAGGGCGCTCTAAAAGCTGTTAGAGCGTTGCAAGAAGCAAAATATACAGCGCCGGGCGGGTATTGCGAACGTCTCTGGCGAGCCTTTTTAGGTCGTTGTCACGCTTCTCGCACAGGGGACAAGGTCTTGAATTTTGAAATAAAAACGCTGAAAAACATTCGCATTTCGAATAAAAATAGCCCAAGCGGCGAGCGCAATATCGCCACCAACGATGAGTCTCCCGCGCCCCACCACGAGGCCGAAGCCCTGCAAAAATACCAAATGATTTTTGCGGAACTTGCGTTGCCCGACGTCGTTGCCGAACCTTTAAAACTCCTGCTGGCGAGACGCGAGCAGGCACTTGAAGGCGAAGATTTCGCTAAAGCGTCCGAGCAGGGCGGCTCGGTACGTGGGCCGCAACATCAACAAATCTTGCTGGCAGCCATCGACCAAGAAATCGCTGAGGTGTTAAACGCCGAGCAATACGCGAGGTTTGAACTGTTTCGCGATTCAGATTTGGAGCAGTATCAACTGACCCGATTTAAAACGTGTCTGACGGCCAACCAGAGCCTGACCGAGGCTCAAAGCGCGAAGCTGTTGCTCGCCAAACTCACCCACAAAGCGCAGTTTTTAGACCGTCTCGCCGAGGCCAATCAGATTCAGAAGACGGGGGGCAATCAGTCGGTGCGATTATCGATTGAGCAAGCCGTGCGGCAATACCATAGGTCGTATCTGGATGTCGCAAAAACGGTGCTGGACGAGCAACAGTGGCGCTGCCTTGCGGATTTCGAAACGAGCGAATTCGAAGATATTTATTTGGTTTCTCTGTCGAGCACATAACGCCCAAACACCTGGGCTAACAGAAAGAGCGCAAGGGCAGCCAACACCACCGCGGGGCCTGCGGCGATATCCAACATGTAAGACGCGCCCAAACCCAAGCCTACCGATATCATGCCCATTAGGGCTGCGAGTACCACCATGGGCTCAGGGTTGCGACTTAGTGGGCGCGCCGCCGCCGCAGGAATAATAAGCAATGCGGTTATCAGTAACACGCCCACAACGCGCATCGCCACGGCGATCACCAAAGCGACCAGCAACAATAACAACAGCTCCAATAAATCCGTCCGGACACCTTCGGCCTTGGCTAGGTTTTCATCGATGGTTGTCATCAAAAGCGGCTGCCAACAAAGCGCGAGGCTGACCAACACCGCGAGGCTGATTGCGGCAAACAGGTAGATGTCTTGTAGGTTTATGGTCAGCAAATCGCCGAATAAAAACGCCATCAGATCGATTCGCAGGTCCTGCAGCAGGCCAATGCCCACCAAGCCCATGGCCAAAGTGCTGTGCGAGAGTATGCCGAGCAAAGTGTCGGTGGCGAACCTTTTGGATTTCTGAAGCCCCCACAAAGTGACCGCCACCAGCAGGCTTACCGCAATGATAGTGGCGCTGATATTAACTTCCAGTGCCAAACCAACCGCAATACCCAGCAGCGCGCCGTGCGCGAGGGTATCGCCGAAATAGGCCATTTTCCGCCACATCACAAAAGCGCCTAATGGCCCAGACACCAAGGCCACCGAGCAGCCGCCCGCCAGGGCTAACCAAATAAACGCAGGTACCGCGTCAATCATGGGAGTGGTTGCAAGAGGTGCTTACGACCTCGCCCTGAAGGTCGTGTTGATGGTCGTGGTGGTGGGTGTAAACCGCGATGTTATTTGACGCTTGCCGGCCAAAGAGTTGCAAATACTCGGGGTGTTGCTCTACCGACTCAGGCGTCCCGTGGCAGCAGACGTGTTTGTTCAGGCAAATCACTGTATCGGTTTGCGCCATCACCAGATGCAAATCGTGCGACACCATCAGCACCGCACACCCGAGCCGGTCGCGCAGCTCGGCAATGATCCGGTAAAGTTCGGCCTGACCGCCCACATCCACCCCCTGAGTCGGTTCGTCAAGCACCAGAAGCTCGGGCGAGCGCAGCAGCGCGCGGGCGAGCAGAACACGCTGCAGCTCTCCACCCGACAAATGCTGCAGTTGACGGTTGAGCAAGCCGGGGACGGCAAGCGCCTGAAGGTGATTTTGAAATTCGTCCAGCTTATTGTGCTGCAACTGCAGAAATCGATGAACCGTGATCGGCATGGTCGCGGCCACAGCAAGTCTTTGCGGCATATAGCCGATGCGCAGTCCCGGCTTTCGGATGATCGTCCCGGAGCTCGGGTTTGCCAGACCGGTCACGAGCTTTAACAGGGATGTCTTACCCGCGCCGTTCGGACCGATCACAGTTACGACCTCGCCAGCGGCGAGCGACAAAGATACGTTCTGTACGAGACTTTGCCCGCGCTGCTGCCAAGTGACGTTCTGCAGGGTGAGTAACACGGTTTTTTGCCTGAATATCAAAATGTTATGATAAACCTTCGAGGTGTGATCAGCCAGCGGGAGCCGGGCGTCGATGTTAAAAATGTTGTACTTCTATCTGGCGGCGGTCGCTTTGTTATCAACCCCGGCGCGCGGTTTTGCCGCGCCCGTCTCGAAGCCGCCGTTCGAGCTGGTCGCCAGCATTCGACCGCTGGCATTGATCGCCAGCGACATCGCGCCGGATTTCGTTCGCGTGCGCACTCTGGTGCCCGCCGCCGCCGACCCCCACAGCTATCAGATGAAAATCTCAGACCGCAGCGCGCTTGCCGACGCGGCTCTACTGCTTTGGTTAGGGCCGGATTTCGAGCGGTTTCTGGTGGGGGTTGCACCACGCTCGGGCAATGCGTTGGCCGTTACGGCTATTTCGGGTTTGCGCTGGCCGATCAACGAGCATTCGCACCACACCCACTTCGGCCATCACCACGAGCATTCGGACCAGACCCTCGGCCGCGACCCTCATATATGGTTAGACCCAGAAAACGCGGCCGCGATAGCGCGAGCGCTCGCCGAGCGGCTCGAACAGCATTTGCCTGACGCGCGCGAGGACATTCGCGCGCGCTTAGGTCAATGGTTGGCTAAGCTCGACCGCCAAGTCGAGCTTAGCGCGAAAGCTCTGGCGCCGTGGCGCGAGGCTGAGTTCGGTGTGGTTCATGACGGGTTTCGCCATTTCAACAACGCTTTCGGTCTTCGTCAGGCGGCGGCTGTATCCTTGGTTGCCAACCAACGATTGAGCGCCAGAGCGATGACCGAGCTTTCGCGCGAACTCAGCGGCAGCGGCTGTTTGTTGGCCGAAGCCGACACGCGCCAGGCCGCGCGTTTGGCCAAAACCTTGAGGCTGCCGCTGGTGGTGGCGGACCCGCTGGCAAGCGACCCCGACACGCTCGACTACCCGCAATGGCTGGCGCGCTTAACTCAGGCGTTCGTGCTGTGTTTAACCCAGCCTTCACGGTAGGCGAATAGTCGCGGTTTTATTTCCAAGCCGATATTGCCAGGCACGCCCAACCCAAAATAAACGCCAGCCCGCCGAGCGGCGTGACCGGCCCTAGCCACCGCGGGCCTCCGAGCGCAAGTCCATACAAGCTGCCGCTGAACAGTAAAATCCCCGCCGCGAAGGCGACGGCGCCGGCGCGCAGCCACACACCCTCGTCCTGGCGAAGCAGCACCGCCACCAGCAACAAACCGAGCGCGTGATAAAACTGGTATTGCACGGCTGTCTGCCAAACCGCCAAGGCTTCGGGCGTCAACTTTGCGCGCAGAGCATGAGCGCCGAAAGCGCCGAGCATTACCGCCGTCATACCGAAAAACGACGCGCCGAACAGGACCTTATTTAGCATATTGATTCAACCTGTCGAATGGAATTGTAGGGTTCTATAGGGTCGGCGATCTTATCGACAATTGCAGCCCAATGCATGTGCCTGGTGCAATAAAGGCGGCGAGCGCAGATAAGCGGCCGCCGGTGACGTTTGGCGTCGAGCGCGACCACTTCGGTGGTCATCGGTGTGAAACCGTTTTATTATCCCCGAGGAAAACAGCTTTTAACGCTCTGGAGGCGGGTGGGTTATGCGAATTTTTTCGGCTTTTATAGGTTTTGTCCTAACGGTTGGTGTGTGTGCAACGAGCATCGCCCAAGCGCAACCCAACAGCGGCGCAGCAGAAGATGCCCGCCACACTTGGGATTTAACTGAGCTTTATCCGTCTATAGACGCGTGGCAAAGCGCGCGCGAGAAGCTTTTAGCCGAGAGCGCAGAACTTGCGAAGCTTCAGGGCGTTATTGCAAAAAAGCCCAACCGCCTGTTCGAAGTGCTCGAGCGAGTTTACAGCACCTATAAAGAGGCCGCGCGGCTGCGCAGTTACGCAAGCATGTTGTCGGATGAGGACTTGCGCGTAACCGATCACCAAGAGCTGCAGCAGTTGGCCACCGCGGCCTCCTCGCGTTTGTCCGAGTCAATCGCCTGGCTCGGGCCAGAGATTCAAAGCCTTGGCGAGAAAAAAATAAACCGCCAATTAAAACGCGAGCCACGGCTTGCACCCTACCGCTTTTTTCTTGAAAACAGCATACGAAGAATACCTCATACCTTGGATGCCGAAGGGGAGAAACTCCTATCGTTATTCGGCACCGTCGCCCAGCAGCCCGAGAATATTTACTCACTGTTGGCCAATGCCGACATTCCCTGGCCGATGGTGACCATGGCCGACGGCAAGCAGCACCGCATCGACCAACAAGGTTACAGCCGCTGGCGGGCGAGTCGCGATCGGGCCGAACGCAAAAAGACCTTCGATGCTTTTTGGTCGACTTGGAAAGAGTATCGCGACAGTGCCGGAGCCACGCTAAACGCCCATATTCAAACGCAAGTGGCTTTGGCGCGCGCACGCAACTACGACAGCGTCCTCAGTCGAGAGTTGTTTGCCGATAATTTGCCAGAAGCGGTCTACCGCACCTTGGTAGAAGAGGTGAACAACGCCCTGCCGACTTTGCATCGCTACTTTGAACTGCGCGGGCGAATATTGGGTGTCGAGCAAATGCATTACTACGACATTTACCCGCCCTTGGTCGACCTCGAAAAACAATTCGATTTCGAAACCTCTCGCGAGGTCACCCTTGAAGCCATGGCCATTCTCGGCGACGATTGGGTCGCCCGCCAACGCGAAGCCATGGCTAAACCATGGATGCATGTGTACCCGGCCGAAGGCAAACGCGGCGGCGCCTATATGAACGGCTCGGTTTACGATCTGCACCCCTACGTCTTGCTCAACCATAATGATGATTATGAATCGCTGTCAACTCTGGCGCACGAGTGGGGGCATGTGATGCACACGCTTTACGCCCAAGAATCTCAGCCTTTCGCTACATACGGTTACGCGACTTTCATCGCAGAGATTCCGTCTACTTCATTAGAATTAATTTTGCAGAATTACATGGTCGACCGGGCCGCTTCTAAAGAGGAAAAAATTTATTATCTCGGTTACGGGCTCGAAAATCTCCGCGCTACCTTCTTTCGCCAGACCATGTTCGCCGAGTTTGAGTTGATGCTTTATGAAGCCGTGGAGCGGGGCGAAGCCCTAACCGGCGAAAAAATATCGAAGCTTTACGGCGATTTGTTAAAGCGCTATCACGGCCACGATAAAGGCGTGGTGCTGATCGATGACCTGTACACCAACGAGTGGCTGTTCATTCCTCATTTTTACTACAACATGTACGTATACCAATACGCCACGTCCGTAACCGCAGGTACCGCGCTTTATGAGCGAATGGTTAACGAGGGCGAGGCCGGGGTCGCGGCTTATATCGACCTGCTGCGCGCGGGCGGTTCGGATTATCCCTACAATTTATTGACCGAAGCCGGCGTTGATCTGGCGACACCGGCGCCGTTTAAAGCCGTCGTTGCACGGATGAACCTGATTATGGATGCCATGGAGACCTTACTCGAATCCCCCTAAACATTACCCGTCGGTAGCCGTCATGGATGACGCGAAGCCAGCGTCGCCGAGGTCGCAAAGGGCCGAGAACGGAAGATGAAGTCCTCGACTCTGTCGGTAACGACCTTCAATTGCGTCGCATTGCCCGTGCTCCGGCGTGGGCACCCGTACCCGGCAATGCAGACGCTCAATCACCGAGACGGTACCAAGGTATCCCGCATTCGCGCTCTCGGGGTTTCGACCTGATTCGGTCGTGCTCATATGCGCTCCCATGCGTAGGCGTGGGAACGGCTAGAAAGAATGAACTCGCCGCAAGGCGAAATCAAATCCCGCGCCCCTTGACGCAAGTTTTACACCCGCTCTTGCAAGAATAACAAGGCCCGTATAAATACCTGGGCGCTTGAGAAAGCGCTTGCGTGCGCAAACGGTTGGAGCAATTGATGCATAGCAAATGACCATCAAAACGCTTCAAGCCTCTGTAACAGGCTCACTGGAAATTTGTATTGAAAGCTCGAGACAACTGCGGTGGCAGACGGTTGCATTAAAACGATTCCAAAGGCAGGCGAAAGCGTTCCGTTTGGCGCAGGCGTCTAGGGCCTTCCTGGGTTGATAAAACCTTAGCTTCGCGCGCGAACATGGCATTGCGCGCGAAGCCGCTTGAAAATAGTACCAATCAGCTGTCGGCAAGAGCCTCTGGAGCGACTCAATTGGAGAATAAAATTGGCTAGATCAGCGAGTAAGTCAACGACCAAGCAATCGCCGGCCTCTAAACCGCTCGTGTTAATCACAGGCGCGGGCGGGAATTTAGGGCAGCTGCT
>CAZING010000084.1:3522-5158 GCA_964540505.1 uncultured Cellvibrionaceae bacterium | reverse complement strand
TTTACACGAGCACAATGCTTGTGCACAAACCCGTAAAGCCCGGGGAATACATCAACGAAGATTCACCGATAGAACCCGGTTGGGCGTACCCGCAATCCAAGGCCAACACAGAAAGTATTATTCAACAAGAGCACGGCGATATTCCGGTCGCGGTGTTGCGTCTTGGTGGTGTCTATGGGGACGATTTCGCGGTGCCGACTTTGGCGCATCAAATAGCCCGAATTTACGAACAAGATCTCAAAAGCATACTGTATTCGGGTGATGTCAATGCTGGGCAGGCGTTTCTTCATCAAGATGATCTGGTGTCGTTGTTTGCAAGTGTGATTGCCAAGCGCAATGCGTTGCCGGAGTATTTCGTCGCGCTTGCCGGTGAGGAACAAGTCGCCAGCTATAAAACGTTGCAAAATAAACTTGGGGAATTGATTCACGGCAGTGACCACTGGCACACCATTCTTGTGCCGAAACTGGTTGCTAAAGGCGGCGCCTGGCTGGAAGAGAAAAGCGAGCCTGTGATACCCGACGATTTCGATCGCGGTGAAAAGCCTTTTATTAAACCCTTTATGATCGATATGGCCTCGGACCATTATGCGCTATCGATTCGCCGCGCCCAGGAGTCGCTCGATTGGTACCCGAAACGCAGGTTGCTGGACAAACTGCCACTGCTTGTCGACAACTTGAAGAATAACCCTTTGGCTTGGTACCGAACAAACCACATACTTGCGCCCGATTGGATGCAGGTGGCGGGTGAGAAAAATAAAAATCCGCAGAAGGTGCGCGACAACTACGAACGCTATTACCATCGCGCGCATCGCGATAACCTCTGGGCACCTTTTGCCAATATGGCGCTTGGGCTGTGGTTGGTGTTTTCACCCTTTACATTAGGCTACAGCACTCAAGCGATGCGCTACAGTGACTTTGGCTCGGGCATCGCGGTTATGGTGCTCGCCGCTATGACGCTCTCTGTTACCCCTTGGGGGCGCTTATCGCGTTGGGCGTTGGCGGTTGTGGGTGTCTGGGTCGCCACGGCGCCCTTGGTGTTCTGGTCGCCGGACGCTGCCGCCTATCTAAACGGTACGCTTGTGGGCGCGGCGCTTTTAGGTTTTGCATTTGCTATACGGCCCTTTCCTCATTTATCGCCCGTCGCGTTTATGACTGGGCCGGATATTCCGCCGGGGTGGAACTACTCGCCTTCGGATTGGCTTCAGCGCCTGCCCATTATCGTGCTCGCGGTCGTTGGCCTACTGATATCGCGTTATATGGCGGCTTACCAGCTCGGTCAAATCGATTCGGTTTGGGAACCGTTTTTCCAAGGCCCCGCAAGTGATACCAAAAACGGCACAGAGGAAATTATCACCAGCAGCGTTTCCGAGGCTTGGCCCGTGCCGGACGCGGGGCTCGGAGCACTGGTCTACCTTCTTGAAATTCTCACAGGCGCGCTCGGCTCGCGCCGACGCTGGCGCACCATGCCCTGGTTGGTGTTACTTTTTGGGTTTATGATCGTGCCGCTTGGCATAGTCTCGATTAGCTTCATCATTATTCAACCGATCCTACTGGGCACCTGGTGCACCCTTTGTCTGCTTGCGGCAGCGGCGATGCTGCTGCAAATTCCTTACTCCTTTGATGAAATCATCGCGAC
>CAZING010000084.1:0-3422 GCA_964540505.1 uncultured Cellvibrionaceae bacterium | reverse complement strand
TGTTGGGTATGGCGTTAATGATTATGGCAATACTCTTTTCGGCCACCATGCTGCAAACCGTGCTTGGGGTATTGCTTGGCCTTGCGCTGATTTTGCTGAGCCTCCCGCGCGGTCCGATAAGAAACCGTTACGGCGGGTGGACGCGTATTGCAAAACTTTGAAATTTTTCGCCTGTTCGCCATTTCAGTGGTGGTCGGGTTTCCGCTACAATCCGCCGCTCTTTCAGAGTTGGATTGCGGTTCATGGAAACTTTTATCGAAAGACTTATCTACCGCTCAAGGTGGGTGTTGGCGCCTATTTATTTGGGTTTGAGCCTTGGCGTTATCGCGCTGGGTATTAAATTCTTTGAAGAAATCTACCACCTTCTGCTGCACATTTTCAGCTACACCGAAGCGGAGGTGATCCTTAGAATTCTCTCGCTGGTCGATTTAGCCATGGTCGGCGGCTTGCTGATTATGGTGATGATGAGCGGTTACGAGAATTTCGTCTCACGGTTGGATGTAGACGAGAGCGACGAGAAGCTCGGCTGGCTCGGCACTATGGATTCCAATTCACTGAAAGCCAAAATTGCGGCGAGCATCGTTGCCATATCCTCGATACATCTTTTGAAAATGTTTATGGAGGTTAAAAGCACCGACAACAGCAAATTGATGTGGTACGTGATTATCCATTTGACCTTTGTCGGCTCGGCCTTTCTGATGGGTTTTCTCGACACCTTGAGTAAGACCAAGAGTCGGTCTGCGACCGAGCAACACTAAGGGGTAAAGCCGACTGAACCCCTTGGCGAAAAAAGTGGACGGCGCTCGTGTGGCTTGCCGTTATTTCAAATTGTCGGCGGGCGCGTAAAGCATTCGCCATTTACGCATCCGTCTTTTGGGCTGGTCTGCGGCTCGCGCTGTCGCTGATCAGTCGGGTGAGTTCGTTTTCATTCTCTCCAAGGTTTCGTTGTATTTGCCTTCAATTTTTTCGCCGGCATTGTGCATTTTCTCGCCCGCAGCGTCGGCCATATCAGCGCTTTTTTCTTTTGTGGTTTGATAGCCCTCTTTCGCGGACTCCTTAAGGTCACCGTAGGTTTTGGCGCTGGAATCTTTTAATTTTTCGTAGCCTTCTTTGCTGGCCTCAAGCGCCTCTTCGGTGGTTTGCTCAAGCGCTTTTGCGGTTTTTTCGGTCATAGTTTGGACCTCGTCTCGCGTTTGATCGGAGCAGCTCGACAACAACACCATGGCGCTTGCCGAAAGCAGAATCAGACATAGGTTTCGCATGGTAAATTCCTCTGATAAATGACAAGACCCGGGGCATATCCGCCGGGCCAAACGGAGCATTATTAGGCAAAAGGTCGGAGACTGGAAGTAGCGGCGCGCTTCCAGCGTTAGATTGCCGTCCTAAAGAATCACCACATGATTTGGCAGCTCGTTTTTCACTTCGGTGGCCGGAACGTGACGGATCAGCAGCTCGCCGCAGGACGCGACCGACGTTTGCAACCCGGTTGTAAGGTTACCCTCGCGCAGGCTTTCGACTAAAGCGTCGACAATGGTCTGCCACTGGGCCTTGCCGACCATTTGGTCTATGCCTCGGTCGGCCAGAATCTCCGCGTGGTGCTCGAGAAGTGAGACAAATATTAACACGCCGGTTTGGCCGCGGGTGTAATGCAAATTGTTGTCGAGAAACTGACGCCGCGCCATGGTTGAAGCCCGCCAGCGTCTGATATGCCGCGGGATGAGCCGCGACAATATTGGGCGCAGACGAAACAGCAGCGCCAAGGCGGTAAACACCAACAGTTGGCTGAGGACCAGTTCGAATTCGGATAGATGAAAAGGCGAGATCAGTAACAAGAAGGGCGCAAGCAGCGCGATCAATGCCGCCCAAAGCGTCGGGATATAGTTGTAGTTGTCGCTTGCCGCGGCAACGACCAGCACGATCTCAGCGTCGGTTTGCTTCTCGATCTCAGTGACGCTTTGGCTCAAGGCCAATTGTTCGGTTTGAGAAATCATATTCAGTCCTTACCAGCCGCCCGAGGCGCCGCCTCCGCCAAAACCGCCACCGCCGCCGCCAAAGCCGCCGCCCCCGCCACCACCACCGCCGCCGCGACCGAAACCGCCGAGTGCAGCGCCGAGCAGCAGCCCGCGGCCAACACCCGTGCCCCCGCCGCCGCCAAACCCGGAGAGGATCGCAAAAATTGCGAAAATGACCAACGGCAGCAGCAGGGGCGATTTTTCGCGCTCTTTCTCACGCGGAGGGGCGGGCTCGTAAGTCCCCCCAAGCACGTCCAGCAGCGCGTCGACGCCGGTTTGGATGCCCAGAGCGTAGTTACCCTCGCGGAAGTTCGGCAGTATCAGGTTTTGAATGATATTGGCCGAAATCGCGTCAGTGACCGTGCCCTCGAGCCCGTAACCGACTTCGATACGAACCTCGCGCTCATTCGGCGCCACAATCAGCAGCAGGCCGTTGTCCGACTCTTCTTGGCCTATGCCCCAATGGCGGCCGAGTTGGTACCCGTACTCGTCAATGGCATAACCCTGTAGCGAGGCCACTGTGACCACAACCAGTTGATCCCGCTTTTGGTGCTCGAGCGTGCTCAAGCGACTGGTCAGCCATTGTTCTTCTTTCTCGGATAATAGGTCCGCTTGATCCACCACGCGGCCGGTGAGGGTCGGAAACTCAGGTGCCGCCAGGGTCGAACTGGCGATCGCAAACAGCAGCACCAGTGCGGCGAACGGGGCCCAGCGGCAAAGCGCCTTGTTTTTAACCACCAAAATCCACCTTAGGCGCTTGGTCGGCTGCAGGTGCCGTGGCCTCGTAGGTCTCTTTCATATCCAAATCACTGTGCAGAATCTTATGCCAGATGAGACCGGGGAAGGTTCGAATTTCGGTGTTAAACGCCTGGACCGCTTGAATATAGTCGCGTCTGGCCACGCTGATGCGGTTCTCGGTGCCCTCGAGCTGCGATTGTAAGGTTAGAAAATTCTGGTTGGCTTTTAAGTCTGGATAGCGCTCGGCCACGACCAGCAATCGCGACAGCGCACTGGTCAACTCCGATTGCGCGCTGGCAAAGCGTTGCATCGCCTGGGGGTTGCTCAGCATTTCGCTGTCCACTTGCACCGAGCCGACCCGAGAGCGCGCGTCGACCACGGCTTGCAAAGTCTCGCGTTCATGGGCGGCGTAGCCCTTAACGGTCTCCACTAGGTTCGGCACCAAATCGGCGCGCCGCTGGTATTGGTTTTCCACCTGGGCCCAGGCCGATTTGGCCTGCTCATCCAGCGTCGGGATGTTGTTGATCCCGCAACCGGCCAAGAAACTGCTAAGTGCGGCGATTTGCAGCATTCGAAATAAGATTTTCATATTTGTTCCTTGCCCTGAAAAGATAAACTTCGTTAGTAATGCGGTCCAAGTGCAGGTCTTCAAGTGTTGCAATTCTACCTGCC
>CAZING010000083.1:0-12517 GCA_964540505.1 uncultured Cellvibrionaceae bacterium | reverse complement strand
GAGGCGCTATCGCGAAGCGGTACCCTGCTTGAACGCCACCTGCGCGACGGTCAATTCAGCGAACGCCCGGAAACATTGGCGCAGGACACCAAACGTAATTTGCTGCTTGCATTGGAAAGCGTTGAGAAACTGCTAAACACCCAAGCTCGAGGCCTAGAGCCTGGCGCCAAAGCCGGTCTCGAACCCCTGTTGAAGCTGCTATTGTCTTTCGCCAAACCTTCATCTGCACCCAGGGCGGCCGCGCTCGAAGCCTCGCTCAGGGCCCTGCAGACGCAGCTTCGCGGCGCCTTGGCCCAAATCCAAGTACAACAATACCGCTCGACTCTGCCGCTGGTCGGCGACCCGCAATTCGCCACGCCCAGTTTGCTTCTTGATATTCCGGTGCGGTGGTTCGACGGCTTTGGCAGTGTCGCCATGGTATGGCAGGAATACCGAGCCCCCGACGAGGAAGACAACAAAAAGCGAAAACGCAAACAGCCCAAGCACTATTGGCGGGTGTATATGGAGCTTGTTTTGGAGCAAAGCGAAACCCTGGGCATTGACCTTGGCATCTGCGAGAAACAAATGGATGCCAAGATGTGGGCGAGTTCCAAGAACCTGCAGCAACGAGCTAATTCCGGGTTACACCAACTCACCGAGCAATTGCAGGCGCGCGGGCTGACGGTCAAGGAAATACACTGCGAGCAAACCGACCAGCCTCATAGGCCGATGGGTATGGAACTGATGATGATCAATGAGCGCACATGAGCGATATTCGCCCTGAAATTAAAACAGCGGTCGCGCTTTTTTATGACGGTAAAGGCGCGCCGCAGATTACCGCAAAGGGCCGCGACTTTGACGCCCGTGAAATTGCCCGAATAGCGCTCGAACACAATGTCCCTTTGTGCGATAACCCGGCGCTCGCGGAACTGCTAAGCCGCATAGAGCTTGGCGAGCGCATTCCCGAGGAGCTCTACATAGCCGTCGCCCACATCATAGCCTTTGCTTATCGGTTAAAAATGTCCGATTCCGGCCCTTTCCCACACGAACCGATAAACCCTTTAGAGCTGTAACAGCCGAGTGCGGGTCGCGCGTTTGTAGGCCCCGAGGCGGCGCCCAAGAACGCGGGCTCGCATTCAGACGTTTTCCAAGCGCGGCAATCCCGTTTTGACAACCGACTGCATATTGCAATAGCCGCCGGGGTTTTTGTGCAAATACTGCTGGTGAAACTGCTCGGCATAATAAAACGGCGGTGCCGGCTCAATTTCCGTGGTGATAGCCAGGCCATCCAGTGGCGAAAGCTGGTGTTGATAGGCGTCGCGGCTGGCGATCGCCGCTAACAATTGCGCGTCGTCGAAACAATAGATCACCGAGCGGTATTGCGAGCCGATGTCGTTCGCCTGCCGCATGCCTTGTGTGGGGTTATGGTTTTCCCAAAATAGCCGGAGCAGATCGGAGTATTGGATCTGCTCGGCGGAGAAAACCACCAGCACCACTTCGGCGTGTCCGGTCGCACCCGAACACACCTGCTCATAGGTGGGCTCCGCTCGGCGTCCGCCACTGTACCCACAAGCGGTGGTGATCACGCCTTGTTGCTGCCAGAACAAACGCTCGACGCCCCAGAAGCAACCCATACCGAACACGGCTTTCTCGCTGCCCTCGGGAAATTCGGTCATGGAGGTAGCCAACACTGCGTGCCGATCATTGAAAGTCATCTGTGTCACCTGTCGTTTCGAGTCGGATTTTACTTTTGCCCGGGGACGTCCAACACCCAAGAGGAGGTCTGTAGCGGATCGACAATTGCGTGAGCCTGCAGTTCCCCGTTAAGTGAGGCGACCGCCCGCTCCGCCAGTGCCATAAACGGCGCCCGACCGGGGTCGGCGAGCACTACCCGCGCGCCGGCACCGCTCGCGCGCTTGACCAAGTTGTACAAAGGCCGCGACATATCATCCCAAAAGCAAATGTCGGCGCCGATCACAAGGTCAAACGACTGCAGAAATGCCCCGCTCGCGCGCTGAAAGCTCTTCGCGTGGGTGTCGATCGCGGTTTTGTTGATTTCCGCGTGCAGCTGCGCAAACGGCAATACGCTTTTATCGATATCGAGCCCAGACACCTGACACCGCCACCGCTTCGCGCAGTAGATAGCGGCAATGGCCCAGCCGCACCCCACCTCCAGCACCTGGCACTGGCGCCTCGGGGGCTTCTGGCGCAGGTAATCCATCAGCACCATACTGCTGTTCCACACTTTGTTGCCGTGATGCGAGGGATAGCCGTGTTCGGCCCGCAATCGGCGAATCAACTTATGGTTATTTTTCAACACCCTCAGCCCCATCAATTGGCGGCTGTTGTGGGAGGAGAATTCGTGAGCGTGCTGCAAGCTTTTGGACACGGGACTCCGCTTTAAAATTAAAAAGAAGATCGCCAGGCGCGGAAACTCAAACGCCGCAAAGTGTACCGCGTTACACCCCAAAGGTCTAAAATGCTCAGAGTCGAGCTTCGCCATGTTGACGGTCACCGCCGATCACAAGACCACACCCGACGCGCGGCCTTAGCTCTTGCATCAGGTCACAGTCTTGCCAAAAGAACCGCGCTAAGGACCTGTCATTTCACACCCGGCGCCGGCGGCCTAGCCGAGAGGCGTAAACTCGCCGAAACAATGGTGGTATGATCCACAGGCAATCAAGTTGAAGAGCGCTTTATGTCACACTTCACCTCGCCCTATTTCGCCGCTGTAGACTTGGGCTCCAACAGTTTTCATATGATCATCACCCGGGTCCACGACGACACCTTAGAGACGATAGATAAAGTCAAGGAAATGGTACAACTCGCCCGAGCTATGACCAATGGTAAGATCGCCGAGGACGCGCAACAAAGAGCGCTCGAGTGCCTGGAGCGCTTCGCTGAACGGTTGCGGGAAATACCCAGCGCTCAAATTCGTGCGGTGGGCACCAAAAGTTTACGCACTGCGTCAAACGCCCGCGCGTTTCTGGAAAAAGCCGAGGTCGCGCTCGGTCATCCCATCGCTATTATTTCCGGCTTCGAAGAAGCTCGGCTTGTTTACAGCGGCCTCGCGCATTGCGTCACCAATGATAATAATCGCCGCTTGGTCGTGGATATAGGCGGCGCCAGCACCGAGTTTATTATCGGCCGCGATGAGACCCCGGAGTTACTTGAGAGCTTAAGTTTCGGATGCGTGTCCGGCACCGATCGTTTTCTCGCCTCCGGCGTCAACACGAAAACCCTCCGCCAGGCGTATCTTTCAACCTGTTCTGATATCGAGGTGATCCGCCCGGCCTACATTAGAAAAGGTTGGGATATAGCCTACGGAACCTCCGGAACCATGCGCACCATTGCCGAGTTGTTGGCTCCTGTCGACGGCGGCGCTGTTATTCGCCGCGAAGGGCTTGATCAGCTTTATCAGAACCTTGGCGATAACCCCAGCAAAACCTTGCAGACCTTACCGAAGTTACGCAGCGATGTTTTGCCGGGCGGCATCGCAATTCTGAAAGCAATTTTCGACCAATTTAAAATTGATAAAATTCACGTCGCCGACGCTGCCCTGAAAAACGGTTTGATCTATGACACCATCGGTCGCGCCCACAACAGCGATGCTCGGGTGGCAGCGGTGGCCAAACTCCAACGACAATACCACGTCGACACAACCCAAGCCGATCGCGTAGCCAAATGCGCCGTTTTATTTTGGCGTCAAATAAAAAGTCCCGACCTCCCGGGTGTATCTCGCACCAAAATTTTAAGTTGGGCGGCCATGCTTCATGAGGTCGGTCTTGGCGTCTCTCATGCCAGCCACCACCAGCACAGCTTTTATATTTTAAGCCACAGCGACCTTGCCGGTTTTGGTCGTTACGAGCAGCATATTTTAGCGACTCTTGTGCGCGGTCACCGAAAAAAACTCAGCGAGCTTCGTTTCGAGGGACTGACCAAACAGGAGAAAAACGCAATTTACCCAATGGTGCTGTGCTTACGGATAGCCGTTATCTTGCACAGACGCCGGGAGGAACTCACTTTCGAACCCTTGCTTTTGCAGCGCGCGCCGAGCCGCTACGACTTGGCGTTGCCACGGGGTTGGCTCGCAGACAACCCCTTGACCGCCACCACCTTGGAAAAGGAAACGCAGTATTTCAACAACATAGGCGTTACATTAACCATTTCACACCTATTAAATTGAACCCGAAATGCTAATTAAATTGATTCTGGCGGCGGCGCTGCTTTACTTTTTGTGGTTTGGCGTATCGCGACTTAAACGGCTGCCCGCACAGCGCAAAAAACGCATGCTTTGGCGCGGCGCACTCTTTGCACTTATGGCCCTGTTGGTTCTCGGCGTCGCGACCGGACGAGCGCACTGGTTGGGTGTGGTCATCGCCGCACTCATTCCTCTGTTGCGATTCGGCGCGGGCGCAGCATTTCGCTTACTGCCATTGTGGATGAACCGGGGCGGCAGCGTGCCTTTTCGTACAGCCTTTCTGGATATAAAAATTGAACTTCGCACCGGGCGCATCACCGGAGTTATCCGCAAAGGCACCTATTCGGGCCGCCCCGTCGAATCGCTCTCCCTGGAAGAGCTTCAAGGTTTGATTGACCAGTGCGACAAAGAAGACACCAAAGCGGCCTACTTATTACGACATCTTCAGAAAAGCCAACAAGGCGCACAAGCGCAACATCCGCCTCCGGATTTTGGCGCACCGGCGCGCGATGAAGCGCTGCAGATACTGGGGCTTAAAGGCACGCCAAGCTCAGATGAGATAATCGCCGCGCACAAACGGCTGATTCAAAAACTGCACCCAGACCGAGGCGGCAGCGATTTTCTAGCGGCCAGAGTCAACCAGGCGCGAGACGTTTTATTGGACCGTCAGCGCTAACCGCCCGCTTATGTTGGCCGACGACATAAAAAGTGCAAATACCGCCCAAGTGCACGAAACGGTTCCTGCCGAGAAAGCGCCAACTCCAAATCGAGAACCTCTTGCTGTCTGCTTTCTCGCAATTGCTTGTCCAGTTGATAATCGTTGAACACTCGAATGCCGCTGTAACATTCGACGCTTAAGCCCGCGTTTTCAATCTGCGAAATCATTTGCTCTGGCGACACCGGGTGACTCGGCGTTAAGCTGCCGCGGGTGCCTCGAAACTGCTTCGCTATAATTTTTTGGTAATTGCCACGCAGCAGGTTTTTCATAATCAAACCGTTGATGTTATAGACCACCAACGACAGAAGCCCGCCCGGACGCACCATAGGCAGCAACGCTTGGAAACCCTGCTCGGGCTCGGCAAGCCATTCGAGCACCGCATGGCACATCACCAAGTCGAACGCGGGCAGCTTCAAGCTCTCTAGAGCGTATATGGATAACTGCCGGCACTCCAGTGTGCCTCCACCTGCAGCCAACTGTGCCCTACCGCCCGCCTGCGCGGCCTCGGCGAGCATCTTCTCGGAGACATCGGTCAACAAAACCTGATGCCCTTGCGTCGCAAGCTCCAGGGCCAACTGACCTTGACCGCCGCCCACATCCAGAACACGCAGCCGTTCGTTCGGCAAATATTCGCGAAAATCGCGGCGCAATATTTCAAGCCGCAAGCCCCCTTTTTGGGTGTTGTAGATGTTGCGCGCAAACCGGCTGGCCAAATCGTCGAAGTTTCGGTCTTCCGGTGGAGATTGCTTCATTGGCTTGCCTGCTGATTAGGGCCTGTTGCGATTGAATCTGTCTAAGTGGCTTAAAAAAACCAAACCCGATTTCGGCGCAGCATTATAATGCGCGCTTTATACGCAATGAGAGGCCCAAAATGCTAGATGTAAATGAATACTTCGACGGCGCCGTTAAATCGATCGCCTTTTCGACACCAAACCTTCCGGCCACAGTTGGCGTAATGACCGAGGGCGACTACAGCTTCGCGACCGACTGCAAAGAGGTGATGACGGTGGTATGCGGTGAGCTGGTCGTGCGCCTGCCCGCCGAGACCACCTGGCAAACATTCACCGACGGTCAGAGCTTTGAAGTTGAAAAAGACGCGAGCTTTGACGTTAAAGTCACCCGCGAGACCGCCTATCTTTGTAAGTATTGGCGATAAGCGCGACGCCGCACCTGCAATAAAAGCCCTTGCGAGGGCTTTCAGTGTATTTCAACTACGACTGGTTTAAGCCTCTTCAGACCGCCGCTTGGGGTAGGCAAGCGCCGCCGCGCCGAGCACCAAGGCGCTCAACACGCCTACCAAATGCGCCTCGGCGGCCACCGCTGCACCGATTTGGCTTTGCATATAATCAGGGTCGAACCAAGGCAACTGCTCGTAAACGATTTTGCCAAGTAAAACGACTGTCGCAAGACCGAACCATAAAGGGTCTTTACGCACATTCAACAAAAGTCCGATTAAAAGACAACCGTACAGGGCACCGCTGTAGCCGCGGTAAATAGCAATTTCTTTCGCAAAGAAAAACAAACCTACCCCCACACAAACAGGCAGAATTATCAAAGCGAAAAGCCAAAATGGAAAGCGGTTGTCCGGCCAGAGGAACCAGGCAATCAAACCGACCCCAATGGCGTTCATGGCCGTATGGTAACCAGTGAAGTGCACCCAGCTTGCGGTAAACAGTCGCCACCACTGCCCCCCGGCTATAGCCGTCCTGTCGAATTCAAGCGCCTGCTGAAGATGATCGGGCAACCACCAAAGCCCGAACAACAGCAGATTAAAAAGTACGCCTGTAATCAATAGCCTTCTGTCCGCCGTTAACACTGTTATTAAAAAGGCATCGGCATAGGCTTGCCATTCAAGGTCGCGGTACCGTCTGCGAAACTGAATTTTGCGGTAATTTTGTCATCGTTTTGCAGAAAGAACCCCTGCAGAAGGAAAAGGTCGAGTTGCGTGCTCGCTTGCTCTGAGGCTTGCTCGAGACGTTGTTCTTCGCTCATGCTGAGCACTTGCTGATCAGCGGCGTCGGCAAGCGAATCTTTGGCGGATTGTGTCATTATCTCCAGTACCAAAGAGCGATCTGCAGCAAACTCGGCGTCGACGACCAACGCTTGGAAAATCAAAAACGGGTTGGTCACTGCTTGATTGTTTTGATCGGCAAGGTAGGCCTGCGCATTGAAACTGAGGTCGCCTTTTTCAGATTTGAACGATAGCTCCTCGAGGTTGATCCTCGGCCCGGCCGGCAGCAACTGTTGGGTGATCAAACCAAGAATATCCAACCCCATAGGACTCACCGAGCCTTCGGCGCCATTTAAAGCGGCCATACCTTCCGCATATTGATTCAAAAACGCGAGGCTGATTCTTTCGAGAATCAATTGGGAATGAAATTGCTCTATGAGGTTGTCCTCAAGCGACAGTTCGTCGAAAGTCACAGAAACGCTCATATTGGCGAGCGCTTCTGCCTCACCCACCAGCGCGTTATCGGACACGATCCGCAGCCCTTTTAAAGAGAAATCGTTAATGCCCTCGCCTAGGCCGCTCGCTGTGTCTACGGAGAACTCGATCACACCTGGAGCGAACACGCGGGTCTGCGACAGCGCGTTGAGATGGATCTCTGCCTTGATTTCGAGATTCTCGAGGACGACTTCGGTCTGTGGGTCTCGCAGGCTAACCGAAGGCAAGACTGCTGCATAGTTCAAGCGACCGTCTCTTGTTAGGGTACCCTGCCCGGCGTAGGCCGCCGCTTCGACTGTCTCTTCGTCAAGCTGCAACGAAAGCTCCACCGAGCGGTCATTGAAATGGACATTGCCGAACAGGTCCATAAGGAAGTTAACTTGCCCCAAGCGCGTATCGGGCGGCTGGTTCAACAGCACTGCCAACACGCTCTGTGGCTCTGCAGTGACAAACGAAATACCCGAAAACCACCCCAGTTTGAAACCGTCGGTCAAAATTAAAGGCCCGTGGTTGAGAGCAAGCTCTATGGGTATTGTCGGCTCGGTGATTTCAGCGTGAAATTGCGAAACGGACGTCCCCAAAGCCGCAGACTGCAACACCAATTTTGCACGGGATTTCAACCAACCTCGGTGGTAGTCGACCAACTCGAGCTGGTATCCCGGTTGCGAGCTCAAATAAGCCACGACTTGGTCGAGCTCTTGCTTGGCTTTCATACCTGCAAAAAACGGGGCCCCCAGCACTGCTAGAAGGAGTACCAAAAGGACGGTCGCGAGCTTTTTCATGAATTGCCTTAAACTTTAATAGGGAAGCGAAATTTAAATGTCCGGCAGCCAGTCTTAGGATTGTTCCGGGGCGAGCAGGATTTCCATAGTTACAGCAAGCGCGGGGCTGGCCGTAGCGATCCTAAAGGGGGCGACTATATAATTCGATGATCTTTTATTGCAACCCTTTGACCGAATTAGCGTCGGTCGGCGGATGCGGATGCAGAAGACCTCACAGGTTTCACGACCTTGGCGAGGTTTAGGCGGCTCGGATGGGCGGCAACCCGCGGCGCGATTGCCGGCCCGTGTCAACTCAGTAGCGGGATGCCTTCGAATAGCCGCCAGATAGGCACCAGAGCTGCGATGGCGGCTTGCGAGCCTATAAACGGGCGGGCTTTCGCATTAAGATGTGGCCGGAGTGACACTGTTGAATGCTGCGAGCCCGCGATCCCATAATTTGCAAAATTGAAAGAGAGAACAATATGAACATCCGACGCACCATTTATATCGCTTTTTCCTTTCTGCTCTTTAACGCGACCCAGGCACACGCCGCGCCGCAAATCAGCGAGTTGCGCTGGGTGGACGAGGGTTTTTTAGAGCGCCACAGAGAGCGTGTGGCCGAAATCACAAAAATGGAATTTGGTGCGCCGCTTCGAAAGAACTTATCGGACCTCCGATCTTTACAGCGCATAGTAGACAACGAGTTCGTCACGCAAGTAGATACTGAAACGCAACAAGCGCTGGGTGTGGTGCTAGGCGACGTATTCGTTGCGGAATTGGGTTTGCGTTGGGTGGTGTACGAAGACCAAAGAGGCAAAAGCCGCGCGACTTGTCTCGGTGAAACCGGCTTTTGTTTGTTCCCCGTCACTATGCTTTCGAAACGAATGAAACTCGGGGTCAAGCCGGATGTACAAGCGCTTTTTGACAAAGGCAAGTCGACACTGGCCCCACACCAACCTCGCGTGCCCTACTCCGCCGACAGATAGTTACTGAGCCTGCAGGCGGGGCTTCTCGGTTACCATCCGACGCCGCTCGATTCCAAGTGAATTTCGTAGCAGAGATAAAGATTTAAGTGGCATGACCGACGGCGCCCGATAGCCGCGATCGGGGTAACTGCACCGGAGTTGCCACTTCGACTACCCCCGCGAGTTTGCGCACTCTGCCAAAGCGGTTGCACACAAAGATGTCGAGTTCGTAACACAGTGTGCACGCTCCCCAGAAATCGCGATCCTTCGGTAAAAAGCCTGCAAGTCGCCGGTCGCCAACAGCGGCTCTCCAGTTACTTAGCGGTTGCCTTAGAGCCTGTAAACACCTATTACCCCGGATCGCACCCACTCACCATCTGAAACGTTTTGTGACGCCCTCTTTAAGCCCTCTTTACGCGATAAAATGCGCCTATCTTCGTATTGCTATTGTCAGATAACCGTCCTAGAATCCGAATGAGTGAGCTAGTCTATTGGGGCCAGGAAAGCCCAGAGTCTGCGCGCTGAGTTATTTTTTGATTTATCTCCAAACGAGTTAAAGCTTAAATAACTTAATTGCAAGCAGCACTGCAATAATGGAGCGCTGGGGAGCTTGGGTCATCGGGTTACAGTGGTACTTGTTCGTCCTCGAAGAAGTTTGTTTCTTGCTTGATCCCGCCTTCCCTGTCATTCCTTTATTGATCAAGGTTTTCTCGCGCAAAGCGGTACCGGCGCCGGTTCTGATGCTGACTCATGTAACAAAGTCCAGTAGTTATTGCTAAGGTAGATCACACACATGTCAGAGAAACTCAGTGGAACCGTTAAGTGGTTCAATGAAAGCAAGGGATATGGTTTCATCAGCCGAGACGGAGGTGCCGACTTATTCGTCCACTTCAGCAACATTATCGGGTCCGGATTCAAAACTTTGAAGGAAGGTCAAGCGGTTACCTTCACTGAAGGGTCCGGTCAAAAAGGGCCGCAAGCCGAAAACGTGGAACCGGCTTAAGCCGAAACCACTCAATTTCGCTTACCGGTTTTTTTTGAAGTTACCTTCGCGTAATTTCTCGGTATGAATTGACAAGTCAGTACGACTTCACGGAATCTCTGATCAAGTCCAATAGCGCCTGGACCTAGAGCTTTTCGAGATTCGCTTCATAAGCCGTTTTTGTTAACACATTAACGGCATTCTTTCGTTATGGTTTCCTTTGGTTCTGCCGTGCGGCGAGTTCGTTTTATTTATCCGTATAACGAATAAACCGGTTTCCTTTAACGTCCCTGCGAAGCGCGAAGTTTGGTTAAACCAAACGGACTATGAACGACGCAGAGTGGCTGGCTTTCAGCCACAACCCCGAAGAGATGAATCCGAAGCCTCTGGCGATTGTAACGTGGTGGCGCTGCTGGCCTAGCGCAGGCCGAAGCCCGCTCACGGCTCGATTTCGTCGCCCTTTCGTCCTATGTCCTGGTCGTTTTACGGATGGGCTTATCGTGTTTGCCAGTCGACTTGGGGTATGGCCTCGATCAGCTTTTGTGTATATGAATGGTTGGGATTGGCGTAAAGCGCCTCGGTGTCGCCGATCTCGACTATTTCGCCTTGTTGCAGCACCGCCACGCGGTCTGCGATGTAGCGCACCACCGACAGGTCGTGCGAGATAAAAACCATCGACAAATTTAACTTACCGGTTAAGGCCAGAAGCAGTTCTAGAATTTGTGCCTGTATGGTGACGTCCAGCGCGGACACCGGCTCGTCCGCGACGATCAGCTTCGGCTCCATAGCCAGGGCTCGCGCTATCGCAATTCTTTGTCGCTGACCGCCTGAGAACTCATGGGGGTATTTGCGAATGACGCTTCGGGCGAGGCCTACGTCGTCCATCAACTGATTCACCTTGGACAGCAGGTTTCGTTTGGTCGCCAGTTTGTGCGTCACTAATGGCTCGGCGATGGCATCGAAAACCGTCATCCGGGGGTTCAATGAGGCATAAGGGTCTTGAAAAATCATTTGAAAATCGCGCCTTGCTAGGCGAAGTTGTTCGCGCTCGAACCGGCTGATTTCCTTACCGTTCAACTCAATCGCGCCACCATCGGCCTGGAGCAACCGTATAATGCATCGGCCAAGCGTCGACTTTCCCGAACCCGATTCGCCAACCAAACCCAATATTTCACCACGGCGCAACTCAAAGCTCACCTGTCGCAGCGCAGCGACGCGGCTCACTTGTCGGCCCGTAAAACCGCGATTTTTTACAAACGTTTTCGTCAGGTTCGTTACTTTTAAAAACCCCGAATCGCTGGGCTCGAAAAGTGCGGCGGTAGGCTTGGCGCTGTGCGGGACGGCGGATAGGAGTTTGCGTGTATAACTGTGTTTGGGGTTGTGAAAAATCTCCTCCTGCCCGCCTTGCTCAACCACCTCGCCGTCTTTCATCACCAGGATGCGGTCCGCCAAACTTGCAACCACCGCAAGGTCATGGCTGATAAAAATCACCGAAAGACCGCGCCTTTTTTGAAGGTCGCGAATAAGGTCCAGAATTTGTGCTTGGATTGTCACATCTAATGCGGTAGTCGGTTCGTCGGCGATCAACAATTCAGGTTCGTTGATCAGCGCCATCGCGATCATCACTCTTTGTCGCATGCCACCGGAAAACTCATGAGGGAAATTGTCGATACGCTCGGCCGCATTTCGGATGCCCACCTCTTCTAATACCGCAATCGCCTTCTCACGAGCGAGCCTCTTACCCATCTTTTGATGCTTCTGCAACGGCTCTATCAGCTGTCGGGCGATGCTCATGTGGGGGGTCAGTGAGGTCATGGGGTCTTGAAAGATCATGCCGACGCGGTTGCCTCTGTAGGCTAACAACTGCCTCGAACTGAGTTTGAGCAGATCCACGCCGTCGAAATAGGCCTCGCCGGATACGATTTTCGCAGGCGGTGATGGCACAAGCCCGAGAAGGCTGTAGCAGGTCACGGATTTACCCGAACCGGACTCGCCCACTATGGCGACAATCTCGCCCGGTTCCACTTTGAAACTGACGCCTTTCACTGCGGTGAACACACCTTCGCGGGAATGGAACTCGGTGGTGAGATTTTTAACGTCGAGTAACGCCATAGTTCAGTCCTTGGAGGCCTTTGGGTCCAGTGCGTCTCTAAGCCCGTCGCCAAGAAAATTCAATGCGAATAAAGTTGCAGACAAAGTAATGGCTGGAAAAATCAACAACCAGGGGTACTCCTCCATAGTATCGACACCACTGGAAATCAAAGAGCCCCAAGACGATTGCGGCGGCTGAATACCCAAACCGAGAAAGCTTAGAAAGGATTCCAGCAAAATGACACTCGGAACGGTCAAGGTCGCGTACACGATTATAGGCCCGAGTACATTGGGTAAAAGGTGTTTGAACATAATAACCGTCTTCTTTAACCCCATGGCTTCCGCGGCCTCTATAAACTCCTGCTGCTTCAACA